>NZ_AP023086.1:4352500-4672022 GCF_021655555.1 Marinagarivorans cellulosilyticus | reverse complement strand
CAAAGCCGAAACCGACCCTAGCGTAGATACTTTCTACGAGATCGCCTCGGTTGCTGAGGTTTTATCAGAAGGCTTCGATGCTGCGCGGGTAAGCTAGTGCGCCCGCGCTTTCAGTTCCATAGCAGTAAATAAAGTCGTTGGCCCCGCGCTACGGCTTTTTAAGGCTTGCTGCCGTTAGGCTACCTCAATGCCCGATAAGAAAAGGGTGATTGGCAACGCGTTGCCGCCCAGTTTGAGTATAATGCGCGCTTTTGTATTCATGAGGCGCATGTGGAAAGTCTTTATCTGCTGATTCCCATTGCTATTTTAATTGTTGCCGTCGCCGTTGCCGTGTTTTTTTGGGCCGTCAAATCTGGTCAATACGATGATCTTGATACAGAAGGGCATCGCATTTTGTTTGATGACGACGACATTGAGTCTAATCGCGCGCGCGCGGCTAAGTCTGCACTGGACACAAAAGGTGAGCCGCGGCTGTGATTGAAGCTGTAATATCAGCCTTACTTCTCGGGGTGCTTGGCGCCGGACACTGCTTAGGAATGTGTGGCGGTTTTGCTGCAGCATTGGCCTATGCTATTCCCGCAGAAAAACTCGCTCGCCGTTTTGCATTGTTGCTGGCGTATAACATTGGCCGTATCGGCAGTTATGCCTTGTTAGGGGCTTTGGCGGCGTTAGGGCAGAATGCAATTTTTGATAGCGGTTACCCGTTAGCGCGAACTATCGCGGGTTTGTTGTTAATTGCAACCGGGCTTTACCAAGCAGAGCTTTGGACCGGTATAACGGTGCTTGAGCGCGGTGGGCAAAAAGTATGGCGTTATATTCAGCCACTAAGTCAGCGTTTATTGCCCGTTTATACTGTGCCTAAGGCATTGTTGCTGGGGGCGTTTTGGGGTTGGTTGCCCTGTGGTTTGGTGTACTCGGTTTTAGTGTTGGCGGCAACCCAGCCTGGGGTGACAGAGGGCGCGCTAACAATGGCAGCGTTTGGTGCAGGCACTTTGCCAGCGGTATTTGCCGGCGGCTTGGCGGCATCGTGGGTGCGCAAATGGTTGGCGCGGCGGTGGTTTAAAATGGGGTTGGCTGGGTGCTTTATTCTTTTTGGCATTTGGACAATCGCTGTCGCTTGGTATCACCATTCTCACCACGCTGGGGGGCATTCACACCACAGTACTTTGCATCAGAGCACTTCTCATCAGGGGGCTTCACATCACGATACATCGCATCATATCGAGCACAATGACCACTCCAGCGTTGACGATAGTGAAGCGAATGGTCTAGATCACGCAATGCCTCATCACCCAAATCATCATTAGTTTATTTAAGGAATTATTATGCGTTTACTACATACCATGCTGCGAGTGGGGGATCTCGATAAGTCGCTCGCGTTTTACGTGGATGTATTGGGCATGCGCCTGTTGCGTAAACAAGATTTCCCGGATGGGCGCTTTACACTGGCGTTTATTGGTTATGATGATGAAGCTAGCAGTACGGTATTGGAATTAACCCATAATTGGGATACCAAAAATTACGAACTTGGTGATGGCTATGGCCATATTGCAATCGGCGTAAAAGATGTTTATGCCGCGGCGGCGGCCATTAAAGCCGCCGGCGGTAAAATCGTGCGCGAAGCGGGGCCCATGATGCATGGCTCGGCGGTATTAGCCTTTGCTGAAGATCCAGACGGTTATAAAATTGAACTACTTTCCCTTGATCACTACAACGCATGATTAAATTAACGCAAGCGAGCCTACAGCGCGGCCATAAAATTCTGTTAGAAAAAGCATCGCTTACGGTCCATATTGGTGAGAAGCTAGGTGTTATTGGCGCGAATGGCAGCGGTAAATCCAGCCTGTTTAAATTATTAATAGGCGAGCTGGCGGTTGATGCAGGCGACTTACATGTGCCTAGCGCGTGGAAAACCGCACATATGGCGCAGGAAGTTGGGGCCGGAGAACGCACGGCCTTAGACTATGTGCAAGATGGCGATACCGAGCTTAGAGCTATCGAGCAAGCAATAGCCAAAGTGGGCGATGACGGCGAAAAGCTCGCCAACCTCTATGCGCAATATGAGCACATTGACGGTTACACCGCAGCGGCTAGGGCGATGCAATTAATTGCCGGGCTGGGCTTTTGCGCAGCCGATGGTGCCCGTCCAGTATCCGACTTTTCCGGTGGTTGGCGAATTCGCTTAAATTTGGCACAAGCATTAATGTGTCGCTCCGATTTATTGTTACTCGATGAGCCGACAAACCACTTAGATCTAGATGCAACACTTTGGCTTGAGCAGCGATTAAAGCAATATCAAGGCACGTTATTAATTATTTCTCACGATCGAGATTTTTTAGATAACGTGGTTACGGGCATTGCTAACTTTGAAAATACACAGTTAATCAGTTATAGCGGTAATTACAGCGCTTACGAGCGGCAAAAAGCTGAGCGTTTAGCGCAGCAGCAAGCAGCGTTTGAAAAACAACAAGAGCGCATTACTGAAATTGAAAGTTTTGTTCGCCGTTTTAGAGCCAAAGCTACTAAAGCCAAGCAGGCGCAAAGCCGGCTTAAAGAGTTAGAGCGCATGGAGCAGCTTTCTCCCGCCCATATTGACTCGCCATTTAATTTCCGTTTTCCGACGCCAGAGCGCATTCCTCAGCAGCTAATTACCCTAAGCGATGCCGACTTGGGTTATGGCAATAAAGTGCTGCTAAAAAAAGTACAGCTGAGTATTCATGGCAATTCGCGCTTGGGCTTGTTGGGTGCCAATGGCGCGGGTAAATCTACCTTAATGAAAACGCTAGTTGGTGAGGGTGGCGCTAAATCAACATTGTTAGCTGGGGATAGGGTTGAAGGTGCACACTTACGTATTGGTTATTTTAATCAACACCAATTAGAAGCGTTAGATATGAATGCATCCTGCGCTTTGCATTTACAGCGTTTAAGCCCTAAAGCCTCTGAGCAAGAAGTCCGTAATTTTTTAGGCAGTTTTGATTTTCAAGGCGATAGAGCCTTCGAAACCATTCAGCACTTTTCTGGTGGTGAAAAAGCGCGTTTAGCGATGGCGATTGTAGCCTGGCAAAAGCCTAACTTGTTATTGCTGGATGAACCGACGAACCACTTGGATTTGGAAGTTCGCCACGCGTTAACTTTAGCGTTACAAGGTTTTGATGGCGCGGTTGTTTTAGTGTCGCACGATAGGCATTTACTACGTAATTCAGTAGAAGAGTTTTTGCTGGTTGATGACGGTAAGGTGAGTTTGTTTGATGGCGATCTTCACGATTACGAAACCTGGTTAACCACTAAAAGTGCCAGCGCCACAGGGGGGCAAAGCCCCACTGAAACAACCGCGGTACAAGATAAAAACACCAAGAAAACCGAGCGTCAAAATAACGCAGCGATGCGCGCACAATTAAAGCCGCTAACCAATGCCGTAAAAAAACTTGAAAAAGAAATCGATAAACTACAGCAAAGCTTAACCGCGGTGGAGCAGGAGCTGTCAGACCCTGATATTTATACCACAGGTGGCGAGACATTAACAAAAACACTAAAACGCCAAGCTGAAATTAGTGAAAAGTTGGAGATGTGTGAAGAGGAATGGATGCTCAAAAGTGAAGAGTTAGAAACGCTAACTCAGGGTTAACGTTGTGCTATTCAAACGTTGATTAGTGCAGCCGCTGCTTATCTATTCATGATTAATCACACACCGTAGGGGGTATTTCCTCGTTTTAGGGTGTAAAGGAAAGAATATGGCCAATAGCGAAACAGTCGATAAAATTTTACATGCCGCAACGGTGCTATTTGCAGAACGCGGTTTTGCCGAAACATCGTTGCGGACGATTACCTGTATGGCTGACGTTAATTTGGCGGCCGTTAATTATCACTTCGGTTCAAAAAAAGCGTTAATTCAAGCTGTTTTCACACGCTTTTTAGACCCGTTTTGTAAAGCGTTAGAAAACAACTTGGATAAGCTAGATCGCGAGTCCCCAAGTGTACGCGATGTGTTGTTGGCTGCCGGCGGTGCCTTTGTCGCTACGCAACGCGAAGTGAATGAGCGTCCAGAGCGCTTCGCCCGTTTAATGACGTTGGCTTACACCCAATCACAAGAGCACTTGCGGCAGCATTGTTCCGAGCGTTTTGGTGGTACGTTGGCTCGTTTAACTAAACTGTTGCAGGTGGCCGCTCCCAATACCGATTACATGCAGTTTTATTGGCGCATGAATTTTATGCTGGGGGCGTCTTTATTTACCCTTTCAAGTTTTGAATCGATTGTAGCGATGCTTGGGAAAAACCCAGAGGATATCCCTATTGATGAAATGCTTAAGTATTTAGTGCCGGCAATGACTGGTATGTTACAAAGCGATCAAATCGTGGATGCTGCTGCGCCTGTCGCTGAGATACAAAATCCGTAAGTGTAAAAAATAATCGTTGAAAGTTAGGGTGGTAGGTTATGGCTTTAGGTTCCGTTATGTTGGATGTTGCCGGTATGACGCTAACGCTAGAAGAGCGCGAAGTTTTAGCGCACCCTCAAGTAGGCGGGGTGATTTTATTTTCGCGCAACTACGATAACCCTTTACAATTGATAGAGCTAAACAAGCAAATTAGAGAATGTAAAAACGAAATTCTTATTGCTGTTGACCATGAAGGCGGCAGGGTTCAGCGCTTTCGCAATGGTGTTACCCGCATCCCCTCTATGCATGAACTCGCGCAAAGCGCACCAGGTTTAATATCAGCCTCGGCAACATTAATGGCACAGGAATTAATGGCGTTGGGTTTGGACTTTACATTTGCGCCTGTACTTGATCGCTTTAATCCGCAAAGCAATGTTATTGGCGATCGCGCATTTTCGGAGTGCCCTAAAGAAGTGGCGCAGCATGCGAATCACTTTATTGCTGGCTTGGCCATAGCCGGTATGGCAGCAGTGGGAAAACATTTTCCTGGGCATGGTGGTGTTGTTGGCGATACCCACCTAGAGATTGCCGTTGATGAGCGCGACTTTGATGAAATTAAAGCAACAGATTTATACCCGTTTATCGACTTAGCGCCTAAATTACAGGGCATGATGCCGGCGCATGTGGTATTTCCTTGTGTGAGTGATAGCCCTGTGGGTTTTTCGGCCGACTGGTTGCACGGTATTTTGCGAGATGCGTTACAGTTTAGCGGTGCTATTTTTAGCGACGACCTATCGATGGAGGCGGCAAAGGTTGCCGGTGGTCCAATCGAGCGAGGAATTGCTGCAATGGACGCGGGTTGTTCGATGGTATTGTTATGCAATCAACCTGATGATGCGATTGAGTTGATCGAAGGTTTTGAAAGCGCCAATATTCGTGCGCAAGAGCCGTTAATTCGTAAACTCAGCGCAGTGAAAGCAAGGGCGCAGCAAGGCTTTAATTGGCAAACGTTGCAGCGTTCACAGCAGTGGCTGGCCACACATCAGGCACTGCAAGAAATTAACGAGCGCCATTAATGATGCTGGCGGATACTAGTGATTAAGTTTATTTGAGGAGCAAAACAATGGACGAGGATGCAGTAAAGTCGTGGTTGGCACAATTTGTAGCCCATGATTATTTATGGATTATCGAAGTTTTTTTAGTGGTAACAGTGACGTTGATTGTTGCGTTTGTGGTGTCGCGTGCACTCACTAAGCTGGTTTCGCGCAGCGTTGCAACAAAAAGCCTCTGGGATGATGCGTTATTTGAATCGCTCTTGCGTCCTGCTAAATGGATGGTGTGGGTGTTGGGCTTATCTTACGCTGCAGGCATAGCGGCTGCGCAAACGGAAGTCAGTTTACTCAGTATGATCGCGCCTGCACGTACAGTGGGTTCGATAGTGATTATTGTATGGTTCGTGGTTGGTTTTATTAAACGGGCTGAGCGCAACTTGGTCGACCCTGAGTATTCGCGTAAGCCAATGGATCAAACCACTGCCATGGCGATTGGTAAATTGTTGCGTGTCTCAACCATTATTACCTCGGCACTGGTTATGCTTCAGTCTTTGGGGTATAGCATTTCAGGGGTATTAGCCTTTGGTGGTATTGGCGGTATAGCGGTTGGTTTCGCAGCAAAAGATTTATTGGCTAATTTTTTTGGTGGTCTAATGATTTATTTGGATCGCCCCTTTGCTGTCGGCGATTGGGTGCGTTCACCGGATAAAAATATCGAGGGTACCGTCGAGGATATCGGCTGGCGTTTAACCCGTATCCGAACTTTTGATAAGCGGCCACTTTACGTGCCCAATGCGACGTTTACTCAAATATCTGTTGAAAACCCATCTCGTATGCTCAATCGCCGCATAAAAGAAACCATTGGGATTCGTTACGATGATGCCGACAAAATGCCGGTGATTGTCGAAGATGTTAAAAAAATGCTGCGCTCGCATAAAGATATCGCGCAAGATCAAACGTTGATCGTGAACTTCAATGCATTTAATGCGTGTTCGCTCGACTTCTTTATTTACACCTTTACCAAAACAACGGCGTGGGTGGAGTTTCACGAAATTAAACAGGATGTGATGCTGAAAATTATTAATATTATCGAAGGGCACGGCGCTGAGTGCGCATTCCCGACATCAACCTTGCATATCCCTAATGGCGTAACAGTAAATTCAATGCCAGATGAGGCCTCTAAAGGAGATGCTGCTAATGGGGCATAACATTGCATGGCCGGAATCGAAGCAATTGTATACCGAGCAGCAAGTTTCTGATGCTGTTGCCATACAAGCTGAGGAAATAAATCGTACCTTAGCTAAAACGCCATTGGTCGCTTTGTGTGTGTTACATGGTGGCATGGTGTATTCGGGCTTGTTATTACCTAAACTAACTATGCCAGTATCGTTAGATGCCATTCGGGTAACGCGTTATCGCAACACCACGCAAGGCGGTGACGAGTTACATTGGATCACACGCCCTGAACTATCGCTAAAAAACAAAACCGTCTTGTTAATGGATGATATTTTCGATGAGGGTAAAACACTCGAATACCTTGCCGCTTGGGCTATGGAACAAGGCGCAGAGCGAGTTTACTCTGCGGTGATGGTCGATAAACAGCACAACCGAAAACCTCAAAAATATAAAGTTGACTCAGCCGCAATGGCAGTGCCTGATGAATACGTGTTCGGTATGGGGATGGACTACAAAGGCGCCTGGCGTAATGCCAGTGGTATTTGGCATATCGTGTAAAGTTTCAAGTTTTATCGGTTAAATTAGGTGCTATCGCTAATCCGTTAGTCGTTAAAATATGTTGGGCAGCGAATTTTCGCATGGCCGGATTCCGGTCTTTTTTGATGAATTTCCAGCGCGTAGTAGGTGTGATGAGTGTGCATTGGCTAAGGGCTTTTTATTCAGAAATAGGCCGATGATATGGATATATTTATAAATCGTAACTATTCAGGTGGGTGCGAAATGATGGTCACCCCATATCCAAACAGCGCGTGCAGCGCAATGGGTAATAACAGATTTTTCTACATGTAAAATCTGAATGCCTAGTCCCCGTACTTACGTTAAGCCGAAAGAGCCTTTTCAATATCGGCTTTTAACGCCTCAGGCTTAGTCGCCGAAGCGTAGCGTTTTAATACTTCGCCTTCTTTGTTAATTAAAAACTTGGTGAAATTCCATTTGATGGCTTTGCTACCTAAAATGCCGCGCTCTTTTTCTTTAAGGTAGGTAAATAGCGGCGCAGTATTGGGGCCGTTAACGTCTATTTTCTCGCTGATAGGGAAGCTCACGCCGTAATTTTTTAAGCAAAACTGCCCAATGTCTTCGGCGCTACCGGGTTCTTGGCTGCCAAATTGGTTGCAGGGGAAACCAATAATCGCTAAGCCTTGCTCTGCGTATTGTTTGTGCAGTGTCTCTAAGCCTTCGTACTGTGGCGTAAAACCGCATTTACTGGCGGTGTTAACAATAAGGATGGCTTTGCCTTTTAGCTCGGCTAGTTTCAAAACCTGGCCATCGAGAAGCGTGATGTCAAAATCGTAGACGGTATTTGGCATTCGAATATTCCTGTCTTTGAGCGTGTTGGCGTTAAGTGGGCGAAAAAAAGCCCGCGTCGGCGGGCTTTTAGTTAGCTACGTATTTCATCCGCTATTGGATTGTATCGCATGTTCAATTATTCGGTAGGGCGTGGCGCGTCAGTTTTTTCGAGTTGGCTTTTATCTTTGTACATACTGTTGTAAATGTCGCGGGTATCAAAGCCAATTTCTAGCTGCTTGTTAAATAGCCCAAGGGTTAGGTAGCTAATCCAGTTTTTCTTGTCTAGCTGGCCTGCATAGTTGTAGTTAAAGCTGCCGTCTTCGTTAAGGGCTGGGTACTCGGGGTAGTTCTCACGCAAGACTTTAATAGCGTTTACGCCAAGCTCGTCTTGCCCCAGCATGTGATAAGCCTGAATTAAAGAGGCTAAACCGTCGGGTACGGCGGGCGAGCCTTGGTAGTTTTCGACAACGGCGCGGCCCCGTGCGGCAGCGGCAAGGTACGCTTTGCGGCTAAAGTAATAGTTGGCAATGTGAATTTCGCCGCGAGCAAGAAGGTTGCGTAAATAAACCATGCGAAGCTGGGCATCGACAGCGTAATCGGAGCTTGGATAGCGGGTTACAAACTCAGATAACATGTTGAATGCATTAATCGCTGCGCCTGGGTCGCGGCTGGTGTTATCCATGCCAAAAATTGAACCCACTAACGAGCTTTCTTTGTTAAAGCTGGCCAACCCGCGCATATAGTAGGCGTAATCGGCATGGCGATGTTGTGGGTGTAAGCGAATAAAGCGATCGGCATTGGCAATGGAAAGCTCATAATCACCCGATTGGTAGTGAGCATAAATCAGCTCGAGTTGTGCTTGTTCGCCAAAGGTGCCAAAGGGGAAGTTTTCTTCGAGCAGCTCTAAGGCTGATACAGCCGCCTGCCAATTCTTACCGTCCAATGAGCGCTGGGCACGCTCGTACAGCTGTTGTTCGGTGCTTTTGTCTTTTTCCTCGTTAGAGGCGCAGCCGGTCAATGTTGCCCCAAGCGCTAGGGCGCTAACCAGTATAAATATAAGGTGTGCTCGCATTCAGTCGTGCTCTGTATCATTATGTGCGTTTTTTTGCGCCCAGCCTCGGGCGGCGAGGGCGCAGTTTAGCCAGTAGCAGGTAATAACTCAATGATGCAAGAAATTTCCCAGCAAGCCAAAGTCTCGATGGAGTCCAAAGGGCAGCGGTTGGACGCGATTGCCGCGCAGTTGTTCCCTGATTATTCACGGGGGCAATTACAAGGCTGGATTAAATCCGGCGAGTTGACGGTCAATGGCAGTGTAAGGAAGTCGAATGCCAAATTAGCCGGCGGGGAACAACTGGCTTTGGAGGCGACCTTGGCCGATGTTAACGACTGGCAGCCTGAAGATATCGCAATTGATGTGGTATTTGAAGATGACCACTTATTGATTATCAATAAGCCGGCCGGCTTGGTGGTACACCCAGCGGCAGGTAATTATACCGGCACTTTGTTAAATGGGCTTTTGTACCGTTATCCAGATTCCAAGCATATTCCGCGTGCGGGTATTGTGCACCGGCTAGATAAAGACACAACCGGTTTAATGGTGGTGGCTAAAACGTTACAAGCGCAAAACCACTTAGTGCAGCAATTGCAGGCGCGTACGGTATCGCGGCGCTACGCGGCAGTATTATCGGGGACTTTGCTCAGCGGTGGCACAGTAGACGCGCCCATAGGGCGCGACTCTAAACACCGAACGCGCATGGCGGTGGTGGATTCCGAAAGCGATGCCGGCAAAGAAGCCATCACCCATTACGAAATCGTCAAGCGCTTTAAACATTTTACATGGGTGGAATTAAAGCTTGAAACGGGCCGCACCCACCAAATTCGCGTCCACATGACGCATATTGGTTTGGGGCTGGTAGGTGATGCCACATACCGCGGGCGCGGTTTGAAGACTTCTGAAATTGATGATTCGGTATTAGAGTGTGTGCGCTCGTTCGGCCGGCAAGCCTTGCATGCTAAGGCGCTAGGCTTAATTCACCCTGCTACCGGTGAGCAATGCCAATGGGAAATTCCCTTGCCGGATGATTTTACTCATCTACTTGAGGTGTTAAAACAAGGCAATGTCTAACAATAAGGCGGCGGGTGTTGGAAGCGAAATGCCTTTGCTTTTCCCGCAATGGACGGCGCCTGCCAATGTGCGTACGGCGATAACACTGGCGGTACCCGATGCTACTGCCTATGGCGCTTACAATATGGCGATGCATGTTGGTGATGATGCTGTTCGGGTGCAGGCCCATCGCGATGCATTAGCCCAGCAGCTAAAGGTTCCTTATTGGCAATGGTTAGAGCAAGTGCACGGGGTTGATGTTGTGCAAGCCAGTGCCGAAACCTGCGCATTGCCTGCGCCGCAAGCCGATGCATGTACTACTTCGCAGGTTAATTTAGCGTGTGCAGTGCTTACCGCCGATTGTTTACCGGTGCTGCTATGTAATCAGCAGGGTACTCGCGTAGCGGCAGTTCACGCAGGCTGGCGTGGCTTGGCGGCAGGAGTATTGCTCAAGACTCATCAGCACTTTGACGCTAGCGATACCGTGATGGCCTATTTAGGGCCTGCAATTGGGCCGGCGGCTTTTGAGGTGGGGGCTGAAGTTAAAAAGGCTTTTGTGCAAGCGCTGGGAGCTTGCGCGGCTGAATCTTTCGTGCCTAACCCACACAAGCCTACGCATTATTTTGCCAACTTATATGCGCTTGCCCGCTTGCAGCTAGCGTTATTAGGGGTAACCGCTATTAGTGGCGGGCAGGCTTGTACAGTGAATGATTCCCAGTTTTATTCTTATAGGCGGCAGCCCGTAACGGGCCGCTTTGCTAGTGCTATTTGGTTGGCGGATTAAATCTTGTAGGGGTCGTCGGCCAGCAAGTAAGCAATGACTTCGGCTTTATTATCGAATGTGTCTAGTTGTGCTTTAAACGCTTTAATGGCGGGGTAGTGCTCACCAAAGGTTTTGTCGTACAGGCCCTCTAGCGTTTCTTGCGTTTTGGCTTGGCGAATCTTTTTCTGCCAGCTATCGGTGAATATAGCGTTAAGCTCGAAAGCTAGGCCTTCTTGCTTTAGTAGCTCCCACTCGCCTTTGTCTAACCAAATGGCATTGATGGCTGGGCTGAGATCCAGTTTATGCTCAAGCTTATGACTGATACGGTATTTAAGCATCAGGGTTTTTGTTTGTGGGCACAGCATGGCTTTTTCGGTTTCGGTAGCAGCGACTTCAATGTCGCTGACAACCGGTGCGCTAGGCTCGCTATTCACCCAGCGAAGGTAGTCAGATAGAAACACCAAGTTACCACCGCAGTGGTTGCATGTTTGGCAAGGGAAGAGCGCATCGAGGTAGGCCGGCTGGAGAGTGCCTTGGTTGCAGCTGGTGCAGTTCATCGTGATTCCTTTTTATTGTCTATGATAATGAAGGCAGTTTACGACTAATTAGCGTGTTGCTCAAAACATTGGATGCTTAGGTTGCGCTGCTTAGTTGGCGGCACAATAAACATATTGGTGTATAATTGGTCGCTTTTACACATATTGTGAGTTTTTAGGGCTAATGGAAATGAATAAAACAGCCATCGTGGTTGATTCGGCGTGTACTTTACCGCCACGGTTACTTGAAAAATACAATATTAAGCGCGTTCCCATTTCCGTCGCTATAAATGGTGATGAGTTTCCAGACCCTTGCGATCAGGCGTTATCGCTGGAGTTTTTTCGCTCGGGGCAGCTCAAACGCAAAAATACCGTAACGACGGAGCCGCCCAGCGCAGAGACCTTTGCTGCAGTCATTAATGAGGCCATTGCTGAGGGTGCAGAGCAAGTGTTTGTGCAAACGGTCAACCGCATGCAAGGCGAGACATACAACAAGGCCAACGAGGCTGTTTCTAAGGTGCGCGCGCAATTGCCTGAAGGTAGCAAGGTTACGGTTAGGGTAATGGATAGCCGAACGATTTTTTCGGGCCAAGCCTTAATGGTGGCAGAAACGCTACGGCGTTTATTGAAGTCGCAAGAGGCTAATATAGTGCGCCGCCAAATGGATACCTTATCCAGCAAAATACACACCTATATGCTGCCTAAATCGCCATTAACAGCCTTGGAACGTGCGCAAAAGCGTGGCGAAAAAGCCGTTGGTTGGACGCAAGCCGCAATAGCGAATGTTATTGGTGTGCATCCAATATTATGTATTGTGAATGACAGCAGTTACCGAGCAGCAACGGTAAAAGGTTTTGATAAATCTGCCGCGCAATTGTTTGCGCATGCGCGCTCTCAGTTGGTACGTGGCTTGTTGTCGCCCATTATTGTTATTAATTATGCTGGCCCGCTTGAGGCGCTAAAAGCCATGAATGGCTTTGCCGAATTAGAAGCTTCTGCACGCGACTGCAAGGTGCAGTTAGTGGTAAGCGTAATGAGTTTAGCGGGTGGTATTTATGCCAGCCCAGGCTCTTTAAGTTTGGCGTTAATGGCCGAGCCGCACGAATGGCAGGGCGCCTAATTTACGGCTCGCCGGGTTATTGTTGCAACTAGCACCTGCTGCGCCTTGCCTAATAAAAAATAATATTCGTTTTACTCAAAAAACCATTGCTAAATTCATGGGAAGGGCGTAAATAGCAAGTTGCAAAACGCCCTTAACAGTTGGGCATTCTCAGCACTGTGTTGCTGTTATTGAGTAGACCTTAGTTGAACAAAAAGAACGCTGTACCTGCAAGCATTCCCCCTCTAAAAGCATTGAACCTCCTCCTGCAGTGGTGATTATTTGCCTTGCGGAACCCGCTGATTTAGATGCCTTAATCGCCATCGAAAATACTTGCTTCAAACACGACCGTTTAAGCCGTCGCCGAATTAAACATTGGCTGGGTGCAAGTAATGGCATTTTTTGTGTTGCCAAGTTAAATGGTGAGGTTGCCGGTTACGGCTTGGTATTACTGCATAAAGGCACGCGCCATGCACGGTTATATTCCTTGGCGTTATTGCCCGCATGCCGTGGCAAAGGCGTTGCCAAACGGTTAGTAATGGCGCTGGAAGTGGGCGCCGCCGATAAAGGGCGGTTATTTATGCGCCTTGAAGTAGCCAAGCATAATGATGCCGCTATTGGTTTGTATCAGCAGTTGGGTTACCGCACGTTTGGTGAATACAGCGAATATTACGAAGATGCCGAAGATGCGCTGCGAATGCAAAAGCGCATTCGCCACCCGCGCGAATCTCACCAAGTATTGCCTGCCCCTTGGTATCGCCAAACGACAGAGTTCACTTGTGGGCCAGCATCTTTAATGATGGCAATGGCAGGTCTTGATGTCGCCATATTACCTAGCCGCAGCACCGAGCTTGATATTTGGCGCGAGGCGACCACTATTTTTATGACGTCCGGTCACGGGGGTTGCCACCCTATAGGCCTTGCTTTGGCAGCACATAAACGCGGTTTTGCTACAGCGTGCTACATCAGTACTGACGAACCCTTATTTGTTGGTGGTGTTCGGGTAGAGCATAAAAAAGCGTTAATTGCCGATGTGGATGCAGACTTTAAAAGCAAAGCACTTAAGGCGGGTTTAAATATTCATTACTCGGCGTTGGATGCTTGCGCGCTTAAAAAATTTGTAGCGCAAGGGTATGCGGTATTAGTACTTATTAGTACTTATCGTTTGGATAATAAAAAAACACCGCACTGGGTTTTAATTACGGCTGTTGATGAACGTTGTTTATATGTTCACGACCCGGATTTAGACGAAGAAGAACAATCCGCCCTAGACTGCCAACACGTGCCTATTGCCTTGGATGATTTTGAAAAAATGTCGAGCTACGGCCGCGATAAATTGCGCGCAGCTGTAGTGGTGCATAGGCCTGTAAAACATAAATCTACAGAGCGATAACTGTAAACCATCAGACGTTGGCCATTATGGCAATGTTACCCATTGTTTTTATATTTTAAGAGGATAGCCCCGCGTGGCCGAGATCGAATTTCAGCATGACCGTATTGAGTTGTGGGTATTAGGGCGTGAGTTTAAGCAGCCAGAAACCCAGCAGCAGCTTTTAGAACAATACAAAAGTTGCCGTTATAAAGACGCTATGCAAATCAGTTTACCCTTAGGTGAGGTCTGGCTGTTTGATTATGGCGTCGCGGTTTTTTGGGGTGTACCCGAACATGATGGTTTGCAGCTACGCATGCAATTAAACCAAATGGTTGACGAGCCGGTTAATGATGTTAAGCCAGAGCAATACCAATTTACGCTCGACAGTGAAGCAACTTTTCGCATTCATGCCGATCGCTTAGCGTTAAATACACACGAAGTATTGGCGCGCTTAGCGGTAAGCCATGCGTTTGCGCAATCGGTAAAATTAAACGGTTTAGAGGAAGAGGCACAGCGCGTTATTTTAGAAAACCGAGCACTTTCACGTACCTTGGCTGCATCGGGTCGAATTCCGTTGTCTCGCCAACAGCTGGCCCGCCGGCGCGGTCTATTATTTGAAACCCGCAGTGATATTTTATTGCATTTTGGTTTGCTAGATACGCCAGAGTTTTTTTGGGATTACCCCGAGCTAGAAGCTAACTATTTGCAGGTGGCAAAGTATTTAGAACTTGTGCCTAGAACAGAGCTATTAAATCGAAAGCTAGAAGCCATTCACGAATTGCTCGAAATATTAGCGAGCGAGCAAAACCATAAGCACTCGTCATTTTTAGAATGGATTATTATTATCTTGATTGCGGTTGAGATTGTCTTGTTTTTTATGCACTAACATTCAGGCTACTGCCGCAGTAGCCGTTGTTACATAGCTGTTACTTATCGGCCGCGTTGTTCTAACCGGCGGCTAAATTCTGCCATTACCTGCATGTAAAGCTCGTTGCCTAAAAAGGCATCTTCAACTTTATGGTCAATGCTGGGGTTATCGTTCACCTCAATAACATAGACGTGTCTGCCTTGTTGTTTAATATCTACACCGTATAAGCCATTGCCAATCATATTGGCCGCTTTTAGCGCGGCGCTTAATACGGCTTTTGGGACTTCAAATGTAGGCAGTGTTTCAAACCCGCCAGAGATATTACGCTGGCCTGCACCGTGGTTGTATATTTGCCAGTGCCCGCGCGCCATTAAATATTTGCAGGCGTAAATTGCGCGGCCATTTAGCACACCAATGCGCCAGTCGTATTCGGTATATAAATATTCCTGTACCAAGACTAGGGCGCTTTCTTTAAGTAGCGATTCGACTTGGCGTTTTAATTCGCTGCGATCTTTTACTTTGTAAACGCCAATCGAAAACGACCCTTCAGGCATTTTTAATACCATCGGGTAGCCGTAAAGTGCTTCAATTTCGTCTAGCTGCGCATCATTAGCCGAGGCAATAATACGGGTGCGCGGCGCCGGTATGTTGTTATAGCTAAAAGCATCGTGCAGATACACTTTATTGCAGCAGCGCAGGATGGATGTTGGGTCGTCGATAACAACAACGCCTTCGCGCTCGGCACGCGTTGCAATGCGGTAGGTATGGTGGTCAATGGCTGTTGTTTCACGAATAAATAAAGCATCAAATTGGCCTACTTGCTCTGCCTGTGCTGCGGTAATGGTTTGCGCGTGAATCCCTTGTTTGGCTGCAGCTTTAATAAAGCGTTTTATGGCCTCTTTATCGCTTGGTGGGTGGGCTTCGTCTGGGTTAACTAATATGCCCATTTCCCAGCGCAAGGTGCGCGTAGCTGGCGAGCGTAACCAAGAGCCTTCCATATAGCGAATGAGTTCCTCGCGAAAGCGTGTTTTTTCTTGATCGTTAAGCTGGTTAATGGCAAGCCGTTCTACCGATGCAGTAATACCGTCGGCTTCTTGGCTAAGGCTTAAGCGCAAAATGGGGGTTGGGTATTGTTGGAATAAGCGCTTGCTAACAGCGCTTAATTGCGGGTGTGCACTGCGGCCAAAAAAAACTAATTGCGGCTGCGAAAACAAAGCCGCATCGGTATTATGCAGGCCATACTTTTTAAGTGGAGCAAAGGTGGCGCGTGCGCCATTACCAAATTCGCGCAATTCGTTAATTGTTTTAACGCTGGGCAGCACCGCGTGTTGGCGCGCTTCTGCCAGCAAAGAGCAATAATAGCCCTGGCTTAAATACAAGCCTGTATCGCAAAGGTTAATAACGCGGGTTTTGCGCTCGTTAACTTTAGGGTAGTCGGCAAGGTATTGCTCGAAGCTAATAGCGCATACTTCAGGGACATTGGTGAGTAGGTCCCATTCGTCGGTAACAATTAAAGTTTTGTTCATTGGTAGACAAGCCGTGATGAATAGCTAAAAGAAACTGAGAGCGTAAGTCGTTGTGCTTGCGACACTCGCGGGGCAATTGCTGCTGAGATGGCTTGGGCACCCAGTGCTTAGTGGCTGAAGGCTCAGTCGTGCTGGGGTTTTCACGCTTTTTATCATTCAATCCACGCGCGTGCAATACATTATTTAAGCTTTATTGCATGCTGGGTTGGAGGGGGTTTACGCTTACATTTTTGACCCGTTTTTGGGGCATGGCTTGCCGAGTTTAATACCTTAGAGTGACGGCCTTTTAAGCAATCGTGATACACTCGGCAGCTTTATCACGTTATCAGTAGGTTTTTCTTTGAGCACAGATTCAACCCCCTCTCAACAAGATACGCAAATGGCTGCCCAAGATGCCGCCACTGCAAACACTGCATCCGTTGAAACCGCAGCAGTTGAGCCAGCTGTAGCGGCCGAGCCTGCCCCAGCGGTAAAAAGGCGTTTTGCCGAATTTGGCCTTGAGCCGCAATTGTTGCGCGCTATTGATGATTTAGGGTTTGAGCACTGCTCGCCAATTCAAGCGCAATCGCTACCGCTAAGCCTAGCCGGTTACGATGTACTGGGCAAAGCCCAAACAGGGACGGGGAAAACAGCCGCTTTTTTGATTCGCGTTATTGATGATCTGCTCAAAACACCGCCGCCAGAAGAGCGTTATGCTGGTGAGGCTAGGGCTTTAATTGTGGCCCCTACCCGTGAGTTGGTGATTCAAATTGCCGAAGACGCCAAGCTACTTAGCAAATACACAGACTTAAAAATTCACACGCTTGTTGGTGGTATGGATTACCAAAAGCAGCGCGATCATTTGCATAACGAATTTGTCGATATCCTCGTAGCGACACCCGGGCGCATGCTGGATTTTCGTGAGCGTCAGGATGTCCATCTCGATACTGTCGAATTGTTGGTGATAGACGAAGCCGATCGCATGCTCGACATGGGCTTTATTCCACAAATGCGCCAAATCGTGCGTTACACACCGCGCAAAACCCACCGCCAAACGCTGATGTTTTCGGCCACATTTACCGATGAGGTTGTACGCCTGTCGGAGCAATGGATGCACGAGGCCAAAAATGTAGAGATTGCGCCAGAATCTGTCGCGACCGATAACGTCGAGCAGCACGTGTATATGGTCGCAGGGGACGAGAAGTTCACGCTGCTATACAACTTGCTGAATTCAACGGGGTTTGATTCGACCATGGTGTTTGCAAATCGCCGTGACGAGTGCCGTAAACTTTACGATTACCTGAATGCGTACGGTGTGAAGGTTGGCTTGCTCAGTGGTGAAATCGACCAAAACAAGCGTGTCAAAACCTTAGATGCCTTTAAAAATGGCAAGCTAAATGTAATGGTTGCCACCGATGTAGCCGGCCGTGGGATTCATATTAATGATGTAACCCACGTTGTTAACTATACCCTGCCAGAAGAACCCGAAGATTACGTGCACCGTATTGGCCGCACCGGGCGCGCTGGCAGCAGTGGTAGCTCGGTGAGCTTTGCTTGCGAAGACGACTCTTTTCGTTTGCCGGCTATCGAGGAGTTACTGGGCAAAAAGATTACCAGCGAAGTCCCCCCGGAGGCTTTATTAGCTACACTGCCCGAGCCGCAGAGCCCCTTGCCGGTGCAGCAAAAGCGCCGCCCACAAGGAGGCGGTGGGCGCGGTGGCAATGGTCGTGGTCGCAGTCAGTCTCGCGGCCGCCGTTAAGCTTTATGATTACGTGCACTAATGCGGTACTCTGATTAGTGCTGGTCTACACTCAAAAGATGAATGTTTTTGGGTGTAGATCATGAAGAAAGTATTGATCGTAGAAGATAGCAGCATGGTTATGCGCGTTATCAAACATGTGGTCAAACAAACATCGCTATTCCAGCCGTTGTATGCCGAAACCTTAGCAGAGGCTAAAGCGGTGATAGCTGAGCATGGCAGCGACATTTTCGCCGCCATGGTGGACTTATCCCTTCCTGACGCTCCTAACGGCGAAATTGTCGATTACACACTCTCCCTTAAAATTCCTACCATCGTACTGACCGGCTCCTTCGATTCCGCCCGCCGAGAATCCCTGTTAGCGAAAGGCATTGTGGATTACGTGACCAAAGAGGGGCGCTTTTCTTATTTATACGCTTGCAACCTTGTACACCGCTTAATTAAAAACGAGAGCGTTCAGGTTCTGGTGGTAGACGATTCGCTGACTAGTCGCAAAATTATTGTGGGCATGATGAAGCTGCATCGCTATCAAGTACTAGAGGCAAAAGATGGAGTCGAGGCTATTAAAGTATTGCTCGACAACCCAAGCATTAAAATGCTGATAACCGATTACAATATGCCGCGTATGGATGGCTTTGAATTAGTGCAAAATTTGCGTGTTAAGTATGTAAAATCGGAATTGGTGATCGTGGGTATATCTTCGGAAGGTGACGGCCATTTAACCGCGCGCTTCATTAAAGCGGGCGCTAACGATTTTATTAAAAAGCCCTTTAATCACGAAGAATTCTTCTGCCGTATTACGCACAATGTTGAGCAGGTAGAAATGATCGAGCAAATTCGCGATGCCGCGCGGCGCGATTATTATACCGGTGTATACAACCGCTACTACTTTTTCGAAAAGGGTCTGCAAGACTGGTTGGCCGCACAAGAGAAAAATACCCCTGCTGCATTGGCCGTTATCGATTTGGATAATTTCAAATATGTTAATGAAACCTTCGGCAACGAGGCGGGCGATGCTGTAATGCAGCAAGTAGCCCAGCGGTTAGATCACACGCTAGACCGCTTTTTGGTGGCGCGGGCCGACGGCCAAGAGTTTTATGTTTTGCTCGTAGGCTTGAGTAACGAAAAAGCCTGCGCGTTAATTGAGCGCATGGGGCAGCTGATCTCTAGCGAGCCCGCAGTGTGGGATGGCCATAAAATAGCGGTACGCTTTAGTGCTGGGGTGGCGAGCCGCGTAGAAAAAACAGGCGAAGACGGCTTTGATGAGTTGGTTAATAACGCCTACCAATGCCTGCACCGCGCTAAAGATGCCGGTGGCGACATGATTATTGGCGACGAAGACCCAGCAGATGAAGAGTAAGTCGCAGCGTTAGGGCTGCATCGCATTTGTGTTAGTGCTTGTTATAATGGCCGCCTAATTTTCTAGCGGTAAAAGCCTGTGACTGACGCAAACTCCCCCAGCTCTCTAAGTCCCTCAGCCCCATACTCTAACTCTGAAGGCATTACCGCCGTTATTGGCGGCTCTGGCTTTTATCATCTGAATAATTTAGCAGATGTGGAAATGCTTACCCTTAACACGCCCTACGGCAATGTAGCCGGCTTACAAAAAGGACAGGTTGCTGGCAAGCCCGTTATTTTTATGATGCGCCACGGCGATGGGCATAAAGTGCCGCCACATAAAATTAATTACCGTGCGAATATTTGGGCGCTTAAATCATTAGGTGTTGACCGTATTATTGCCGTTAACGCTGTTGGTGGTATTGGCGATGATTGTGGCCCCGGTGCGATTGTTATTCCCAATCAAATTATCGATTACAGCTATGGTCGCGAACACACATTTGCCGATGTGCTCACCGACGAGATTAACCATGTCGAATTTGCCGAGCCTTACAGCCCTGATCTTATTCAACTATTACTACAGGCCGCCAAGTCCATTGCTTTACCCGTACTTGGTGAGGGTTGTTATGCCTGTACGCAAGGCCCAAGGCTAGAAACAGCAGCTGAAATTGCCCGATTAAAACGCGATGGCAATACCCTTGTGGGAATGACAGCCATGCCCGAGGCCGCATTAGCCCGCGAGTTAGGTATTGCTTACGGCTCTGTATGTATTGTGGCCAACTGGGGGGCAGGGTTGAGCGAGCAAGCCATTACGCTTGCGGATATTCACGCGATATTGGCCCAGGCGGCGGATAAAGTGCAGGGGTTGGTGGGGGAGGCTTTGGGGTAGGGGGTGTGAGAACGCACATGTAAGCTTCGACTTTACTGTCAAATCACTAGACTCTTGCAATTATTGTTAAGGAATGCATTTTGAAAACACCCTTATTTCTTTTGTTGTTATTTATGTTACCTGTCGGTGCTCTTGCTGAAGGAATACAAATTTTTATTGATGATAGCCGTGTGACTCAAGATACATATTATCCGGGATGTTTTTGGAAGCACTGCAAAGAGAAAGGGAAGAGATTAAAGAAGCACTATCTTAAGCAAGAAATATATTCAAATTTTGTTGAGGAGGGTTTAACTTTTTCAAGGGCTACTGGTCGCCAAATTAAAGATGGGGTAAATGTCATAATACGGATGGGGCTGTCAGGTTCTGGTCGAGGGTATGCTGAGTTTGCCGTGGAGACGCTAACTCTTGGTACAGCCCCTATGAAAATGCAGGCTTCGTTTTTTGTTAATTATGAGATTTATGCTGATGGGAAGTTGGTTGTGAGTGAGAAGGTTGAGTTTAACGAAAAAAGAAATATCTCAATACTGTCGGATACTCAAAAATATAAGAGAAAGGCGGCTCGTAAGATTTCGACTTATGTGATTAATGCTTTGGGCGGTAGCTGAATCGTTAGCTTGTCAAGGAATGGCCTTGTAAGTTTCCAAAAGAAATCTGGTTAGTTGAACGTTGAATAGCTCAAAAAATTGAATCGCGAGAAAGGTTGGGGCGGTGTTCAACCGCATTTTTCTACAGTCTCGTTAGTATCCGGAGTGGTTGTGTAGAGATTGTCAGGCCATCCTTCTCTAATATATACCTACAGGATGATTTAACCCCCTGTTTTGAGATTACCCAGTTTATAGCGGACAGCGCCTTCGGTGCTCATAGAGTCTGAGGCTGCAATGGTGAAGACTAAGGGGCGTGCCCGCTCGTGGGGGTGTGCTTTATCTCTGTTTAATACCTGCGTATACTGCGCACCTCTAAAATTCTGTACGCCTCGTATTTTGCGGGGCGTTTTTACTTTCACGTGGCCTTTAGTAGGGGCCACCACTGAACTAGGATACTGTACATGCCTGCGATTACGCTTCCAGACGGCTCCGTTCGTCAATTTGATCACCCTGTTTCTACGCTTGATGTTGCTGCCGATATTGGCCCTGGTTTGGCGAAAGCTACCATTGCTGGCAATGTAAATGGTCAGCGTGTTGATGCCTGCGATTTGATCACCGAAGATGCTGAATTAACCATTTATACGGCGCGCGATGCCGATGGCTTGGAAATTATTCGCCACTCGTGCGCGCACTTGTTAGGCCATGCTATTAAGCAGTTGTGGCCTGATGTGAAAATGGCTATTGGGCCAACCATCGAAAACGGCTTTTATTACGACATCGATTTGGAGCACATGCTGACCGATGAGGATGTTCTTAAGTTAGAAGCGCGCATGCTCGAGTTAGCTAAAACCGGTTATGCCGTTGAGAAGAAAGTTGTTAGCTGGCAAAAGGCTCGTGATACCTTTGAGGATCGTGGTGAGCCATACAAACTGGAAATTCTGGACCGCGATATTCCGCAGGATGCCCAGCCAGGCCTATACCACCACGAAGAATATGTGGATATGTGTCGTGGCCCACATGTGCCGCACATGGGCTTTTGTCATCACTTTAAGTTAACGCGCGTATCGGGCGCCTATTGGCGTGGCGACTCAGATAACAAAATGTTACAGCGTGTATATGGCACGGCGTTTGGTGATAAAAAAGCGCTAAAAGCCCATATGAAGCTGATGGAAGAGGCCGCCAAGCGTGACCACCGAAAAATCGGGAAAAAAATGGACTTGTTCCATTTGCAAGAAGAAGCGCCGGGCATGGTTTTTTGGCACCCGCGCGGCTGGGCTATTTATAGCGAGCTAGAAAAGTACATGCGCGAAGTACAGCGCTTGAATGGCTATCAAGAAATCAAAACCCCGCAAATTGTCGATCGCACCTTGTGGGAAAAGTCTGGCCATTGGGATAAATTCCGCGATGGCATGTTCACCGTTGAGTCGGAAGGTCGTGATTTGGCGGTTAAGCCGATGAACTGCCCATGCCACGTGCAGGTGTTTAACCAGGGCTTAAAAAGCTACCGCGACCTGCCCTTGCGTTTGGCTGAGTTTGGCTCTTGTCACCGCAACGAAGCCTCGGGCTCTTTGCAGGGGATTATGCGGGTACGTGGCTTTGTTCAGGATGATGCCCATATCTTCTGCGCTGAAGAGGCTATCCAGGACGAAGTGGCAACATTTACCGACTTGCTCTATAAAGTGTATGCCGACTTTGGTTTCACTGACGTTATCATTCGTTTGTCTACGCGCCCAGAGCAGCGTGTAGGTAGTGATGAGGTATGGGATAAAGCCGAAAAGGCATTGGCTGATGCTTTGGATGCCAAAGGCTTAGCTTTTGAGTACTTGCCGGGTGAAGGCGCATTTTATGGCCCTAAAATTGAGTTTTCTTTGAAAGATTGCATTGGCCGAGTATGGCAGTGCGGTACGATTCAGGTGGATTTCTCGATGCCGGGGCGCTTGAGTGCGCAGTATGTGGCGGAGGATGGTTCTCGCCAAGTACCTGTCATGTTACACCGTGCAATACTGGGTTCGTTTGAGCGTTTTATCGGTATTTTGATCGAAAACTACGAGGGTGCTTTCCCTCCGTGGTTGGCGCCAGAGCAGGTCGTAATCATGAATATTACTGATCGACAGGCCGAATATGCGACAAATATTGAAAAAACGTTGCAAAACAAGGGTTATCGTGCGATTGCTGACTTGAGAAATGAAAAGATCGGCTTTAAAATCCGCGAGCACACAATTTCGCGCATTCCTTATCTTTTGGTCGTTGGTGATCAAGAGGTAACCGACGGTACCGTCGCAGTGCGATCATGGCAAGGTGAAGATCTTGGTACGCTGTCTTTAGCTGCGTTTGAACAAACTCTCGCAGCAGCAGTGGCCCGAAGAGGGCGTATTGAAGAAGTATCAGATTCTTAATACGCGCTTTGGCTGAAAACACCTTTATTTTTTAATTATTTGGAGAGAACTACTATTAACAATCGCGCAGGCAACGGAAAAAGTCGTCAAAAGAAAGCTGCTATCAACGATCAGATTGAAGCATCAGAAGTAAGATTGGTTGGGGCGGACGGCGAACAGGTAGGTGTCGTTTCTCTAGAAGAAGCACTTGAAGCCGCAAAAGCCGCCACACTTGACCTTGTGGCAATTGCTCCAGACGCAGAGCCCGTTGTGTGCAAGATCATGGATTATGGTAAGCACCTCTTCGAATTGAAGAAACAAAAAGCGGCTGCGAAGAAAAAGCAGAAGCAGCAACAGATTAAAGAAATGAAGTTCCGTCCAGGAACAGAGGATGGCGACTACCAAGTGAAGTTGCGCAACCTTACTCGTTTCTTAGAGCAGGGGGATAAAGCCAAGGTATCTTTACGTTACCGTGGCCGAGAGCTCGCCCACCAAGAATTAGGTATGGAAATGATGCATCGCATCGCCAAAGACTTGGATGAAATAGGCACCGTAGAGCAGCACGCTAAAATGGAAGGGCGTCAGTTGATTATGGTTATTGCCCCCAAAAAGAAAAAGTAATAGGGCTTTTTAGCTGCCTTATTTCTTTAAAAAGAGAACCGTAAAATCGGCACAAGCCGACCGGAGATTTATTATGTCAAAAGCTAAAGTACACAGTGGCGCTGCCAAGCGCTTCAAAAAGACGGCTGCTGGTTACAAACACAAGCACGCTAACAAAAGCCACATCCTTACAAAAATGACTACAAAGCGTAAGCGTCAGTTGCGCGGTACTAGCGTACTGAATGCTGCAGATGCTCCATTAGTAGATCGTATGTTTAGGTCTTGCTAAGCCCTAGCGCTTCCACAATCATTTTTTAGAGGAATTATTTATGGCGCGTGTAAAACGTGGTGTTCAGGCCAATCGTCGACACAAAAAAGTATTAAAAGCAGCTAAAGGTTATTATGGTGCGCGTTCACGCGTATTCCGCGTTGCTAAGCAAGCTGTTATCAAAGCAGGCCAATATGCCTATCGTGACCGTCGTGTAAACAAGCGTAACTTCCGTGCGCTTTGGATTACACGTATCAATGCCCAGTCTCGTGCTGAAGGCTTGAGCTACAGTCGTTTAATCGCAGGCTTGAAAAAGGCTGAGATTGCACTGGATCGTCGCGTATTAGCAGACCTTGCTGTTCACGACAAATCTGCTTTTGCTGCAATTGTTGCAAAAGCCAAGGAAGCATTAACGGCTTAAGGCCATTTTGCTGACTTGATTGTTGTAAAAAAGGGGAACCGCTTCGGCTGTTCCCCTTTTTTTATGCCAACAAACCGCTAACTCCCCATCAAATGCAGAGTTGATCCTTATATAGCCCCCACAGCCGGGTTATTTACGGGTAAAATCTCGCTCTCGTTTATCTTTCATTTCCTACGATTTTTGGAAAACTATATGGAAAACCTCGCTGAGCTGACGGTAGCAGCTCTCAAATTGGTCGCTGATGCGAATGACTTAGCTGCGCTGGATGAAATCCGCGTTGATTACTTAGGTAAAAAAGGGCAAATCACAGCGCAGTTAAAATCTTTGGGCAAGTTATCGGCTGAGGAACGCCCAGCAGCAGGTGCACAAATTAACGAAGCCAAAGTGCAAGTGCAAAACGCTATTAACGAGCGCAAAGCCGACCTCGAAAAGGCGGCTATTAATGCCAAACTTGCAGCTGAAACACTCGATGTTACTTTGCCTGGCCGCCATGCCGAGCGCGGCAGCTTGCATCCAGTTACCCATACGTTAAATCGCATCGAAGATATTTTTGTATGCGCCGGTTATAGCGTAGAGCAGGGGCCAGAGGTCGAAGACGACTTCCATAATTTCGAAGCGTTGAATATTCCCTCGCACCATCCTGCGCGCGCAATGCACGATACGTTTTATGTTGATGAGCGCCACGTACTGCGTACGCATACGTCACCGGTGCAAATTCGCACCATGCTAAACCGCAGTGGGCCACTTAAAGTGATTTGTCCTGGCCGTGTGTATCGCTGCGATTCCGACCTTACCCATACGCCGATGTTTCATCAGGTAGAAGGTTTAGTTGTTGATGAAAATGTCAGCTTTGCTGACCTAAAAGGCGTGGTTGCTCAATTCTTGCGCACGTTCTTCGAGGCTGATGTTCCTGTACGTTTTCGGCCATCTTATTTTCCTTTTACAGAGCCATCTGCCGAAATGGATATTCAGTGTACGCACTGCAGTGGCGAAGGTTGCCGCGTGTGTAAACAAACGGGCTGGCTCGAAGTGGGCGGTTGCGGCATGGTCCATCCTAACGTTTTTAGGGCCTGTGATTTAGACCCTGAAAAAGTGTCCGGCTTTGCTTTTGGTATGGGAGTAGAGCGCTTGGCGATGCTGCGTTACGGCATAAAAGATTTACGCATGTTCTTTGAAAATGACTTGGATTTTCTCCAGCAGTTTTAATTGTAAAGTCGCCTTTTAAAGAATATTAGAATTGGATAGAAATTATGAAAATCAGTGAATCCTGGTTGCGAGAGTGGGTTAACCCCGAAATAGATACCGCAGCATTGGTGGCGCAGGTCACTATGGCGGGTTTAGAAGTTGATGCTGTAGAGCCAGTAGCCGGAGAGTTTAGCGGTGTAGTCGTAGGCAAAATTGTTGCTGTTGCGCCACACCCCGATGCAGAAAAATTGCGCGTTTGTCAGGTAGAAGGCCATGCCGAGGGTATTAAACAAGTTGTGTGTGGCGCGCCTAATGCCCGCGAAGGTTTAGTTATTCCGTTTGCGACAATTGGCGCTAAATTGCCGGGTGATTTTAAAATCAAAAAAGCCAAGTTACGCGGCGTAGAGTCGTTTGGCATGTTGTGCGGCCAAACGGAGCTTGCCTGTGGTGATGACGATAGCGGCTTATGGGAATTGGCCAGTGATGCTCCTGTTGGTACCGATTTGCGGGATTATTTGCAGCTAAATGATAATATTCTGGAATTAGATTTAACGCCTAATCGCAGCGATTGTTTAAGCTTGCGCGGTATAGCGCGTGAGGTAGCGGTACTAAATAACTGTGCATACAACGCACTAACAATTGCCGAGGTTGCCAGCGAGCATTCAGAAAAGCGCGGTGTTTCTTTAGCGGCAGGCACAGCTTGCCCGCGATATGTTGGCCGTATTATTAAGGGCGTCAATAGCACGGCTCAAAGCCCTTTGTGGTTAGTGGAAAAGCTTCGCCGCGCAGGCATTGCAAGCTTGGGCCCTATTGTTGATGTGACCAATTATGTTTTGCTGGAATTAGGTCAGCCAATGCATGCCTTTGATGCCGCAAAAGTGCAGGGTGGCATTACTGTTCGCTGGGCGAATGAAGGTGAAAGGCTCGAGTTATTAAATGATCAAACGGTAGCGCTTAAAAGCGATGCGTTGGTTATCGCTGATGAAGTGGGCGCTTTAGCTTTTGCGGGCGTAATGGGCGGGAAAGCCTCTGCGGTTAGTGATGCTACTACCGATATATTACTAGAGTCGGCATTTTTTGAGCCCATTGCTATTGCTGGCCGTGCGCGCAACGCCGGTTTGCACACAGATTCTTCCCATCGCTTTGAACGCGGTGTTGATTACAATTTGCAAAATACCGCCATAGAGCGTGCCACGGCATTAATTGTTGAAATTTGCGGCGGCTCAGTGGGTGAGGTTTTTGGCGCGCTCAACGCAGACGATTTGCCCAAGACTGCCTCTATTGCACTGAATAAAAACCGTTTAGAAGCAACATTAGGTTTGCGTTTAGATGATGCGGAAGTGGTGCGAATGTTAACCGGCCTAGGCTTAGAGTTAACCGATGAAACCGATGATGCATGGCACTTTATTGCGCCAAGTTACCGCTTTGATATCGCGATTGATGCCGACCTAGTTGAAGAGCTAGCGCGTTTATATGGCTACGATAAATTACCGACGCGCACCCCAGTATTTGCTAATGAGCTACCCGCCACACCTGAAGACGGCGTATCGCTACGCGCCTTGAGCGCGGCTTTGGTTGCCCGAGGTTACCGTGAAGCGATTACCTATAGCTTTGTAGACCCTAAAGTCCACGAGCAGTTTTCGCAGGGTAAATCTGTTGTTGCGCTAAAAAACCCAATTAGCGCCGATATGGCAGAAATGCGCACCAGCTTGCTGCCAGGCTTAGTGCAAACCTTGCGTTATAACCTTAACCGCCAGCAAACGCGGGTAAGCGTTTTTGAAAGCGGCTTGGTTTTTGAAAAGGGTGAAGGTGAGCAGGCCTACCCACAAGAGCGCCGCATTGCCGGCTTGATGTACGGTGCGCGCGAAGCTTCAGCTTGGTGTCACGGTAAAGAGAAGGTCGATTTCTACGACCTTAAAGGTGATGTAGAAGCACTGCTTGGTGTTACTCGTAATCAAGCAGCTTTTTCGTTTGTGCCTAGCGCGCAGCCAGCACCGTATATGCACCCAGGCCAATGTGCCGAAGTTATGTTGGGTGATGCTCGAGTCGGGGTTGTTGGTGTATTGCATCCTTCTACGGCAAAAGCTTTGGATTGCAACGGCAGTGTCTATGTTTTTGAGCTAACACTAGAAGCCTTGTTAACCGGTAAGGTGCCAGCCTTTCAGGCGTTATCACGCTTTCCTGCGGTAAGCCGAGATTTAGCCTTGGTTGTAGCAGATTCCGTCAGTGCTGCATCGTTAGAAGTGGCAATACAGCACGCTGCTGGCGAGTACTTTAAATCGGTAGCGTTGTTTGATGTGTATGTTGGGCAGGGTGTAGAGGATGGCCACAAAAGCCTAGCTTACAGCCTTACTTTTCAGCATAACGAACGTACGCTAAAAGACGAAGAAATTCAGCAAGCTGTTGATAATGTTGTAAAAACGCTGGCTGCAGATTATGGTGCATGTCTACGTTAATTTTTTTAGTCTTTGGCGCTATCGGTAGTCATCACTAGGAGGCAATATGGGGCACTCGTTAACCAAATTGGAAATGGCAGAAAAACTCCAACAGGACCTCGGCTTTAGCCGTAAAGAGTCAAAGGAGTTAGTGGACTGCTTTTTTGAAGAGATTATCAGTGCCCTAGAAAATGGCGAGCCGGTTAAAATCTCTGGTTTTGGCAATTTCGAACTTCGTGATAAAAGCTCTCGCCCGGGGCGCAACCCTAAAACGGGTGAAGAGTTTGCTATCGAAGCGCGCCGTGTTGTGACCTTTAAAGCGGGGCGAAAGCTTCGCGATAGAATTGATGCCCATGGACGATCATCCCCCGCTGAATGATTTTGAACTACCTACTAAACGTTATTTTACGATTAGTGAGGTTAGTGAATTGTGCCAAGTAAAGGCGCACGTACTGCGTTACTGGGAGCAGGAATTCTCTGTGCTCAACCCGCAAAAGCGGCGAGGCAATCGCCGTTATTACACCTATGAAGATATTATGCTGGTGCGTAAAATTCGCCATCTGCTCTATGACGAGGGTTTTAGTATTGTGGGTGCGCGTAAGCAGCTCACACAGGGCGTAAATGATTCGGCGGTTAAGGGCGATAGCGAGCAAAGTTTGCGTTGGGCGATTGAAGAGCTCGAATCGATTATCGGTGATATTGGCGATAGTGCAGAATAAAGTAGCGGTAAACCCTTGGAATGTTCAAAAGATTTACCGCCATGTGGGTTTTAGTCTTCTACCCAAAATCGCGCTTTTAACAAGTCACTATCTTTTGAAGATGTACCCACCATCACTTCAAACTCGCCAGGTTCTACCACTTTTTCCAGTGCGCGATTTATTAGCGCTAAATCCCAGTAGGCTACTTCTAAAATAACTTCTGTCGATTCGCCGGCAGCTAAAGTTACACGTTTGAATGCTCGCAAGTTTTTAATAGGGGTGACAACCGAGCTGTAAAGGTCGCGAATATAAAGTTGAACAATTTCGCAGCCTTCGCGTGCGCCGGTGTTACTTAATTGCACGGATACACGCAGTGTTTGTTCTGCTATTAATTTAGGGGTAAGTATTTGTAAGTCAGCGTAGTTAAATTGAGTATACGAAAGCCCTTCGCCAAAGCTGAAAACAGGCTCTTTGGGAGCATCGAAATAGCGCTCTACGCCGTCGAGTCGGTCGGATAATACCGAGTGCCAACCTGGGTAGCTGTTGTAATAAACGGGTAGTTGGCCAACGCTGTAAGGAAATGAGATAGTTAATTTCCCCGATGGGTTGAACTCGCCAAATAGCGCTTCGGCAATGGCCGTACCGCCTTTGGCGCCAGGATTAAAGGCGCACAGTATCGCATCGGCGTTGTCTTTTACCCAGCTAATGGCGAGTGGTTTTGATGCGATGTAAACAATAATTAATGGCTTGCCTGTTGCTTTTAATGCTTCGAGCAGAGCTTGTTGTTTTCCGCCTAGATTTAAATCGGAGCGGTCGTGAAACTCCCCTTGTTGTGACAGCGTATCGCCTATGCAGGCAATAAGGACATCGCTTTGCTGCGCTTGAGTGACGGCTTCGCTGATGCTGTCGATATCGTCATCGGCGCAGTGCGCTCCTTGTACGTACGGGGTATCAATGTTATGGCTGCTAAGCAGTGTTTTAATGCCTTGTAAAACCGTGACAGTACTGCTTTTGTGCATTTTGTCGTCTGTTGCACCTGCTTGATAAGATCCAAAGGACCAATCGCCCAGCTGAGCTTTTACGTTGTCGGCATTGGGGCCGACAACTAATATTTTATTAAGCTGCTCGGCATTTAGTGGCAGCGCATTGTTTTTATTTTTAAGTAGAGTAAGGCTTTTGCGGCTAGCTTCGAGGGCATGCTGCCAGTGGGCGGGTTGGCCGACGATTTCTTTTTTCGCACTAAGGTCACAGTAGCGGCGCTCATCAAAAAGGCCTAATTTGAATTTATAGCGCAATATACGTGCAACGGCGTCATCAACCCAATGGCTTTCTAACTGCCCATTTTTAAGTTGCTCTAGTGCGGCATCGTAAAATGCCAGTGTTGTCATAATCATATCGTTGCCTGCTTTGACACCGATATTTGCAGCTTCAGCATAAGAGGCAGCAACAAATTGTTTTTCGTGTAGTGCGCCGACGTTGTCCCAATCTGTCACCACAAAGCCATCCATACCCCATTGCGTTTTGGGAATATCGCGCATTAGCCAAGGGTCGGCAGAGCAGGGCGTGCCATCGATGGATTGATAGCTGGCCATTAGTGTCGCTACGCCGCCTTCTTTGACGGCTTTTTCAAACGGCGGCAGAAAGTGAGTAAGCAGGGTGCGCTGTGAAATGCTGGATTCATAAGCATCGCGCCCGCCTAAAGTTTCGCCGTAACCCACGTAATGCTTCGCGCAGGCCATTACGGTGTCGTCGGCATTTAGGCTGTCGCCTTGGTAGCCTTTAATTATTGCAGTGGCCATTTCGCCAATAAGCCAAGGGTCTTCGCCGAAGGTTTCGTTAATTCGGCCCCAGCGTGTATCGCGACCCACACATAACACCGGTGAAAAAGTCCAGTGAATGCCGCAGCCACGTACTTCGGTAGCTGTTACCCGGCCCATGTTGTACATCACATCGTGATCCCAAGAGCACGACGCAGCAAGTTGGGTAGGAAATACCGTGGCGTTATTTTCGAAGCAGTGACCGTGGACTGCATCTATCGCAAAAATAATGGGAATGCCTAAACGAGTATTCTCCGCGCGACGTTGCAATTCTTGTGTTTTGTCGCCGGCGCAATGGAAGTAACTGCCGACACCCCATTGCTCAATTTTGTCGATATTGCCTTCGACTTTAGAGGGGAGCACCATCATTTGGCCGATTTTTTCTTCAGGCGTCATTTGTGTGAGTAGGTTTTTAACGCGTTCTTCAATGGGGGCGGTCGCATCGCGATAATCAAACATAGGCTTAGTCCGAAGGCAAAGCCGAGATTATAGAAGCAAGTTGGCGGGCATGTTAGTGCTCGGTGAATATTGTGTGTAGATGTAAAATACACATAAAAAGAGCGGTAACTATTCAGCCATGCTCAAATAGGTCGGCAAACTGATTATTTTGTGGGCCGCTCAAGCCATCTACCACTTTGTGCTGCAAAGTCTACCCCCACGCATCCTTGCTGAGGCTGGTCGCTATGCGAACGTTCCAGACGCTTGAATGCCCAGAAAACAATCAATACGCCCTTTGGGGCGACATTATTTCGCACCCACCTGGATAGTTACAAAACGAGTGTTCATATTTAGCGGGCAATAAAAAGCCCCTTTAACTTGCGTTAAAGGGGCTTTAAATTTATCCATCCTCTGGGCTACGGCTCCTGATACTGCTTTCCCTTACATCCTGTTTTTGTTGGCATCCAGCCGCACAATCCTCGTGCTTTATACATCCTAATCCTATTTTTCCTTAGTCCTCACCATCCGTTGAATCATCCTGCTGCCCGCTGCATCATGCATTCCCTAGGCTTTATCCATCCCTATTCCTGAGAGCTCCTGCTCTTTTAATCTGATCAGTGTCCTGTTGATCGTCATTCTGTGTGCGCATTATCCGTGTGTGGCCTACATTCGCAAAGATGTGATTACTCATGTGTTGTGTAGGATATATCCTACAACTCCTTGCCCACTGCGTTGTAACTTCAGTGTAGGGGCTAGTTTATGGGTGGTGTTGATTTTGGTGCCACAGCAGCACCAATGGTGCTATAAATGGACTGGTGGTCAAACTCTTTTAATGTATGCGCCAATGTTGCGATAAAAGGCGCTTTTGACTCTCTCGCCCGCAAGTCTCGTTGTTTCAAGCCTCTTATACTTAAAACAGTAATAAATAGGGAGCACGGATAGAGCGCCCTGCAATAAGCCCTGCGGGGATTGTTTTAGGAGGAGATGTAATGGCTGGCTTATACGGAGCGCACATAAGTAGTCAACGGTGCGCCACGACTGTTTTGTTGTGGCTGCTTAGTTGTTGTTTGTTAGCGTGCAGTGGGGGCGGTGGTGAAGGTGCGGCTTTGCAGCAAGATTCGGCGGCATTGGCGGCACCGGGTAATACGCCTGCTGTTACACCTTCTAGTATTGCTTACTCTGCGCCTGCATCTTCTTCTGGATCTGTAATGTCGAGTGAGCCTGTGGTGCAATCTTCCTTCGCAGAGAATGCGTCGGTCAGTGTTTCGAGTACTGCTGTTATTGCTGTTTCAACTAGCAGCGGTTCTGTGTCGTCAAGTAATGGCGCCGATGTTCAATCTCCACCGGTGGCCACCTGGCCGCAAGCGTGGCAGTTTTTTGATCAAACATTGGTGTCGTCGTTAGTGAATACAGATTGCTCTATTTGCCATGTTGCGCAAGGCATGGCAGGTGCAACGCCTTTACAGTTTGCCGTAAATAATAACTATCAAAATGCACAAATATTAGAGCGTTATGTTCTGGAGGCAGACAATGCCAATCGCCTATTGCGAAAAATTACGGGGTTTGATGGGCATGGTGGCGGCGCTATTGTTAATCGGCAGCAGCAAGCCTACAAGGATGTAGAAGCGTGGCTTGCATTAATACTGCCAGAGACCCAGCAGGTAACTAAACCTGCATTTACAGCAATTCAAATAGAGCCAAGGCAAAAAACTTTACGGCGCGCGGCGTTAATTTTAACGGGCCGCTTGCCTACGCGCGATGAAAATGATCGCGTGATACGCAGTGATGCCGAGTTGGCAAAAGTATTAAAAGAATTGATGCAAACGGAAGGCTTTGAGCAATTTTTAATACGTGGTGCGAATGATCAGTTTTTAACAGATAGCTTTTTAAATGGCCAATTTTTTGAGTTGAGTAATGGTTTTGCGCCTTATTACCCGGTAGGTTCAAATAGGCGTTATTTCGCTTATGAAAGCGGGGATGTTTGGCCGTTCGAGCGCTGGAATCACGATATTTATCATGGCATGGTGCGCGGGCCTTTGGCTTTAATTGCCCATACGGTGATGAACGATAGGCCCTACACCGATATTGTAACTGCCGATTACACGATGGGTAATCAAAGCATGGCTGACTACATGCGCCAAGATGCCATTTTTGAATATGGAGATAAGTTTGATCTGCAGCCTATAAAAAACAATGGCCAGATATTAATGCAATCTGGGCATGAGCAATACCTTGACCCTTCTATTGGCTTACGCATTGATCAGCATGGCGAGTGGGTGGAGTATCCTCACGCGGGTATTTTAAATGAGCCCGCCTTTTTGGCGCGTTACCCCAGTAGTGATACCAACAGAAACCGCTTGCGTGCCAAGATGGTTTATCGCTTATTTTTAGGGGTCGAGGTAGAGGATATTGCCGCCAGAACTATAGCCGGTGATGCCCTTGTCGATACGCAAAACCCTACATTAAATAATGATGCATGTGCGGTATGCCACGAAACATTAGACCCTGTAGCCGGTGCTTTTCAAAATTTTGGTGTTGATGGCTGGTATCGATCTAGCTGGGAGGGAATGGATTCGTTACCCAGTAGCTATAAACACGAAGCCAATAGCCCTTATGTAGAAGGCGACCTCTGGTATCGAGATATGCGCAGCCCTGGCTTTGAAGGAAAGGCTATTGGCGATAGTGCCCGGTCTTTAGCTGAACTTGGGCGCTATATTGCACAAGATGATCGCTTTGCTGAGGCCGCTGTTAAATTTTGGTGGCCGGCTATTATGAGCGATGCGTTATTAACTTCAGCTGCAGGCGAAACACCGTTATATCAGCAACAGCAGCAGTTTATTCGCGCTTTAGCGCAGCAATTTCGTGAGGGTTTTAATGGCCAAGCACCGTATAACTTAAAAGATTTAATCGTTGCAATGGTTATGAGTGATTGGTTTCGCGCAGAGCAAATAGCATTTGATGATAGCGCCTCAGAACCTGTCAATAGCCAGGGCACGCTTGCGTTATCGGGTGTGCGTTTATTAACGCCAGAAGAACTTGAAAATAAAGTGAAAGCGCTTGTTGGTTTTGCTTGGGGCGAGCGAGAGGACTTTTGGGCGAATAACGGTTTTTGGAGTTACATGGATGATCAGTTCCGTATTTATTATGGTGGTATTGATAGTTTAGGCGTAACTGAGCGCGCCAAAGTGCAAAATAGTTTAATGGCCAATGTGGCCGAAAGCCAAGCTGTTAATTTAGCGTGTGCTGCCGTGTTATTGGATGTTAACCGCGATACTGTAAGCCAGCGGTTATTGCGTAATCAGGCGCGCTATGTATCGCCATTTTCGCACAATTGGCAATGGCTTGAATTGGCACAACCGCAAAGCGTTACCCTTAGTTTAACGCTTCTGCCAGGGCAAAATAGATTGCGTATTAGCCATTTAAATGCCGAGCGAATCGGCCCTGTAGTGTTCGATCAATTGCAGGTGGTAGCTACGGATGGCACGCTTTTATTCAGTGCGGTACACGCTAGCGATAATATTGTTTTGAGCCATGAGGCACAAAAAGTTACCGGCTTGCAGGCTGGAAGTATGATTGTATTGGAAAAAGGTTATGCCGATATTACCTTTGAGGGGCAAGGCTATACCGAAGTGCAATTGCGAGCAGATGTTCTAACGCCCATTGAATGGGTGGAGCCTGCGCAAGTGAGTGTGGATGTGCTTGATTTAGCTGGGCGAGGGGGGCAAGTGCTTCGCCAGCAGATGGTCGAGCTTTTTACCTTAACTCAAGGGAGTGATTACGCGGTTGATAGCCCCGAAATTACAGAGGCCATGGATACTTTTATTGCGGTATGGCAAACGCTAGAAATGCAGGCAACCCCCATGACGTTGGCGCAGCACGCTAATAACTACTGCGAATTAGGTGCCCAAGGTTTGCCCAAAATCCGTGATTTAAATACTAGCGACCCCCAGCGTTTATTGTCTGCGTGGTCGCATATGATGGTGTATTTTTTCACTGACTTTTATTTTTTACATGAATAAAAATGGCGCCACAATAACTAGGCAGTGGTGGCTTCATGTTTTTTTAGCATGGCAAATAGAGCATCTTTACTGTGCAGGCGTTGTTTTTTTAAATACTCTAAATATTCATCTGTTGTGTTTTCGATACCTTGCTCAATGCGGTGAATTTCTTTGTCGGTATTGTGGTATTGCTCAAAAATTTTGGCAAAGTGATGATTGCTCATTTTGAGTGTATGGATGGCTTCTTTAAACTCCGGTAGCTCGTTGGCTAAACTATGGTTTTCTATCATTACTCTGTCACTCGTCTTAGGGGTTGTGTTTTAATGGCTTAAAGTGAGCACAAAAAACATTAGATGAGTAAATACTAGAGTAACCGACCTAAACACACTTGATGTGCATCAAGTGTGTTTAGGTTTTGCGTTAATTGCTTCGTAAAGTGCAACACACAAGATAATACTGCCGCCAATAAGGGTTTCTAGGGTGGGTACTTCTGCGATAATTAACCAGCTTAGGCCTATTGCAATTGGCGGTTGTAGGCAGCTAATAAGGCTGACAGACTTTGCGTTAATCACGCGTAGCGCTATGGCAAAAAGTGTATGTCCAAAAGCTGTACTTACAACGCCGAGCAGTAATAAAGTAATCCAAGTTGTATTGCTTGCTTGGCTTAGTGCGCCGAAGTCACATAGTAATGTGGTAAAAAGTGCGACCAATAACAACTGGTAAGTCATAATACTTTGGCCTGATTCATTGGCAAGCCAGCGACCTTGCAGCACATTGCGCGTCGACCAGGCAGCAGCCGATAGCAAGCCAAAACCAACCCCTATCAATACTTGGCTGTCTAGGTTAAACGATGGAACCATAATAGCGACTCCAACCAAAACAATTAGTCCAGAAATAACATCTTTAATCGCTGGGCGTTGTTTGTTGAGCAGCGATTCCAGTAATACGGTCATAATGGGGAAGCTGTAGTGTGCCAAAATACCTATCGCAACAGTCGATGTCTGCATGGCGTGGAAAAAACTACTCCAGTGAACAGACATGAGTGCACCAATGGCGACTATCTTTAGGTAGCTACTTTTATTGTGTAGGCGAAAAAGGCTTTGGGTGTTTTGAAGTTGCAAGATGATGCACATGGCGATAAACGCAATAACGCAGCGCGTAAACGTAATGGTTATTGCATCTAAGGGGATAACTTTTGAAAAGACACCGTTAATGGCAATGATGACTGATGCGCTATAAAGGGCTAGCATGCCGCGTTGGTGGCTTAGCGACAAAGGTGGGTTATTCATTATATGCCGTTGTTGTAGTTTAACGGGTCACCACAAGGCGACCTGTTAAAAATGCGGAAGGGGATGCATTGTGCCTTACGGTTGCGATAAGCACTCTGCACATAATGCATATATTTTTGGTTGCGAGACGTTTTTGCTTTGGTCTGCAAGCAGCTGAGTTAGCGGATCTTGGTTTAATTGCCTAGCCATATTGTTAAACAATGTATTAACCACGTTATTGGTATTCGAGGCGGGGAAAGTAGCTTGAGTATTTAGGCTAATATTTTTAAGTAGCTCCTCGAAGGGGGTAAGGTCGCGTTCAACGAGTGTAATCACTGGGCGGCTAATATTGGCATGTTGTGCCACAGCGGCGATGGCATCTTCTAGCGAGCCTAAATGGTCAACTAAGTTATGTTCTAGTGCTTGCTCGCCTAGCCAAACTCGCCCTTCGGCAACTTTGCGTATGTCATCTACTGAGCTATTGCGCGCATCGGCAACAATGCCCAAAAACTTACTGTAAACCGATTCTACCCCCATTTGAAATACAGTTTTGGCTTGCTCGCTCATTGGGCGGTCTAGGTGAAATAGGCCGGCTAATTCGCTAGTCGCTACGCCGTCGGATGTAACTCCTATTTTATCGATGGTGCTTTCGAAGGTTGGCACAATACTGAATACGCCGATTGATCCGGTCAATGTGGTGGGGGTTGACCAAATTTGGTCGGCCCCTGCAGATAACCAATATCCTCCAGAGGCGGCCATGCTGCCCATAGAAATAAACACCGGCTTGCCTGCTGCGCGGGTTTCGGTAATTTCTTGCCGAATTAGCTCCGAGGCAAATGCACTGCCGCCGCCGCTATCCACGCGAAGCACAAGTGCTTGTAAGTTTTTATCATTGCGTGCCTTGCGAATGAGTTGGGATAAGGTATCACCACCGATGCTACCTTCTGGTTGTTCGCCATCCATAATATTGCCGGCGGCCACAATTAAGCCGATGTTGCCTTGCTGCTGAAATTTCTCAAGCGCGATCTCGTGTTGGTAGCTAAGGGGGTTTATGTAATTAAACATATTGCTATCGTCTTTACTTTGGCCAAACTGCTCGATTAAGTAGTTAATTAATGCTTGCTTTGAACCTATCTCGTCAACCAGTTTGTAGTCCTGCGCTAATTTAGCGCTATTGCCATCGGCGTCGCTTAGTAGTTGCGGTAGCTTTTTAATGTAGTTGTCGAGTTGGCCGCTGGCTAAATCACGGCGCTGCTCTACGTCGTTGCTATAGGTTTGCCATAGTGATGTTATCCAAGCTTCGTTGTGTGCACGCGAGGGCTCAGACATATCTGTGCGAATGTACGGCTCGACAAAGTCTTTAAATGTTCCCGATTTAAAAACGTGTACATTAATGCCGAGTTTATCGATTAAGCCTTTAAAATAGTTGCGGTATAAGCCAAAGCCGGTAATAGCAACGCCGCCCATGTCGTGGATAAAAATAGTGTCGGCATAGCTGGCTAAATAATATTGTTGCTGATCCAGAAAATTACCGTAAGCGATTACAGGTTTTTGGCTTTGCTTGAAGGCGGTGATGGCTTGGCCTAGCTCTTGAATTTTGCTGATGCCACCGCCGTTTAAATCATTTAATTTAATAATAAGTCCAGTGACGCGATTGTCAGTGGTGGCTCGCTGGATGCTTTCAATTAAACTGCGCAAATGGGTTTCAGGTGGCGTATCGCCAGTAAGGGCAGCCAGCGGAGGCTCGTAACTGAGTTGATCCACCAATATGCCCGATGGTGCAATAAATAAGGGGCCAGGTTGTTCTATCGGTTTGGGCGCCGATTCCATAACGGTAGAAAACACAATAAATAGCACAACTAAGAAAATGACGTTGAGCATAGCAATGCGCAGCCAACTAACGGCACCCCATAAGAAGCGCCATATGCGTACGAAAATGTTTTTACTTGGAGTTGAGTTACTCATGAGTGTCCTTAATTAAAAATATGTTACAAGGCGCCACTACCTGCGGCGTTATTGAATGGCTGCCCGGCTTGGGCGCCGATGTTTATTGTGGTGTTGATATTTCTGTAATGTCATCACTGTTACCAGTTGTGTTTTGGCGCAATAAATACAGTTCTTTTTCTTTGAGTAATAGCCAGCGCGCCGCCATAGTGCTGGTGATAAAAAGCGATGTACTAAATATGAGTAAACACCAATCGAATAGGGTTGGCGTAAAGCCCATTACACCTTCTACGCCTTTTATAAAGTATAAAAAGAGCACAAAGCCTAGCCACGAATAAGTGCGCCGCTTGCGAATGCGTAAACCAAACCAAAACATCAATAGCGGTAAGCACTGTACAGACCACTGGAATAGGCTAATACCTTCGGGCCTAAACCATTGGTGCAAGCTAAACAGTGCTAATAAAGCGCAATAGAAAAACAATGTTGCCCAGTGGGCATATAATGCGCGGCGTTCGAATACTGTAATCCGCTGCTGCGCGGTATTTGCGTCGGTTAATGGTGGTGTTGAAAGAGGGGGTGTGGACACGGAGTCATCCTAAATTAATCGGTATGGGGTAGCGGTGCAGCAAGCTTGCTGGCAAGCATTGCAATACGTTTGCCCAGAGCAAAACAAGCGGCTTGCTCTTCGGGGGTCAGTTGCACACTCGTGTTTGTGCTGTTGGCGCTATGGCTGTGGTGGCTGGCACCGTATGGCCCGCCACCAGAATGTGTTGTGTGGATGCACGGTTCACTATAAGGAATACCAGCAATCACCATGCCGTGGTGCAGAAGGGGTAAGTACATACTCAGTAGTGTAGATTCTTGGCCACCGTGCAAACTGCTCGATGAAGTAAAGACGCCTGCGGGTTTGTTTATCAGGCAGCCATTTAGCCATTGTGTGGCAGTGGTGTCCCAAAAGTATTTTAAGGGGGCAGCCATATTGCCAAAGCGAGTAGGGCTTCCCATGATAAGCCCTGCGCAACTGCTGAGGTCTTCGTGGCTGCAATAAGGCGCGCCAGTACTTGGAACGGCATTTTCGGGTTGCTCAATAACAGGCTGCACACGCGGTACTGTGCGTATTACGGCTTCGGTATGGGCAACACTATTGACGCCGCGCGCAACATGTTTTGCTAAAGCTGCGGTAGCTCCTTGGCTACTGTAATACAGTACCAATACTTTGGTGGCTGTCGTTGTCATTATGCTCTCTGCTTTCGCCGACTACAGTAAACTGAGTATGTTTTCAGGGGGGCGACCTAAAACTGCACGATTGCCGTGTATAACGATGGGGCGTTCGATAAGTTTTGGGTTCTCTATCATTGCTGTAAGTAAAGCGTCGTCGTCTAATTGTGTGTCGCTAAGGTTCAATGCTTTGTATTGTGCTTCTTTGGTGCGTAATAAATCTCGAGTATTAATGCCGAGTTTTTTGATAATGGTTTTGAGCTCGAAGGCTGTGAGCGGCTCATTCAAATACAGAATAACAGTGGGCGCGATGCCATTTTCTTCAAGTAAGGCCAGAGTTTGGCGGGACTTTGAGCATCGAGGGTTGTGATAAATCGTATAATCGGCCATAACTACAAAATGTGGGTCAATGAGAATGAGTTGGCTATTTTAGCGCATATTAGTGCGCCATATGCGTTGAATCCGTGATTGCTGAGGGTTTAGTCATGCGGTGGCTTTGCATTATTAGGAGTAAAGGGTGTTGAAACTACAGTTGAAACTACAAAAGCAACATTGGCAAAACTTGGGTATGGGCGGCAAGATTTTCGCTCTAAGTTTAGTGCGCGACTTTCAGGCAGCGGGATGCCAAAAAAGCGCAGCAGCTTTAACGTACATGACGCTGTTTGCGTTAGTGCCGTTATTAATGGTGTTTTATTCGGTATTTAGCTTGGTTCCGGCCTTTGAGGGGGTCTCCGAACAGCTGCAAAATGCTTTGTTTGCCAACTTGTTGCCCGAATCGAATCAGTCGGTGAAAACATATCTACAGAGCTTTTCGTCACAAGCGCGCAACTTAACCCTGCCTGGGGTAGGCATGTTATTTGTGACGGCTTTTTTAATGCTAACCAATATCGAAAAGAACTTTAATACGATTTGGGGGGTTACCCAAGCAAGGCGTGGCTTGCTGAAGTATTTAAGGTACTGGGCTGTGTTGAGTATAGGGCCTATTTTACTTGGTATGACAATGGCGATGAGCACATATGTTTTGTCACTTAAGTTAGTGTTTGATGCTTATGACCCTTTTGGGCTTGTGCCGCTGCTATTCAAATTCTTACCTATTTTGATTATGACATTCGTATTTACGCTGTTATTCGCTGCAGTACCCAATTGCCGCGTACCGATGAAATATGCCTTGATCGGTGGTTTGGTGACGGCAATGTGCTTTGAGTTTGTGAAAGGCATGTTTGGTCGTTTTGTGGCTAATACAAGCTTTGAATTAATTTATGGTGCTTTTGCCGTTGTGCCGTTATTTCTTATTTGGATTAACTTGCTGTGGACGATTGTGTTGTCCGGTGCGATTTTGGTACGTACGCTCGCTGAGCGCAATTATGTACATCTTCGCGGCCGTAAAACGGACCTTGTGCAGGCCGTTGAGTGCCTGGCGCTGTTCTATAAGCATCACCAAAAGGGGGTAGTGGTAACCGATAAGCACTGTTATCGCCTAGGTATTGGCGTTGTGCATTGGCAAACGCTAAGACATGCCCTGATATCGGCAAACTGGATTCTAGAAACCAATAATGGTGATTACGCCTTGTGTCGTAGTTTTAGCGAGCTAACACTGTGGGATTTAGTGGTGTTGCTGGATATTAAAGTGGCTGACTTAGCTAAACCATTGCCTACTGAGCCAGTCGGGCAGTGGGGTAAAGAGTTTAGCGCTTTGCGCCAGCGTGTGGCGGAGTCTGCGCAAGCGCAGTTGGGTATTACGATGCAGGCACTGCTTGAGTTCTCGACAAAAGATAACACCGATAAAGCTGTAAGTAGGGCCTAATTCGGTGGCTAAGAGCCTGTGTTTTTACAATCTCCGAATTAATGCTTACTTGAAGGGTTGGAATTTCCAATGTGCCGCCTATACTCAAAGTGTTAATTGATAAAGGTTAGCCCGTATGGCAATCCCGCTACTAATTTGTGATGACTCTAATATGGCCCGAAAGCAGGTGGCTAAATCGCTGCCAAGTGGTTGGGATGTGGATATCACGTTTGCAAAAAATGGTGTGGAGGGGGTGCAGGCCATACGCGAAGGCAAGGGTGAGATGGTATTTTTGGATCTCACAATGCCGGAGATGGACGGTTTTGGTGTGCTCGAAACCATTCGCGCCGAGGACCTTAACGCAGTGGTTATTGTAATCTCTGGTGACATCCAGCCCCAGGCCAAAGAGCGAGTGATGAGCCTAGGCGCTTTAGATTTTATCCATAAGCCAATAAACGCCGATAAATTGAGCGATACGCTTGAACGATTTGGCTTGCTATAAAGTGCACCAGTTGTCGCGCACTGTGTGGCGTACAAGCCAATAAGCCCATTGGCGTTACCGATTTTTTCTTGTTCGTATAATCGCCTTGTATTTGCCTGCCAAGGCGGGTGATAATTACCTGCTTTATTAATATTCAGCCGTTGTAAATGGTTGAAATTACTCATTTTTTTGTAAATATTCACGGGCCATTTTTGGCTGAGCATTTTGTGATCCTACTCCTCAAGTGGGGCGAAGCTCAGAGATATTAGCGCTGCTTTAATAGAAGTGAGCGTGTTTGCCGTAGAGTATTAGCTTTTTTGTAACGAGTGACCTCATGTTCGACTCTTTGCAGGCCCTGCCTGCGGATCCTATTCTTGGGCTAATGCAGCTCTACCGTAACGATGCCCACCCTCAAAAGGTTGATTTGGGGGTAGGTGTTTATAAAAATGACGCTGGCCAAACGCCAGTAATGGCGGCGGTAAAGGCTGCCGAAGTGCAATTGCTGGCGCAGCAAAATAGTAAAACCTATGTTGGCCCGGCAGGTAATGAGGCTTTTGTGGCCTTGATGAAACAGCTGACATTTGGTGAGTGCTTATCTTCGGTGGATGATCGTTTAGCCGCAGTGCAAACGCCTGGCGGATGTGGCGCTTTAAAAGTTGCGGCAGAGCTTATTAAAACGGCATCGCCTACTGCGGCCATCTGGGTGAGTAGCCCAACATGGGGGAATCATATTCCTTTATTGGGGAATGCTGGCTTACAGCTGAGGGAATACCCCTATTTAAGCCAGTGCCAAACGCAGCTCGATTGGCCAGCGATGCAGGCGGCGATGGATCAGGTAAAGGCTGGTGATGTTGTGTTGCTGCACGGTAGTTGCCATAACCCAACCGGAGTGGATTTAACACTCGCACAATGGCAGTGGCTAGCCGATAAGGCGCTGGAGAAGGGCTTTATCCCTTTTGTCGACATGGCTTATCAAGGCTTTGGTGATGGCATTGAAGAGGATGCTGCAGGTTTGCGCTATATGGCTAGTGTATTGCCAGAGCTGCTCTTGGCTGTATCGTGCTCCAAAAATTTTGGTTTATACCGCGAGCGCGTTGGCATGGTTGTGGCCATGTGTCCAAGTGGCGGTGCATCGGTAGCGGCAACAACGCATATGCTGAGTATTGTGCGAGGTATTTACTCGATGCCTCCGGATCATGGCGCAGCAATTGTTGCGCACTTGTTAGCAAATGGTGCATTAGCCAACGAGTGGCGTGCGGAGCTTGATTCCATGCGGTTGCGCATCCAGCAACTGCGCTGTCAATTTGCCGATACGATGGCGGCTTTAGGTTATCCAGAGTTTCAATTTGTGGCAAACCAAAAAGGCATGTTTTCCTATTTGGGAATATCGCAACCACAGGTGACATGGTTGGCAGAGCAGAAAAGTATTTATCTTTTGAGTAGTTCTAGGGCTAGTATTGCCGGTTTGAGTCGCGATAACCTCGATTATGTTTGTCATTCACTAGCACAATCTATTACTGTAGCCGGCTGAGTTTTGTTCAAAGTGTGAGTTAGGAGTGGTGAGGAGGTCTCACTTTTTGCTGGTGTTAGCATCGTTGAGTGCTTGCTTTGGTCTCCAGATCCACTAAAGTGGAGTTATACATGGAAGTTGTTGAAAGAAATGCATTGCTAATATATGCATCAATACGTTCGCCCAAGGTGCTGAATGTCTGATACCACAGTTAAAGTACATGTTTCTGAGCTACGCGTTGGCATGTACATTTCTAGGCTTGATCGTGAATGGCTTGATACGCCGTTTTTGATGCAGGGCTTTTACATCGAGTCTGTCGATGATGTGAATACTGTGTGCCAGTACTGTGAAAACGTATGGGTGGATGTTACTCGCAAAGCAAAAGCCAGTGATAGCAGCTCTAATGCGCCAACGGCCTTTGCTAATGGTAATGCTAAATATCCCCATCAAGCCGATGTGTACCAAGAGCATCGCCGCAGTACTGGCTTCTTTGGTCAAGCTCGTACGCTGACTAAATCTTTACTCGACGATATTCAGCTTGGCGGCGCAATTAATACCGACGCCGCTAAGGCAACGGTGAATGAATGCGTGCAATCGGTTATTCGCCACCCTGACGCATTAATGTGGATGACGCGCCTGCGCAATGAGAGCGAATATACGGCAGAGCATTGTTTAAATGTGTGCATTCTCGCTGTGGCATTTGGTCGTCATCTAGGGCTCACCGAAGAAGAGCTGCAGCAAATAGGTTTGTGTGGTTTATTGCACGATGTCGGCAAAATGCGTGTGCCGCCCCAGGTGCTTAACAAGCCTGAGCGCCTCACCCCTAAAGAAATGCGCATGATGATGGCGCATACCATCCATGGTCGCAATTTATTGTTGAGTGCTGGTAATATCTATACGGGCGCTATTGATGTTGCCTATAGCCACCACGAGCGCGTTGATGGCACCGGGTACCCGCGAAAGCTTCCGGGCGAGGGTATTTCGCTTTTCTCGAAAATAATCGCAATTGTCGATGCCTACGATGCGATGACAGCCGATCGTTGTTATCAGCGAGCCAGAACCTCAACCGATGCCCTAAAAGTTATTTACCAAGAGCGCGGCAAGCAATTTGACGAGAAATTAGCCTTAGCTTTTCTTGAAACCGTGGGCCTATACCCGCCGGGTAGTATTGTGGAGCTTGTCTCTGGCCAAATTGGCATAGTCATAGAAGCAAGCCAAAAATATCGTCATTTGCCCTGCGTATCGGTTATTTTAAATGCTAGCCATAAGCATTTGGAAAAACCTGAAATGCATAACCTCTCCCTAATTGAAACCGAAGAATTGAGTAAAGATTACTTAATTCGCCGTGTTCACCCCGACGGTTCCTTTGGAATATCACTGCGCGATTTTCAAGAGCAAGGTCTTTTAAAATATACGGGCAGTTAGTCTCACTTCTTTTGCTGCTACTTTGTATTTTGTAATTATTCAGCCATAAAAAAACATTGCTCACTCGGAGGGCTGATTGATTGTTTTCTAAGCATTCGCGCGCCGGGCCTTACAGGGATTGTAAGGGGGAGAAAGCGCAGGAGCACGCTTTCCAGAGCGAGTGCATAGCGGCCATGGATGGCTTGAGTGGCCTAGAGAATGATCAATCTAGTGCTCAATTTCGTAGGTGGCTGAATAGTTACTGTATTTTTTGCGTTAAGTCAGTTTTTGTATAAAGCTCTCGAAGTCGGATGCATGGCTGACGTGCATGGGCTCTGCCGTTATTGGGTGGTCAAAGACAATTTTGGTTGCGTGCAGCAATAGTCGGGGTGCGCGCAGGTGCGAGCCTTCTATATTGTAGAGGTTGTCCCCGAGTATTGGGTGGCCAAGCTCTAAACAGTGGACGCGCAGTTGATGAGAGCGGCCAGTAATTGGCGATAGCTCGACAAGTGATGCGTTGACTTGCTCAAAGTAAGTTTTAACGGCGTACAGGGTTGTTGCTGGTTTGCCCTCGTCAAAGCACACTTTTTGTTTTGGCCGGTTTGGCCAGTCGCAAATAAGTGGAAGCTCCACTTGGCCTTCATCCTTTATGGGCTTGCCGTGAATAATGGCGTGGTAAGTTTTATGGACTTTGCGCTGTTCAAATAAGTGCCCCATAGCCTTTTGGCTAGCATGGCTTTTCGCAAAAATCATAATGCCAGATGTCGCCATATCCAGCCTGTGTACAACGCGCGCATTGGCATTGTAGCTTAGCGCTTGTGCGTGAAGACAGTTGGGCTCTGTTCTTCCGGGTACGCTTAATAGGCCTTCTGGTTTGTTGAGTATTAGCAGGTGTTCGTCTTCAAAAATAATATCTAATGCAGGCATAGGGTTGATGGTCTTTTGAATATAGAGGAGCATTCTAGCGTAGGCCGTGTAATAAACCTTGCGCTTGGCATTATCGCAAGAAAGCAGCGGCGCTGGTATGCTGCCCCTTATTATTGATTGCGGCACTGTTGCGGCATTTTAGGCGCTGTTAAGGTTGAGTTTTTATGAGTTCCCCATCTGCTGTGGTTTTTGCCCAGCCGCCATACCCTTGGTTTTATGATTATTGGCAGCAATTTGTTGCGCAGGTGAATAGCCAACGCTTACCGCATGCGGTATTGCTAAAAAGTATTGATGGTATGGGAACGCGAGCTTTGGCGATGGCTATGGCCCAGTTTTTATTGTGCCGCGCGCCAGCAGAGGCGCAATCGTGCGGGCGCTGCCGTGGCTGTGAACTAGTGGCCGCAGGTTCGCACCCAGACTTTGCCTTTTTAGAACCCGAAGAGGGCAGCCATGTTATTAAAATAGCCCAAGTGCGTGAGCTTTCACGAGTTGTTGCGAATACTGCGCAGCAAGGTGGCCGAAAAGTTATTTTGGTTGCACCGGCCGAAGTCATGAATGTTGAGGCGGCTAACGCGATTTTAAAAAACCTCGAGGAGCCTTCTGGCGATACGGTATTTTTATTGGTTGGTTATCAGGCCGCGCGCATATTACCCACCATTCGCTCGCGTACATCGCAAGTGGCGTTAGCTACACCAAGTTGGAGCGATGCCTTAAGTTGGCTTTCGCGCAACCAAGTAAACCAGCCAGAGGTTATTTTAAAAGCGGCTGGCGGGGCCCCAGTGAAAGCGTTGGAATGGCTTGATGGCAATCAGCTGGATATTCACAACGATATTGCCCAAGCGTTAGCCAAAGGGCTGAATGGCAGCTTATCGCCTATCGATGCGAGTAAAAAGCTGGCCGCGTTTGATCTGCCTGTTGTGTTTGGGGTGGTGTTACAGTGGCTGCAGCGTGCTATTAGGGTAAGTTGCGCTAATGTGCACGATGATTTAGAGGTTGTGGGAATCTTGGCCCAGTTGCTGCCAGTGCATCTATACTCATTACTGGACACGGTGCAAGGGCGAATGGGGCAGTTAAACGCAGGCAGTAACCCTAACAAAGTTTTAGCGTGTGAAGAGCTAATGTTAATTTTGCTAGGTTTTAAAGCCGAGCAGCAGCGCTTGGCGCGCCAAGCCTAGACACTGGCGCCTTAAGCGATTATTGTTCGCAGCAAAATAGGTAAAGGCTTCGTTTGGCGAAGGCTTTACTCGCTGGAATTAACTAAGCCAAACTTCACTACGCAGCAATGCTACCGAATACAGATGTGAAGCGAAATAATAAAAAAGAGGCAAAATTATGCAGGGTATTGGCGGCGCTCGTAACGGCATACTGTCGTTAACCATTCGCGATAAGGCAGTGCTTTACGCGGCTTACATGCCGTTTATTAAGCACGGCGGTTTGTTCATACCGACTAACAAATCCTACAGCTTAGGCGACGAGGTTTTCATGTTGCTTAACCTAATGGACGAGCCCGAGAAAATTCCGGTTGCTGGTAAGGTTATTTGGATCACCCCTAAAGGCGCGCAAGGTAACCGTGCTGCCGGCATTGGTGTTCAGTTCGATGGCGACGATGATACCGCAAACCGCAAAATAGAAACTTACCTAGCGGGCACTTTAGAATCTGATCGCCCCACGCATACGATGTAACAATACATAATCTCGTTTAGAATATATTCCTTTAGTGGCTGTGGTCTTGTTGCTGCAGTTGCTACGTTTCGAAAGGCCGCTTGCGGCCTTTTTTATGTTTTTAGATTCCATTACCAACTTGAGGTGCTCCATGCTTACCGATTCACACTGCCATTTAGACCGGCTAGATCTTTCTAAAAGCGACAAAAGTGTTGAGGTGGCATTGGACCAAGCGCAAGCTCGGGGGGTGAGTCGTTTTTTGTGTGTGTGTATTAGCGACGAAAACCGCAAGGCCGTGCTGGATATTGCCGCTAAACGCGATAATGTTTTTGCCTCGGTAGGTATTCACCCGTGTGATGTGGGTGAGCAAGTGGTTAGCGACGCCACTTTAACCGAGTGGTCTTCAGCACCTAAGGTAGTGGCGCTGGGGGAGTCGGGCTTAGATTATTTCCACAGTACTGATTTTGTGGCTCAGCAAAAGCAGAGTTTTGCCAATCATTTAATCGCGGGCAAAGCGCAAAAATTACCTGTTATTGTGCATACCCGCAACGCTAAAGAAGATACGCTTGCGCTAATTGAAGAGCATGGCTGCCGTGAGGCATCGGGTGTTATGCATTGTTTTACTGAAGATTGGGACATGGCCAAGCGAGCGATGGATCTTAATTTTTATATCTCAATATCGGGTATTGTTACCTTTAAAAATGCCGAAAGCCTACGCGATGTTGTACGCAAAACACCGTTAAATTATTTGTTAGTCGAGACAGACTCGCCCTATTTAGCGCCTATCCCTTATCGCGGAAAGCCCAATATGCCTGCGTATGTGCGTGAAGTGGCTGAATATGTTGCCGATTTAAAGGGGGTTAGTTACGACGCCCTCGCGGAAGTGACAACCGCGAATTTTTTACGTTTATTTAATCGCGCGCAATGAGCCGCTCTGCTTATATTACCCGTGCCGGTTATGAAGCGTTAAATGCCGAGCTTAAGCAGCTATGGAAGGTGGAGCGCCCCGCGGTTACTCAACAAGTGCACGATGCGGCTGCATTAGGAGACCGCAGTGAAAATGCGGATTACATTTATGGCAAAAGGCGCTTGCGCGAAATTGATCGGCGAGTGCGCTATTTAGCGAAACGCTTAGATGTAATTACCGTAGTGGATTACTCCCCCCGGCAAGAAGGTAAGGTATATTTTGGTGCCTATGTTGCGCTGGAAAACGAACGGGGCGAAGTCGCACATTACCGTATCGTCGGCAGTGACGAAATTGATGCGCACTCTATTTGTATCTCTGTTGACTCACCAATGGCCAAAGCGCTTATCGGCAAAGCGGTAGATGACGAGATAAGCGTGCGTACACCCACGGGTCTAGCTGAGTGGTGGATTACGGCGATTCAGTATCAGCCGTTCTAGCGTAGGTGCGCCGCGAAAGATTGTGTAGGGTGCACGCAGAGGCTATAAACCTGCCTGTACACCTAAGCTATAACACCCAATATGCACGCTAGTGCAGCTGATACACAATTTTTCCTGCCAATAATTGCTCGCAACTTACTGTTATAAAAGACTTTTAATCTTAGTGTTGAAAAGGGCGCCATGTTTTTTGGGGCGGCTGGTTGCGCATCTGAGTTATGGTGATATAGTTGCATATAACACCGGTTGACGGCAACGCCAGAAGCGGTAGCTATTTAAACAATTATTTACACCTCAAAGGGGAAGACTATGAAATTTATGCCAGTAGTTATCGGAGTGTTGTTAGCGTGGGTAATGGTGATTTGTACGCAAACGGCATTAGCAGAAGATGTTATAGAGCGTACGGTTGCCATCAGTGATGTTACTCAGTTGCAAATTGAAGGGGATGGCTCCTTAGTGTTGCGCATAGGTGAAGCGCCGCAACTGAAAATGACAGCGGCAAAATCGCAGCTCGATAAAATCAAGGTGGATGCAAAAGGTAATACTTTGCGCATTCGCAAAAATAATCGCTGGGGGTGGTTTTCTGAAAACTCGAATATCGCCTACGACGTGACATTAACGCAACTGCAATGGTTAGAAGTGTCGGGTGGAATGTCGGTGGATGTCCTCTCAGCAGTAACGGCAGATAACTTCGAATTAAAAGTGAATGGTGGCAGCACAATTAACTTTGCCGAGCTTACGGTTAAAAATAAAGTGCATTTTAAGTTAAATGGTGGTTGTGAATTTAACGTGGCCCAGTTAACTGCAAAGGAGTTGGATGTTAAAGGAAACGGCGCATCAGATATTACAGTGGCGGGTAGGGTTCGAAAGCAAATACTGAAATTTAATGGCGCTTCAGACTATAAAGCTTACGCGTTGGAAAGCCATGTGGCCGATGTTCATAATTCGGGCGCAAGTGATGTTAAATTGTGGGTAAAAGAAAAACTAGATTTACATCTTAATGGCGCAGGTGCGGTTTATTACTACGGTAACCCAGAAGTTTATTCACAAATATCGGGTGTTAGTGATGTTGTTCGTCAAGGTGATGTGCCACCTAAATAAGGTTGTATTTTTACATGCAGCTAAGTGTTGTTACTCATTAATATTGAGGTATGCCTATGCAAGATCAGTGGAATGATGATCAGCCCATTTATCGCCAATTGCGCGACCGTATGGTGGGCTTAATTTTAGAAGGGGCGTTTCAGGAAGGGGAATCAATTCCTTCTGTGCGCGCAGTTTCAGCCGATTACCAAATCAACCATTTAACGGTATCTAAAGCTTACCAAGCATTGGTTGATGAAGGGCTAGTAGAAAAACGAAGAGGTTTGGGTATGTTTGTTGTTCCTGGGGCGCAAGAAAAAATATTACACGCTGAAAAAACACAGTTTTTAACCGTAGAATTACCAAAGCTAATACAGCGTATAGAGCAGCTGGGTATATCCAAGCAAGAATTGTTGGGTTATTTACCAATTGATAACTCATCGCAAGATAGTCAGGAGGCGTAAGGTGATTACCAATAACGAATATGTTGTAAATGCCAATAATGTTAATAAGCGGTATGGCGATCACCAGGCGCTAAAAAATATAAATTTTTCAATAGAATCAGGCCGCATTGTAGGGTTAATTGGCCCTAATGGTGCGGGTAAAACAACGCTGCTAAAGGGCTTGCTGGGTTTGGCTTCGGTTGAGGGAGAGCTAAGTGTGCTGGGTTTTAACCCCGCAAAGCAGCGCACACAGTTAATAGAGCAGGTAAGTTTTATTGCTGATACTGCCATTATGCCGCGTTGGTTAAAGGTGAGCCAAGCTGTAGATTATGTTGCGGGCGTACACCCGCGTTTTAATCGTGAAAAGGCGCAGCATTTCTTGGCCAAAACAAATATTAAATCCAATAGCCGCGTTAGTGCTCTATCGAAAGGTATGATTACCCAACTGCACTTGGCGCTGGTGATGGCTATTGATAGTCGTTTGCTGGTGTTAGATGAGCCAACATTAGGCTTGGATATTGTCTACCGTAAACAATTTTACAACGCCTTGCTAAGTGATTACTTCGACGAACAAAAAACAATTGTGATCACGACACATCAAGTTGAGGAAATTGAAAATATACTAACCGACTTAATGTTTATTAATCGCGGTGAGCTAGTGCTGGATCTGCCGATGGAGTCTGTTGCTGAACGTTTTACCGAGTTAAGTGTTAGCAATGCGCAAAAAGCTGCCGTAGAGAAGGCGGGGTATCACGCTATTAGTGAGCAACAGCGTTTGGGTGGGGTAAGTATGTTGTTTGAAAATATAGCAAGCGAGTTGTTGACGCCGTTTGGCCAGGTTCGCACGCCAACGATCGCTGATTTGTTTGTGGCGAAAGTTAATCCAACGCAGGTAGGAGCATAATATGGAACGTTATATTATTCCGGTTAAACGTGAAATGTGGGAGCACAATGGCGCTTTTGTGAAGGTTCCTGCTGTGATATTTGTTGTGCTGTGCATATCCATTCTGGCGGCAATTGCGCTAGGGCGTGCGGCAGATTTTGGCCAAAGTTATCACTACCAAGTTCAAATGGAAACTGAGCACGAAGGCGATATTCGCGAATTCGAGTACAGCGATATTGTATTGGGTGAAACAGATTCAGTCACGAGTAATCACCATTCTGCCGGTGCTTTGCCATTTCCTGAAAAAGAAATTAATGAAGGTGCCGGCATTATTAACAGTATCTCCTATATTGCTTTTTCCGGCATTTTATTCTTGATTTCTATTTCGTATTTATTGGGGGCTTTATCTGCAGATCGACGCGACGGCAGTATTTTATTTTGGAAATCGATGCCTGTAAGCGAAACACAAAACGTGCTCACAAAAGTGGTTGTGGCATCGTGTGTTTTATCCGCGATAGCTTGGGTGTGCGCGCTTGCTTTTAGCTTGGTACTTTTAATTGTTGCTACTGTGCTGGCGTTAATGTCCGGCTATGATGGTGCTTTGAGCATTGTTTGGCAGGAGCAAGCTTTAATAGGCACTGCTTGGCAGCATATAGGCTCATTCTTGGCGGCAGCGTTATGGCGTTTACCATTAGTGGCTTGGCTTTTATTGGCCTCGGCTTATGCGAAAAAAACACCCTTCTTACTCGCAGTAGCGCCTTTGTTGGGCCTTATTGTTGTAGAGAAAATCATCTTAGGTTCTACGGGCATGTTTTCTTTGTTTCTAGATTACATCGCATTTAATGTTTTCTTGTCGTCACATGCGGCCTCGGGCTGGGGGAGCTTGTGGGTGGTGTTAACTTCGATGCAGTTTTGGCTGGGCACTTTGCTTGCTTGCGGCATGTTATACGGCGTAGTGTGGCTGCGAGAGAATCGTTACGAAAGCTAACTCTAAGGCATCTCTAATATATTCAGCTTTCTAGATGTAGGTGGATTTTAGAGATTCCCTCAAGTTAGTTGCAATATAAAAAAGCCCCATCAGAATATTTTGGTGAGGCTTTTTTGTGTCTGATTGTTTTAATCAAGCCTCGAGGTTGTTAGCTCAATTCTACTCTAGCTGGCATTAAAACGCGGTAGGAGTCTCGATTGTTATTTTCGTGTGTGTGAATGGGTGGTTAAAGCACAGTGTTGTAGCGTGCAGGCATAAGCGATCTTTTTGCGATTTTGCTGCGTTATGACCGTAGAAAGGGTCTCCTAGAATGGGGTGACCGATTGCATCGAGGTGAACGCGTAATTGATGGGTACGCCCTGTTAGTGGGCGAAGTTCTAATAGCGCGATATTTTGCTCGTTATTACTTTCTAGTAAGGTGTAGTGCGTTATGGCTTCCTTTCCTTGAGTGCAGACTTTTTGTAGCGGAATATCATCGGGATTGGCAGCTAGCGCTAAATCAATAGTCCCTTTTTTATTTTCGGGTATTCCCCATACTAATGCGTTATAGGTTTTTTTAACCTTTCGTTCTTGTAACTGCTTTTTTAGCGCGCCTTCGGCCTTTTTTTGTTTAGCGAAAATGAGTACGCCTGAAGTGTCGCAGTCTAAACGATGGATCAAATAAATTTCGCTAAACGCTGCTTGCAAGCGCGTTAGTGCGCAATCGTGCGTATGTGGCGCGCGCCCAGGGTTACTGAGTAAGCCGCTGGGCTTGTTAATGGCGATGTAGTAGTCGTCTTGATAAATAACCGGCGGTAACCCTTCCGGCGGTTGGTAGCTGAAAATACGCATACGTGAGTTTTCCAGTTTAAGGCTCGTTGGGAGTTGGCAGCGATGTGCCGGCACTGTGCAATAAACCTTGCTGGAATAGGGCGTTACTGTTTTGGTGCTCGCCTAAGTTCCCTAGTAGCCGAGCGAGTTCTGCATAGGCTTCTGGGCTGGGTTTAAGTTTTAAGCTTTTTTCAAAATACTCTCGCGCTTTACCCCAAAGCTCACACCGCAGGGCAATGCGGCCAAGTGCGAGTAGCAGTGCTGGATTATTGCCTTTGTGATCAAGCCAGCGCTCGGCATACTGTAGCTGTACAGCGGCGTCGTCTGTTTTTGTGTGGGCAAAAAGATTAATCAAGTCATCGTCATAATGTTTTTTGAGTAACTTGCGCAAAATGGGCTCAGCGGTTTTGTCGTCTCCTAGGTTCAGCAGCTGCTGAATATAGCGGTATTCTAATATGCGGTCTTGTTTGTTGGCTTTAGGTACTACTTGCCAAAGCGAATCGAGCGCCTGTGTATTTGTAGTTGCTGCGATAAGCCCTTGGTATATATCGCGTTCTAATACGGCTTGTTCGTCGGCCGATAAAATGCGAGCTTTTTTAAATCGGGGAATTAGGGTGTGCAGTGCTTGCCAGTCTTGCTGATCGCGGTGCAAATTTAATAGCATATTTAATAAGCCATGGTGAAGAGGGTGTTGGCTCAGTGCGGTATTAATTAAGCGTAAAGCCGCATCGGTTTGGCCTTGTTTTTGATGATAGCGCGCGCGGCTCATTATTAAGGTCACGGCATGGGCTTTGTCATCTAAGCGTTCGGCTTGGGATAAGAAATGATCGGCTTCATTAAAGTGGCTTAAATCGGCGGCGGTATTAGCGGCATTAATTAGGCTTAAGGTGTCGTTTTCTTGGCCTTTGGTTTTGGCTATTTTTACAAAGTTGCGATGGGCTTCGTGAATATTACCTTCCCATAGTGCAGCCATCGCGCGCTCTTGGCGTTTCCATAGCAAGCTTTGTGATTTAGCTGGCCACCAAGTGAAAGTTTTAATGGTCGCTTTCCAGGTGCCTTTAATGAGTGCTTTGGACCACCAAATGCTGGTTAAAAGTAGAATAAAAATTAATGTTGCCATCCAAAAACGCATTTCAATTATGTGCCCGCCTACGGCAATTAACACGTAGCCTGGGTCGCGCTGCATCATGGGGATCAAAAACATGGCGGCGCCACCGATCACAACAAACGGAATAAATACCCACAGTAAAAACTTACGCATTACTGTGCTCCTTTGGTAAGGTCGCTATTTTGGCCTGCATTAGGTGCATTTAGCCGATGTTGCGTAGCAATATAGCTATGCAATAGTTTTAATGAGTGAGAGATGTCGGGTAAGGTCGGGGCAATATCTTTTTGTGCGAGGCTAATAAGTTCTTCGGCAAAAGCGGCGCGCTTTGGCGATTCAAAATAATATTGAGTAACCAGCTCGCTGGCGGCTTTAAGGCTTTCTTGATAGCTTACGGTATCTTCTTTTAACAGCGATATTTGCGCCTGTTCTAAAAGCAGCCGTGTATTTAGTTGCATTAACTGTAAACGTTGCTGCGACACAATAGGGTTGGCTAGCTCGTCTGCCGAGCGCATGCTGAATGAGTTGCGCAAAAATGAAAAGACATTATCCATTTCACGCTTAAAGGCTGCCCAAGTGGTTTCGCGCATGGGTTCTGTGGCTTTGCTGTTGCTAAAGCGTTCTTCCTTGGCGGGTAGGGTGGGCAGCTGATCAATAGCGCTGGCGAGTGAGCCGAGCTTTAAATAAATGCCTTGCGTGTCCACAGGTTCAATTAATCGCAACGCTGTTATTTCGCTGGCCAGTAGTTTACGAATTGCAAATAACTCGCGGTCGCCTAAACCGGCGCTTACCCGTTCCATAATGGCGTCGGCCCTGGCCAATAGTGCTACGGCATTTGCTGGGGTGCGCTCCATAAGAACTCGCTGATTGGCGAGTTTTAACAAGTACTCCGCTTCGGCCAGCAGCCAGTCTTCGCGGGAGGTTGTCGAAAGGCTTGTTAGGCGCTCTTGTTGGCCGTTAAGTCGCGCTTCGTGCTCTTTTAATTGCAGCTGTAGTTTTTGTCGCTGTGTTGTGGCTTCGCGATTTATGGCTTTAAATTCACCATCGACACTCTGTTTAAAAGTTTGCAGTTGGCCCGCTTGCGCTTTTTCGCCGCGCGTTAGTTGGTTGTCTAATTCGTTTTTGAGCGTGGTTAAGGCGCTTTGGATATCGATATTCTGACTTTGGTATTGCAGTGCTTGCTGGTAGCCCCAGTAGCCAGCGGCGGCTGTTGCGCCCCAACCAACAATAATGAGTGAGCCAAGCAACCAAAAACCTTTTTTTGTGGCTTTTTTTTCGGTTGCCTGCGGCGTTTCGGTAGGCGTGGGCGGCGCTTCAACTTCTACCACTTCAATGGTTTCGTTAACGGGCGCGGGCTCGGTTACAATAACGGTTTCGGCTTTGTTATCGTCTTGCTCGCTCAGGGCATCTGCTTGTTCATCGTTGGTAGGGCTATCGGTTTTGTTGTCTGTTGGGGTTTCGTCTTCATTACTGTCGAGTGCCGGCGTGTTGTTTTCTGAGGCGCTGGGTTGAGTATTTGCCTCGGTGTTCTCGTCGGTTGCATCGCTGGGTTTATTGTTGGGCTTATCGTTCATCGATAATCCTTATAGTGTACGTGAGTGAGTAAGGCATTGGTGCGTAGCCGCTAGCATGGCGTCTTGGCTGGCGTTGGCAGCCACGGTAACGTGCTTGAAGCCTGCTTGTTGTGCTATATCGGCAACCCTTTGTGCGGGCACTATCAATGCGGTGTCATCTTTATTCATGTTTGAGGGTAGCGCTAAAATCAGGTTCTGTAGTGTCTCGCCACTAAAGAGAGGAATAATATGCTGCCTGTCCAATGGTAATGCAGCGCATTGTGCCTTGGCTTGATTAGGCAATGCGCGCTGGTAAAGTTCACAATAGCTGACTTTCGCCCCGCGCAGCTCCAGTACCTCGGCCAAGGTTGGACGGCCGCCCTGACCACGGCAGATTAAGACTTTCTCTTGCGCTACCTGCTGCAAGCTGGGTAGCGCAAGTAGCGCCTCGCTATTCATGGCTTCACCGCATTCGATCACGTCGGCGTGATGGCTGCGCACGACTTGGGCTGTTTTACTGCCAACGGCATAAAATTGAATGCCCACCGGTAACTGAGGCCAGTATTGATCAAACCAGTCAAAGCCATGCTTAACGGCATTTTGGCTAACAAAAAGGACATGTTGGAACTGATCTAAATCGAGTACTAAGCTCTTAACCGCTTGCATCGCCTCGTCGCTACTGACGGGGATTATCTCCAGCAGAGGCAGCGCCACTGTTTCCCCTAGCGCCGTCAGCTGCTGCTGCCACGATGCGTTCTGGTGGGCGGGGCGAGTAGCCCAAAAAAGAGGAGTTTTCATGACGCAGGTAAGCCTTGTACATTAAGGCATGAGTTTACTGCAAGTAATGCCACAATCCCACAGGGTATGTGTGGCTTGCTGTTTTTGGCGGACGCACTATGCACGTCGGTAAGGCAATGCCTTGAGAGTATGAGTATTTGAGTTGGAGATGGAGTGAGGCACAAGTTGCTCTCTATGGGTTGGAATGGCTCTGTTTTTGAGGCGATTTTACGAGAGTTTAAGGTAATGAGAGCTCGATTGACTTTAAATTAAAGTGGCTAGCCAATAGGCATCGGCAATCAATTGAGCACCTTTCCAACAACTCTAATTAGGCTTGCTTTCTCGTAAGGTTTTAGTATCCAGGCCATGACTCCGGCTTCTTTGGCTTGTGCTTTTAAGTCGGGGCGGGATTGGGTGGTTAGCATGAATATGGATGCCTTTTTGTCTGGGTTGTGCTGTTGGATCATTTGGCACATTGAAAGGCCATCCATTTGCGGCATGTTGTAATCGGTAATAATTAAATCTACGGCGGAATTTAAGGCAATGTCGAGGCCTTCTTCACCGTTGCTGGCTTCGAGGGTATTGTAGCCGGCTTCTTTTAAGTCTGTGCTTAATTGTAATCGAATCGTTTCAGAGTCGTCTACTACTAATACCGTATACATAGTTACTTAGTCTCGAATGAATGGGTTTCAGCAATGACTGTATTTTTGCCTGCATCTTTTGCTTGGTAAAGGAAGGTATCTACTCGCTCAATGAGCGCTTCAATGCTTTCATCTTTGCGGCAGCTAATTACGCCGGCGCTAAGAGTCAGTTGCATTGTGGTGCCTGAAGGCGCGCTGGCCCCCATGTTTTCCACTTTTTGCCGTACTGTATCGGCAAAGCTGTAACCTATTTTGTTTTGTCCATGTTCTTCTGGCAGCATGACTAAAAATTCATCACCACCGTAACGCACTGCTACGGCGCCGGCGTTGCTGTGTTCTAAAATCACTTGTCCTACCGATGAAATAGCTTTATCGCCGGCGGCATGGCCGTATGTATCGTTAATTTTTTTGAAGTTATCGATATCAAAAATAATCAGCTCTATTGCGCTAATGTGGCCGTATTTATAGCCGTTAAGCAATGTGTTAAATCCATCATTCATGTATAGGCGTGTATACAGGCCAGTAAGGGGGTCGCGTACCGCGCACTCGTAAAGCTCTCGGCTTTGGCGCTCTAAGTCGTCTATGCGCTTGCGCTCGTTTGCCATTTTAACGGAGTTGGTATCATCTTGAAGGATGACTAAAAATTTTTGAATCGCGTTGTTCGAAGGGATAGCTTGGTACGATGCTTTAATCCACTTTTGGTCAAAGGTATTACGGCGCTTTATGGCAAAGGATTTTAAATAGTAAGGGTCCAGTGCTGCAAAATCGCTCATGGGTTTACCGGCGCAGCCAATCATGCGTTTAAAAGTCATTGCGAGGTCTTCGGCATCTTTATCGCTTGCTAAATCTATGGCCTCGTGCAAGCGCTTTCCTATTAGTGCATTATTTTCCAGTAGTACTTCTGAATACCGCGATAAAACTTCGTCGATATAACCATCGGTATTAATCATTAATATGGCCAGTGGTAGGCTTTCAAATATTCCGCTGAGTTTAGCTTCCGATGCGTAGATGCTGCTGCAATCTTTACCGACGAGCACATACAGTTGGCCCTCTGCTGGGCTGCAAGTTTGTAACGGTGCAATAGACCATAAATATTGTTGGGTATTTTGGCTGTGCGGTGGCGTAATATCTGCTCGAAACTCTACCTCTTTTGCATCGCTGTTATCTTCTTTATTGAGTGCAGCTAAATGATGCTCGACGACGTTTTGGTTTTCGCTATCGAACATTTCTACAAAGCTTTGATGCAAAATTTCATCCATTGATAATTGCAGTAAATCGCAAAAAGCGGCATTGGCTCGAATAACAAAATGTTTGTTATTAATGATGGCAAATACACTTGGGAAACCGTCCAAAATTTGCTCGACATTGCTATTGGCTTGCTCTAACAGAGCAAGCATTTTTTGCGAGGCAATAAGTTCGTTGCTACTAGTCATATTAGAAAAAGTCTATGTCTTGGGCGGGGGCGTCTTCGGTTGGGTTAATCGCCAATATTTTTGGAATAACCTGTGGGTTGCTAAGTTCGCTATAGCAGCTGAAATATAAGGTGCCAAAATCGCCCTCTAGCCCCCAGCCTTCGCCAAATTTAATAAAAGGTGAGGTTTTGTGGGTGTAGTCGGCATAAATCTCGTAATAGCCGCGGGTGCTTAGCGGAATGCTAAGGCCTGCCATAATGTCTTGGCTTGCGAGTTTTCGGCAAATGGCGCCGCAAAATTGATTGCCAAGTTCTTTGATGAAGTCGACGTCTTGCCGGCTTAAGGGCGCTGAAGCATGACTTACGCGGCTGCGAAAGCGTGAGCGAATTTGTTGGTAATTAAAGTGGATTTTGACTAGCAGTTGCAGCTCGGGCCCAGAAATTGTCAATAGCACCAGCTCGTTTGCGAGTACTTGGCCTGGTGTGTAGTAGTCGATATCTACGGCGCTAGAGGTTGCGCCGCCAACAAATTGTTCGATCTGTTCGATAGAGGTTGTCCGCAACACCTGCGACATGTGCTGCTGCGCATCTAGAATATGCGTTTCAGTTTCGCACTTAACATTGTTACTGTCGGCACTCACGGCGTTTACCTTTAGTTGGTCGTATTCCATGAGTATTGCACAGCGAAGGGCATGCGCCAGTCTCAAGCTTGCAATATAGCCAGACATTATTAAAGGGGTAAAGTTAGAAGGTAAACGTCATTTCAGGAAGGTTAGAAGCCCAAAGATATTAAGCATTTGGTGCGCTATTTGGGTGATGCGCTTTGCATTGCCCAAAAAGCTTCTAGTTGTACTTGGCTGCCATTAAAGTGCTCTCGATCGCATGGCCCAATACCATCGACGGTGTGGGGTTGTGGTCCGTGGTTGCCATCGGTGTACTGCCAAAGTGTCCAGGTGGGCCAGATTTTGGGCAGTATGGGGGTATCTGCATACTCTGCAAGCCACAACCAGCATTGCGATAGGATGGTTTGCTTGGCTTGGCTGATGCCTGCTTTAGTAAGTGTGCATTTCTAAAAATGCACTTTTTTCGCGATAGCGGCGTCAGCTCCGTCCTCGAGTCCTCATTTACACCACGTAAACTGCGGCTCTCCGGGCGGTGCTTCCTTGCTCTCACAAAAAAATTACTATTTTTAGAGGAGCCCAGGTGTGCTTTGTATAAAAGCACTGCCGGTATAAAGACCGGGGTAGCGGCCTGTCGCCTTGTGTATTTTCGCGACAGATGTTTCTGCTTGCGCTAGGCTCATTGGGTTATCGGCATAAGCCTCGAAATCCAGCGCTAATAATGTGTTGTTACCTGCCACCGCAAGAAAGTGGTCAGCTTGTGTGCTGGCATCATCGCCGTTGCCAAAGTGATATGCGCCGACGCAAAGACCCGCCTTCTGAGCGCTTAAGGTATTATTGGCAAACGTTGGGTCTGTGTAGTGGTGGCCTTGGGTTGCTTTGTGAATAATGCCAAAAATACCGCTTTGCTTAACCTTCGAGAAGTCGTGGATAGAGTTACGGTGGGAAACATCAATAATGTTATTCAGCATGGATTTGTTTCTTTGGCTTGTGGCTTAAGCTTTAAAGTATAGGCCAACTCAGCACTTGTTAACAAAATAGCGGCTAGCCGCCAAAGGGGCATTGCCAGGGCCTCCTAGCAATAATTAGACAGACAGTAGAATTTTTGCCCTATAGTCATCATCAATAGCGGAGGCCATGACTCGGTGTTTTAATCTGCGCTTACTCGTATCGTTAACCTTTAGCAAATTCATGCAAAACCTTTTTATAACAGCCATTGCCGCCGCTCCAGATGCGAGCCTACATTCATCCTCTTTGAAGGTAACATCGAGTTGCCAGTGTAAATTATTTTCAACTCCCCAGTGACTTCGAACTGCATCGGCGCCGCGTTGCGCGTCAACCGCCAAAGAGCTTAAATACCAAGAAACTTCTGATGACTCTTTTTCGCCTTTTATTGTATTGCGTTCGACACGAATCAGTGAATTAGCATCACACCATTTTCTCGCTGAATTAACCCAGCCGCTAATTTCTACATGATGCGTTTTTCTTTGCTCAATTCGACCATGACCTTTATCGACTTCTTCATAGGTATCATGGGTTGTGTTGGCAAAGTCTTCGCGTCTTAATTTGTGGTAATACGCTTCTATCTCAGCACGTAACGCCTTTTGGTTGTCTTTTAGTTGAAGTACATAATCGCCTCCCCCACTGCGAATTTTATCGGCTATTTTTACTTGGCAGCCCATTGCATCCGTTGTAACAATGGCACCGTTAATATCGATTAGATCAAGCACCAAAGGAATCGTTTGTATTTCATTTGATTTGTCTTTAGTTTTTAGCGCCGTCAACGTTACCCCTTGTTTTTTTGACCAAGCACTTACCATGTGAATGGTATCTAGAGCGCTATGCCTTGTACCTCTCATAGTCTTGCCGTCAATCGAAATAATATCCCCTTCACCTGCCTCTTGAATGAATGCTTCGAAGCCTTTTATTAACTCCTCTGTATTTATTGAGCAAATGAAAAAACGTAGCGTTTCAACACAAGGTATTGAGTCTAAAGTGACAAAACGCTGGAGCCATTCATGCTTTAGCTTGGCAAATTCAACCATAGCTTCTGGGGTGTCATATCCACTGATGGTTGAGGAAAATATGATCAGCAGGAGGCTCGATAACGCGTATTTCTTGTTTTTATCTTGTCTCGGATCAGTAATATGAGCCGTACATTCGTCTAAGGTCACTCAATTCTCGCTAAAGGTTATAAAAACGAGCAAATCTTAGACAATGCGGTTGATTATTACTAGGGGGCCCTGGGGGCATTGCTTCCCACGCATAAACAATAACCTTGCTATGAGCGGAGTAGCCGTTAAGGCTCTCTGTCAGTTATTCAGTAAGCCTAATGCCATCACCTTCAAGTAATAACTCTTTCTTTTTATATAAGTTACCGATGGCTTTTTTAAAAGCGCCTTTGCTCATGCCTAGCTCAGCAGAAATAACCGCGGGTTCGGTTTTGTCGTGAAGTGGAGCGTAGCCGTTGTTTTTCTTAAGGTAGGCCAGTATTTTTTGAGTGTTTTTGTCGTGCGAGCGGCTACCGCCATTTAAAGTTAAGTCTATTTTGCCGTCGTCGCGAATTTGCCGGATAAACCCTTTAATACTTTGGCCAAAGCTTAGGCGTTCAAAAACGTCGGCTTTATACAGTACGCCCCAATGGCTGTGGTTAATAATTGCTTTGAAGCCAAGTTCAGTGGAGTTAGCGATGATTAAATCTACAGCCTGCCCGTTTGTAAGGTTTTCAGGTGAGTCTTCACGTACAAATTTATCGATTTTAGAAGAAGCGACAATGCGTTCATCGCGAGGGTCGACATAAAGCCGTACAAGATAAGAGCGGCCAACTTCCATTTTTTTATGCTGTTCTGCAAACGGGACGAACAGATCTTTGTCTAGCCCCCAATCCAAAAAGGCGCCGTAAGTGTTGGTATCGACGACCCGTAAATAAGCAAATTCCCCCGTTTGTGCGTGCGGTTTGCGGGTAGTAGCTATTGGCCGATCTTCTGAATCGAGGTAAATGAACGCTTCTAGCGTGCTGCCAAGCTTGGTGTCTTTAGGAGCTACGCGGTTGGGGAGTAATACTTCCCCTAAGTTTTTGCCATCTAAGTAAAAGCCGAAGGTGACTTGTTTTACCACTTCAAGGGTGTGGGTGCGGCCCAATTCCAACATGCTGACTACCTAATTAATGAAAAAGGGTAAGTATACACTGCTAAAGTGGCGAAATAATGCTGTTGGCGGAGCTTTGGGGAGGGGCGGTGACGAGCTCCAGCGCCACCAAGACGGTGGCGCTGGGTAGCTATAGCGTGAATATTCCGCGCTATAGGTAAAGCGCTAGGCGGCTTTCTTTAAAGACTTCTTCAGCTTTTTCAGTTTGCTTTCTTGCTTGCTGATTTTAGCTTTACGGGCTTTGATTTCTTTTTTGATTGATTTAACTTTCTTAGACATAGGGTTTCTCCTGTGTGCTTTTTAGAATAAGCGGGTTAAGTTTCACCATTTCAATTTATAAAGTGCACAGATGGCGGAGTTTAATTGCCGCCGTGCTCTTTTTGAAAAGTGCGAATGAAGCGTCGTATTTCCCGTGCGGCACTGGTATCCAGTGATTCGCAAAGGGCGACAAATTCATCGCGCTCTTTCGTATTTATCCGAATAATTAATTGGCTGTCTTTTTTAGCTTGTTTCTTGCCGGTAGTACTGGCCATATCCGATAAGTCCAAAATTGAGATGGTGCAGTCTAACATTACAAAAAGTAAATGCCATACAATGCATATGCAATGTATATACATAAGATATACCTTCCGCCAAAGTCTGTCAAATCTATCTGTCGTGCTTTAATTCGTACTCAAAGGGAGCGTACTCCCGGCGTTATTAATGCTATTCGCTATTGGGCACCTCTAAAAATAGTAATTTTTGTGTGAGAGCAAGGAAGCACCGCCCGGAGAGCCGCAGTTTACGTGGTGTAAATGAGGACTCGAGGACGGAGCTAATGTGCATGGATGGACCGAATACAGGTTTTGCAGGAGCGAAAACCTGTAAGCCGCTATCGCGGAAAAAGTGCATTTTTAGAGATGCCCTATTGCTAGAGCCAGCTTATAGCGCTTGGCATTAATGCTGTTTACCGTTAGACGGCCTGCGAATATAAGCTCTAAATATGCACCATGGCTGCGCAAATACTGGGCTGATGGCTAGACTGTTTAAAGAGCACTTGTTAATTGAGTTGTAAGCGGGCGGGCGCTATGTGGCGATATAACGGCGCCTTGGCGGCTATTGCAGACCGCACGTATTAATAAATGGCAGGCCTCTATCAAAGGAGAGGATATGTCCCTTGGATTAAGCGGCTGGAGGCTGTATGTGGGGTTTTTCGTCGTGTGCGTTGCGGCACAGGCTGCTGTGGTTCAGGAACTGAATGCCAGTAAAAACCATCACACGCAAGCCGACGAAGTGGGTAAGCAGGATATCGAAGCGGCTTATATTCCGTTAGCAGATCACTATGCGGCGATCATTGCTTACGAGAATTACGCTGCTAGCTTTAAGCACGCTAACTTTACCCTGACTCGCATGCCAAGCTGGGATTTGCTGCGCGCTTATTTTAAAGAGGGGCGCGCAGATATGGCATATACAATGGCGCCTTTGGCGCTAGATATGTACCGCGAGCAACCTTCATTTCGTTGGGTGGGGCTAATGCATCGCGACGGCAACGCCCTAGCCATTAATGAGGTGCTGGCAAAGCAAGTCCACTTGCCTCTTGAGCGCGCGTCGCGCAAACCCGACGCGCAAATTGCCAAAGCCATGGCGCAGTATTTTACGCGCACTCGCGAGCGAGTAAGAGTAGGAGTGCCGCATAAATTTTCGACTCACAATGTGGTGCTGTACCATTATTTGAAAAAACATGGCGTTTCGCTAGGCTTTGATCATAACAGCCATGCTCAGGTTGAATCTTTACCCATTGCGCCTGCTAAAGCGCCCCTATTTATTAAATCTGAAGGCCAGAGGGCAACCCCTGCTGCTTTTGAACAATCGCTCCCATGGGCTGATATTGTTGAGACCCAAGGCTTTGGTCGCGTCGCGTGGTATTCCAAGGATGTGTTACCCACTCAGTATGGCCATGTTGAATGCATTGCGATTGCTAGTGATGCAGCTTTAGCGACTAAATACTTGGCGGTGCAAGAAGTTATGGCTGCAATAAAACAGGCTGGGCGCGATATAGAACGGGCGCGCACGGAGGGCGGGGCACTGCTCGATGATTTGGTAGTTAAAATTCAGCGCCATATACCAGAGCATACGCGCGCAGCCATTGTTGCTAGTTTGGACCCCAATTTACGCGTGATAAATTATCAAAATCTAGCGGTTGATGTGCCTGGCTTAGCCAGCATTATGGACGCTGCGCTTGAAAGCGGTTTGCTGGCGCAAAGTGTTGATTTGCAAGTTTTTGCCGATGCGCGATTTTTACCTGATGCCGGCTCCGCAGTAGAGCATAGCCCGAGCGAAAGTGCTGTGGAGTCGCAATAATGGAGCGGCGATTTGTACCGCAAAAACTGCGTAATAAGCTAACGCAGTGGTTTTTGGTGGTTGCAATACCGCCGGTTTTACTGGTGTCCTTGTTGGGTTATATTAATGTTAAGTCGAGTTTGCAAGCGGCGATACGATCAGAGCTAGAAACTACGGCGTCAAATAATAAGGCGTTTATTGAAAACTGGTTTTTTTATCGTGATAAAGATATTGAGTCATTAGCGCAAAGCTATGAGGTGGCTCAATTACTGCAAAATTTGAGTTTAGATTTTAAGGCTTCACAAAAAGCCTTGAATGACTATACCCAGAGCTTTTCGTGGCAACAGGTGACGTTTGAACACGCGACCAACATTCATCAATTCTTAGCGAATTATGATTATATTTACGACATTTTTTTGATTGATAAGCACGCGAATATTTTGTACTCCCTAGCGCATGAAAGCGATTTAGGAACCAATTTGCGTACAGGCCCATACGCCAATACGCGTTTTGCAAAAGCAGTTGATCGCACCTTACAAAGTGGGGAGACGCTGTATTCTGATCTCGAGCGCTATGCGCCATCTAACCATCTTATATCGAGCTTTTTTACTGCAGCTATTGTGGACGAGCGGGGTAATAGGGCTGGGGTTTTTGCTGTGCAAGTGCGCATAGATCGAATTCTTGATGTGTTATCTAATGGCGGCAAACAACATTATTTAGTCGGTACGGACGGCTTGTTGCGCTCTGCCGTGCCCAATCTTTCCAACCCAAGAGCAAAAGCAGGAAAAAATAAAAACCAAAAATCCAAGGTCGAGTATGCCTCCTTACAAGATATGGTGCTGAATAAGAAAATTAAATTACAGGTTATTAATGAAAATAGTACTGAGAGCAAAGATGATGCCGTAGATGCTAGCGTTTATCGTGGTCCGTTTGGCTATGATGTGGTTGGTATTCAAAATACCGTTCAAGCGCTGAATGTTAGTTGGGTACTGGTAAGTGAGATCGACGAAAGATTAGCTTTTAGCGCTGTTTATTGGCTTCGCAATAGCTTAGTAGTGATATTGTTGCTAAGCGTTGCAGGTATAGCAATATTTACCTTCTCTATTACACGAAAAATTACAACGCCGATTCGCCGTTTGTCGGAGGCAGCAAAACTTGCTGCGAAGGGTAACCTTGAGCAAAGCTTTCAGGTAGATTCAGATGACGAGATAGCGGATTTGGCAAGCGCTTTACACACAATGCTCGATGCGCGTCGTAATTATGAAACACAGCTGAAAAACCATAACAAAACGCTAGAGCAAGCCATGTTCGAGCTGGAGGAACAGCGCATCGCTCTTGCGCATCATGCCATAGTAGCGATTACCGATCTTGATGGGACTATTACCTATGGCAATCAAAAGCTCGCTGATATTAGCGGTTATGCTCTTGAAGACATAGTGGGGGAAAACCATTGGGTATTAATATCGGGTAATCACTCAAAAGAATTTTTTGATGAGCTTTATCAATGCATAGAAAATGGCCAAATTTGGCAGGGAGTGATGTGCAATAAAGATAGGGAAGGTTCTGTCTATTGGGTTTCGGGAACGGTAGTACCGGTTAAAAATATTGATGGTAGCATTAAGCATTACATCTCTATTTTTACTGATATTACCGAGCAAAAAAATACGCAGTTAGCCTTAGAGCATGAAAGCGAGCGCGCAGAAGCGGCAAATCAAGCGAAAAGTGATTTTTTAGCCTGCATGAGCCACGAAATAAGAACACCAATGAACGGCGTGCTAGGAATGTTAGGGCTTTTGCGGCGCACGAGACTAACACCGGAGCAAGCTCGCAAGGTAGAAATAGCGGATACTAGTGCAAAATCTTTATTGACCATTATTAATGATATTTTGGACTTTTCTAAAATTGATGCCGGTAAGCTGAGCCTAGAAAATATTGACTTTGAATTGACGCCACTTTTTAGTGAAATAGCCGACACCTATGCGTTTAAAGCCGAAGAAAAAGGCTTAGAGTTGATATTAGATACTCATAAAATTGACTGCACTCGAGTTGTTGGCGACCCTACAAGGGTACGGCAAATTGTCACTAATTTACTGGGCAATGCGCTGAAGTTTACTGAAAAAGGTGAGGTGATTGTTCGAGTCGTTTCGCAACCTATAGCCGGGGAGCAGCCTGAAACAGACCAGGTTCGCATTGTTATTGAAGTTGAAGATAGCGGCATTGGTATACCTGACCATAAAAAATCTGACCTTTTTTCTGCTTTCACCCAAGCGGATACTTCAACCACCCGGCAGTATGGTGGCACTGGGCTTGGGCTGAGCATTGTTCGGCAATTGTGTGATTTAATGAATGGGCGTGTCAGCGTTACCAGTACGTTAGGCTCGGGAAGTTGCTTTCGCTGTGAGATTGTTTTGAATAAAGGCTGTATGCAAGCCCCGCTGATGCCTGTGGTTGATTTGTCTGGTCGGCGTGTGCTGATTGTTGATGATAACGCTGTTAATTTATCTATTTTTGCTGAGCAGCTAAAAATTAAAGATATACAGGTTGTGTGCGCTTCTAGTGCTGAAGAAGCTATTCACTATTTACAGCAAGCTTCAAGTACGGAAAATAATACGACTAATGAGGCATTATTTGATGCCGCCATTATTGACTTTCAAATGCCAAATACCAATGGCGCCATGTTAGGCATGGCTTTAAAAAAGGATGAGCGCTGGAGGGATATTCCCCTTGTTATGATGACGTCGCAGGGAAACCCCGGCGATGCCGCGCAAATGGCTAGCTATGGCTTTAGTGGATTCTTTTCTAAGCCTACGCCGAGTACCGTATTGTATAACGCTTTGGCTATTATTTTTGAAAATGGACCTGTGCTTGCTAGTGCTACCCCGTTATTAACACACGATTTTGTTACATCGTTAACGCATAAACAGCTTGAGGCTTCGGAGATAGACCGCAACGACGGTGCAATTGATGTTTCTAATTTAAATATATTGCTTGTAGAGGATAACCCTGTAAACCAAGAGCTTGTTTCACTTTTATTGGCCGATACGCAGGCAAACCTTATTATTGCTAACCATGGGCAAGAAGCACTTGATTTATTAAATGCAGACAATACGGAATTCAATATTATTTTAATGGATTGCCAAATGCCGGTGCTCGACGGATTTGCGGCCTCACAAGCGATTCGCAGTGGGCAGGCGGGCGAACGTTATAGGGCTATTCCTATTGTTGCTATGACGGCTAACGCGATGAAAGAAGATAGGGAGCGCTGCATTAATGCCGGCATGGACGATTATATGAGCAAGCCTATCAACGAAGACTTGCTGATTAAAATGCTGAAGCATTGGGGGCGTAACGCAGTAAAACCGTCTAGTAGTGAGCAAAAAGTAGACATAACGCCTTCAAACAGTGTGGCACTTAAGGCATGGGATTACGAGGCTATGCTGAAGCGTGTAGGTAATAAGCCCGAGCGGTTAGTGAGGTTAATAGGCCTGTACCTTGATAATGAAAAAAGCATTATGGATGATTTAGAAAAATGTATTAGCCAGCAAGCTTATGATAAAGCGCGTGAATGCTGCCATACTTTGCGAGGGGTGGCGGGTAATATGGGCGGCGTTGCTTTGGCGAAGTGCAGCCAAAAACTTGAAAACGCATGTGAAGACGGCAATAAGGCTGTGATAGCTGGGCATTACAAAGAAGTGCTAGCAGCAAAGAAAATATTAGAACAACAATTAATTGAATACCAATCAAAAAGATGAGGCTAATTGTCGATAGATATCTTTATTAAAGGGCATCTGTGAAAGTAGCAATTTTGTAACTATTCAGCCATAAAAAACATTGCTCACTCGGAGGGCCGATTGATTGTTTTCTATGCACTTGCGCGCCGGGCCTTACAGGGATTGTAAGGGGGAGAAAGCGCAGGAGCACGCTTTCCAGAGTGCGTGCTCAGCGCCCAGCCCCAGCAAGGATGCGTGGGGGTAGACTTTGCAGGTGCACAAAGTCGTAGATGGCTTGAGCGGCCTAGGAAATGATCAATTAGCACTCAATTTCGTAGGTGGCAGAATAGTTACGTAATTTTTTTGTGAGGGCAAAAAATTGTAAGCTGCTATCGCGGGAAAAGATAATTTTTAGAAGTGCCTCATTGCTAGTATTCTCGCTTGGTCTATTCAATAACACATGGCAGCCCAATATCCCTTATGACTCATAAGCTAGAGAGCGAAAGTGAAGATGTTCCAAGCCCATGCATTAAAAAATGCTGCCTTGATGATAATAACCTATGCATAGGTTGTTATCGCACACTCGAAGATATTACCGGCTGGCGGGAGAAAACGGCATTGCAAAAGAAAGATATACTGCAGTGCTGCGCGCAACGAAAAGCGCAATATAAAAGCCATTGTTTATAGAGCGAGCCTCTAAAAATTCCCTTTAGGGTACCTCTAAAAATAGTAATTTTTTTGCGAGAGCAAGGACAGAAGTTGCTCCTGACAACTTTCTGCATTTCCTCCGTCCGTGGAGGTCAAGCACCGCTCGGACGACTGAATGGATTCAGGAGGTAGAGCGACGCATCGGTGCAGGAAGCACCTTATTAGAACGGCGCAGGAGCTCGCCGTCGAGGAGGCCAAAGCCGAGAGCCGCAGTTTACGTGGTGTAAATCATTCAGCGCATCCTTGCGCTTCACCCTGCGGGCAGCAAGCTGTGCAAATTGACCCTTCAATTTGTGAGGGCTCGTGGACGAGCTAATGTCCATGGATGGACTGAATACAGGTTTTGCATCGGTGCAGGAAGCACCTTATTAGTCATTGCAGGAGCAGAATATCGAGGAGAGAAAACCTGTAAGCCGCTATCGAGGAAAAAGTGCATTTTTAGAGATGCCCTTTAGGTAGTTACTTCTGCTGCGAAGTGCGCAGGGTAAAACGCTGCTGTTCGATAAGCTCGGGTAGATTGTTGTTTAATTGTTGTGGTGAAATATTGGTGATGTCGCCATCTACAATTCCAGCCCAACCGTTGCGACCACTGGCTTTAACTATGTATAAGCAATGGTCGGCTATGTGCAGTGTTTGCTCCATGGAAAGAATTGTGGGATTGTTAATATCGAAAGGAAAACTGCTAAATCCAATGGAGCAAGTGCATTGAATGATTTTTCCGTTGTTTAAGGCAATGTGCGTCTCGGCTACGGCTTGGCGAATTCTTTCGGCTGCTTCATGAGCGTTACCGCGAGGGCTTAATCGGCTAACGATTAGAAACTCTTCGCCGCCCCAGCGCACAATGATATCCGAAGTTCGGCAGCATCCCTCTAAGGCTTTAGCAACACGCTTTAACACGACATCGCCGTTATTGTGACCGTACTCGTCGTTAATATTTTTAAAGTAATCTAGGTCAATAATATAAAATATAAGGTCAGCGCTCGGTGTTGTTCGTTGGCCTTTTTCAATGGGGCGGCTATAGTGGCGGGCAGCGCTGGCCAGTTCTACAGGAATTGTTTTGTAAAGGAAGTGGCGATTTTTTAGCCCGGTTAATTGGTCTGATAAGCTCTGCTCTTCCATGGCTTTATAGGCAGCTTGTAGCTCTTTGTTCTTATCGTGTAGCTCATGTGTGCGCTCAGCCACTTTTTTCTCGAGTTCTCGGCTTTGCCTTTCGGCGAGCTCGCGTTTTATATACTGGCTATATTGTGCTTTGGCAATAACAACACTTCGGACAGTTTTAAGCACCACAATAGGCCCAAAGTAGTCATGTCGTGTCGGCAGGAAGGGAATAGAGTTTCGCTATGTTATTAGGTGTCATGGATAAATTTTGAGATAATTTGGTTTCTGACATCAAACAACCCACAAGATTTACCCATGACAGACCTAGTAAACACTATTTTCAGTTTAATGCCTAGCATCAATAAGCCTCAACGTGTATTTATGACTGGCCTGCTTGCCACATTGGTTGTATTTCACGGTCGAGCGACTTTCAGAAATATGAGTCGCTATAGCGACATGAGTGAGAAGCGATTCGCGCGTTGGTATCGACGTGGTTTTCCGTTTGCGCAATTCAACACAGAGCTTCTCTTGCATTCATTGGGGCGGTCGCAGGAAAATATTGCAGCCATTGACGCTAGCTTCATGAAAAAGTCAGGTAAAAAGACAGAGGGGCTAGGCTGGTTTTATAACGGTGCTCAAGGGGCTAGTGAACGAGGACTAGAAACGTCACTCATTAGCGCAGTGAATATTAAAAGTCATACGGCTTACTCGATTGATGCGCGGCAAACCATCGATACAGAAGGTAAAACACGCACTGATCTTTATGCTGATCATGCTGCCGATATGGCAGATGAATTGAAGCGTTTAGAGATTCAGTATCTAGCCGCTGATTCATTTTATAGCAAGTATAAATTTGTGAACAGCGTTGTGAATGCAGGGCTGCACATGGTCGGCAAGCTACGAGTCGATGCAAATTTAAAATGGCTTTATCGGGGAGAATACTCGGGCTGCGGGCGGCCCAAACAATACGAAGGGAAAATCAATTTTGAAAATGATCTATCGCGCTTTCAGTACATTGGATCCTATGAAAGTAACACTGAAATATACAGCGCCATCGCGTATAGCGTTTCATTGAAGCGTGAGGTACGTGTAGTGCTTCTTCGATCGTCGGATTCAGCTGTATCGACAAGAGCGATATTGTTCTCGACAGATAAAAATTTAGACGCACTGACATTATTGTCGTATTACAGGGCTCGATTTCAAATAGAATTTTTATTCAGAGATGCTAAACAATACACCGGCTTGACACATTGCCAATCACGCCGTTCGGAGGCCATCAATAATCAGGTCAATGCGTCATTAACGGCTCTCAATCTATTAAAAATTGAGGATAGAGATAAAAAACAAACGGCTGAGAAAACGGTCATATCGATAGCGAGCTGGAAGCGACGAAAGTCCAACCAGCATCTGCTCTCAAGAGTTTTTGAGAGGTTAGGTGTAAACCTGAAATCGATTAAAGTCTGTAATGTGTACGAGGAGCTGAGTGATTACGGGCTTATTGCTTCATAAAACTGTCTACAGTGTTGCAATAATTAACACCGCGAAAAGTATATAGAGGCCGTAGGCCCACCATGTTTTCCACCATGGAGGTAATATTTTTATGTGTATCCAAGTTCCCTCGTTATTCCAGAGGCCTTCATTATTTGCCGCTTTAACGCGAAAAATATAGTTGCCGGGATTAAGGTTAGTGTAAGTGGCTTGCCTGCGATGACCGGCGAAAACCCACTCTTTATCAAAGCCGTCTAGCTTGTAAGCGTATTGGTTGTCTTCGGGTAAATCATGATTCAGTGCCGAATATTCAAAGCTAAAAACGGATTGATGATGCTCTAGGGTAATGTGTTTTGTGTAGTTTATTTGTTGTGTTAATAGGGGGGGGCGGCCAAAGTCATTATCTTCGAGGGGGGTAACGGGGCGGTTAAACAATAAAAAATTCGTAATAATCACTTCAGGTATATGGGTATTTTGGTAAATATCTTCAGGGTCAAATACAGTGAGGCCGCCAGCGCTACCAAATGCAAGCTCCCCTGTACTTAAGCGTTTATTGGCAACTTGCGAAAAGGTACTGCTGGGCAAGCCATGCTGTGTGGTGAAATTTCTGAATTGGCGTGAATGAGGATCTAACCGAGATAACCCCTTGTTTGTGCTTAGCCATAAAGCCCCGTCGTCGGCCTCAAGTATCCCAGTGACACTATTACCAGCTAAGCCATCTTTCATCATGTAAGTGTTAAAGGTTTGTGTTGTTGAATCCCAGTGATAAAGCCCGCCGCCATTGGAGCCAAACCAATATTGGCCGCGGCTATCGTGCAAAATGGAAAAGATAGAGTCGTTATTTGGCACTAGCCTACCGGTACTACTGTGGTCGTAACGGGTGAATGGTTTGTTAATATCGAGAGATTCTGAGTGGTAAAGGCCATTGTCAGTGCCAATCCACAAACCTTGCTTGCGGTCTTCATATATCGCCATTATTCGGTTGGCGTTGTAGTCGGTATTGATTTGGATTGCTTGAAAATTATTCCCGTGTGGGTTGTATTTGTGAAGCCAGCCTTGGTGGCCACCCACCCAAATTTGATTTTGGCTGTCTTTTGTTATGCTCCAAATTTGGCGGTTTTTTAAATCATGCTCGATATTATCGTTGGGTAAAAAATGTTGGAATTCACCTTTTTCGATATTTAGCCGGTTCAGTGCATGCCAGGAATTGCCTACCCAAAGACTATTCTCATCACTCAGTGCAATGCCGTTGGTGGCACTACCGCGCCGGCCCTTCGGGTTGGATGTGTCGTGGAGATAACTTTGTTCAATATTGCCGTTGTAACGGTTTATATAATTTAAGCTTAATTGTGTGCCTACCCAAAAATTACCGTGTTTATCTTCTTCAACCGCGGTGACTTCTGTGTTTTTATTCAGTGCTTTACCTGGCCTAAAATCGGTAAAGTTCTTAAAAGCGCTGGCATAGCGGTGTGCTCGGGCAATACCCGATGGCGTTAGCCCAAGCCATACGCCGCCTTGGGCGTCGGTAAAAAGGTGGTTGGCTGTGCCTTCAATTTCTGGGGCAAACCGAATAAAATCGCCGTTATCGTGGCGCACTCGGTATATGCGGCCCGTTGAATCCACAATCCAAAGCCGCTTTTGTGCGTCTAAATGCAAGTCGACAATTGCGCGGCTCCACAAGCTGTTAGGGGCGCTTTTGTCGTTGCTGAAGTGGGCCCATTGCTGGTTTTTATCTTGCCGATCTAATCCGTTTTGTGTCGCCACCCACATTCGACCTTCGTGATCTTCTTGAAAATCCATAACATAATCATGGCTTAAGCTGTTGTTTGCGATGTTGTAGTGGGCAATTAGCTCAAGGGTACCGGCATTGTTTAATCGCAACTGGCTTGCTCCAGCATTCAAGTACCCCACCCACAGCATGCCTTTACTGTCTTCGTAAAGGCTAGTGATGTGATCTTCTTGCAAAGGGCTATTTTGGCGATTAAAGCGGCTAAATTGATCGTTACTTAAATTAAGCTTATTGAGGCCTCCACCTTGCGTGGCGATCCAAAGATGGTTTTGTGCACTAACAACGACTTTAAGAATGGCATTGTGGCTGGGGCTATTTGCATCGTCTTTGTTATGAAAGTAGCGTTTGAATAGATTGGTGCGCGGGTCGTAGCGGTTTAGTCCCCAGTAAGTTGCAAGCCAAAAATAGCCGCTGTTATGGTCTATGGCTAAATCATTGATGCTGTTGGTGCTGATGGAGTTGAGGTTTGTATCTTCTTGTTGCAGAATTTTAAAATCGTAGCCATCAAAGCGGGCTAAGCCGTTGCTGCCGGCAAACCAGATAAAACCTTGGTGATCTTGCTGTATGGCGGTAATAGAGCCTATGGTGTGCGGGTCTTGTTGTGGCAGGTTATAAAAGCGTAGCGCGCTCGCAAAGGCTTGGTTGGCGATACTCAGCAGTAAGCCTGCTATTAATGCAAAGCGTATAATTTGGGCTGAGTGTGTAACTGCCATATACCGCATGACTGAATGATTCACACCTTTAAAGAGACAGGGAATCTATTAACTATAGTCTAGCTTTTATGTTGTGCGCATCGCCCATTTTCCCGCAGTTGCGCTGGCAAATTGGCGAGTATTTTATAACCTAAGGCTGTACTTGCAGTCTGCCTAAATTTTGACGATAGCGTGGGAGTGTAAACGGCTTTCACATAATATTATTATATGCGCTATAGCCTTTAATGGCGTGTTTCCATTCTATTTATCTAGCGCTTTACCCTCAGCTATTGCTGCCTTTTTCGTCGTTACAAACAATTACAAATTCCGAAAATCAAATCGATATAATCTCACTGTTGTTTCGCGTGGTACTTAAAATTTTACAAGATATCCCTCTCAAAGGAGATTAATGTGGCGATTGTATTCCCGAGTATAAAAAAACCGTTATCTGGCTTGTTGTTATTGGTAAGTTTTGGGGTGGCGCAGCATAGTAGTGCATGCGGTGGCTTCTTTTGTGATTTTGTTCCCATTGATCAAGCCGGTGAGCAAATCGTATTTCGCCAAGATGGCGACCAAACAACCGCGATGATCAAAATTGATTATGCAGGTAACGCCGCAGATTTTGGCTGGGTTTTACCGGTACCGCAAACGCCAGAAATTTCTTTAGGCAGCGATCAAATTTTTACTGAATTAGAGCTTAGTACGCGCCCGCAATTTTTGCTTGAGCGCGTAGGGCAGGGCTGCCCGCGGCCTGCGTTCGATTTTGCCAGTAACGAGAGTGCTTCTTCGGTTGCTGTTAGTAGCCAGGCTTCTTCATCATCGGGTGTTATTATCGAGCGCCAATTAAGCGTTGGTCCTTTTGATGCATTGGTCGTAAGTAGCGATGACCCAGAGGCTTTAGCTAACTGGCTAGACGAAAACAACCTGGATTTAACGGATGAAGGCGGTAGTTTGCTAGCACCGTATATTGCTGCACAATCCAAATTTGTTGTGTTAAAGCTTAAAAATAACGCCAACTCAGGCAGTATTCAGCCCATTATATTAAAGTATCAAAGTGATGTGCCGGTGATTCCAATGACGTTAACAGCCGTTGCCGCGCAGGATAATATGGGGGTTTTAGTTTGGCTGTTAGGTGATGGGCGTGGGGTGCCTAAAAACTTTAAGCATGTTACGCCCAACTATACACGTTTGAATTGGTTTAACGGGCCGCGTTCGGCTTATGCCAGCTATCAAAATTTAATTACCCAAGCGATGGATGAGGCCGGCGGGCAAGGTTTTGCCACTGACTTTGCGGGTTATTTGCCCAACTTACCGGAGCGCTTTACCACGCCTGATATGTGGGTTGGCGCGTTGGAGGAGTTGGCCGGCCTATCGGATGCTGGCTTTATTAGCGGCTTTTGGAAAATGGGTGGTTCGGCCGTTGTTCAAGATACAATCCGGAATGCCTTGCCGACCAGTAATACTTTTGTGTATGCCCAGCCTTTAAGCATGGAAGAACTTTTTACCGCTGAAGAATTAGCCTTGGCTCGGGTCGAATTGACAGACACGGTTAATAACCAACTGATAATGCCGGTGAATAACGCCATTGATATTCTTGATGACGATTTATACTTAACGCGTTTATATACCACCTTGTCTGCCGATGAGATGGATATGAACCCAGAGTTCACCTTTAACCCTTCAATGGACCCGCAGCAATTAACCCGTAATGCCACACTTACAAGCGCATGCGTTGATAATCAAGACCATTGGACGCTTAAATTGGGCGCCGGTACTGGGCGTGAAGATGAGCTTGTGGTTGATTCGTTAGGCTGGGGCCAGCCTTTTGGCGTTGCCAGAGGAGCTTCTTCTCAACCGGCTGTATGGCAGGTGGAAAAAACCAGCGGCACTAGTGATCCAATTGTTTTGGCGAAAAATGACTTCACTCCGTTGGTATCCGTTGGGGATATTACAGTTCCAGTGTGGACGAGCAGCTCGACATCTAGTTTTAGCTCCACGGCTAGCACTAGCTCAAGCTCTCTTGCAGTAAATTCGGATGATTCGGTTGCTGTGAGTAGCACCGCTTCATCGACAAGCTCCGGGATCGATATTAAAAGCGGTGGCTCAATGGGCAGTGGCTTTTTAGCACTATTCGGTCTTTTGGTGCTTAGGTTGCGCAACTTTAAAAAGATGCGTACCAACGCGCGTTAACCGTGGTTATGCCGCCAGCGGGTCTTGGCTTTGTGGGCGGCTAGCGTTTTGTAGGGGCCGGAGTGTTTTTTATCCCATCATTACAATAGATTACAATTCTAAAATATTAACTCGCTATACTCGGGCCTTTGATGGCTTGGGTCGCCAGTAGTGCTGCCTAAGTATGATCTTACAATGCACCCTTAAAAGGAGATTGTTGTGGCTATTCCGATTCTATTGTCCAGTATGAAAAAACCGTTATCGAGTTTGTTGGTGTTCTTAAGCCTTGGCGCTGCGCAGCAGAGCACTGCTTGCGGTGGATTTTTTTGTAATTTTGTGCCGATTGATCAGGCCGGTGAGCAAATTGTTTTTCGCCAAGACGGTGATCAAACCACAGCGATGATCAAGATAGATTATGTGGGCAACGCTGAAGATTTTGGTTGGGTGCTCCCTGTGCCGCAATCACCGGAAATCTCCTTAGGCAGTGATCAAATATTTACCGAGTTGGAACTCAGCACCCGCCCGCAGTTTTTGCTTGAGCGAGTGGGGCAGGGTTGTCCACGGCCGGAAGTTGATTTTGTTGCTTTACCGGCGTCTGTGGTGGATTCCGATAGTGGTCAGCCATCTTCGGGTACTGGAGTGACCATTGAGCGTCAACTCAGTGTTGGTCCTTTTGATGCGTTGGTGGTGAGTAGTGATGACCCAGAAGCATTAGCTAATTGGTTAGATGATAACAATCTTGATCTGACGGATGAAGGCGGTAATTTATTGGCGCCTTATATTGCAGCGCAGTCTAAATTTGTGGTGTTAAAACTTAAAAACAGCGCCAATGTGGGCAGTATTCAGCCAATTATCTTGAAGTACCAAAGTGATGTGCCGGTAATACCGATGACGTTAACCGCCGTTGCAGCACAAGATGATATGGGGGTTTTAGTCTGGTTATTAGGCAACGGTCGCGGTGTACCTAAAAACTTTGATCACGTCACACCTAATTACACCCGTTTAAATTGGTTTAATGGACCCCGTTCGGCGTATGCCAGTTACCAAAATTTAATTACGCAAGCGATGGACGAAGCAGGTGGTCAAGGTTTTGCTACCGATTTTGCAGGCTATTTACCTAATTTACCCGAGCGCTTTACCACCGCTAAGCAATGGGAGGATGCATTAGCTGAACTGGCGGGATTATCGGATGCCGGTTTTATCAGCGGCTTTTGGCAAATGGGTGGCTCGGCCGTTATACAAGATGCGATTAGAAGCGCCTTGCCGACGAGTAATGGATTCGTTTATGGCGAACCTTTGAGTATGGAGGAGGTTTTTACGGTTGATCAACTAGCGCAAGCACGCATCGCATTAATGGCGACGGTAAACGATCAAGTCATTACACCTCTGAATAATGCGATTGATATTCTTGACGATGATTTATATTTAACGCGCCTATACACCACCTTGTCGGCTGATGAGATGGATATGAATCCGGAATTTACTTTTAACCCGTCTATGCCAGCGCAGCAATTAACGCGTAATGCCACTTTAACAATGGCATGCATTAACGATAAAGATCATTGGACACTCAAGTTGGGCGAAGGTACAGGGCGTGAGGATGAACTGGTAGTGGATTCCCTGGGGCTGGGGCTGCCTTTTGGGCCGGCTGTGAATGCTTCTGAGCAGGCCGCTGTGTGGCAGGTTGAAAAAACCAGTGCCACTAGCGACCCTGTGGTTTTGGCTAAAAATGAGTTTCCTACTGTAGTCTCTGGCGATAGGACAGATTCGAGTCTTGATGTGAAAAGTGGAGGCGCTTTGAGTGGTGGGCTTTTAGCTCTTTTGGGGCTTCTACTTTTTAGAGAAAAAAGCCGTCAAACGGCGCGCAAAAAATTTCAATAATATGTGTTGTGTTCCTTTGCCGAGTTTACCCTAACGTTGCATTAGATTTTGAGTTCAGGAGCTTTTAGAGTGGTATTTATAGCGTTGAACGGAGATTTTTTTTGGATTGATACTAGTCACTCTAGGTGAGATCCAGAGAAATTGAGTACGACGTTAGAAATACGGCTATGGAAGCAGCGAAGCGATCCTGGGCCAAAAGTTAATGCAATGTTAGGGTTTGGCAAAGGCAGTTTTAGTAAAGGGTAGTTCTGGCATGACGTTGCAGTATGGATTTTGTCGTTTTGGGAAACAAAGAGTGTTGGCGATGCTGTTACCTGCATCGCTTGTGCTTTTGTCTTGTGGTAGTGACGATCGCCAAGTCGCGAACGAAGAGGGCGATCCTATTGTGATCGACGGCGCATCGGTTGCGCGCCAATGGAATGAGTTAATTCTGGAGGCCATTCGCAACGATTATGCTCGCCCAACCGTTCATGCTAGAAATCTCCATCACTTGTCGGCAGCGATGTACGATGCGTGGAGTACTTACTCATTAAATGCGAACCCTTATCTTTTGGGGCAACAATATGGCAGCACGGATTGCACGCTAGATTTTAATGCTTACGCACAAAGTGCCGACAATTTAATGCAGCAGGGTAATAGAGAGGAGGCAATTTCTTACGCGGCTTACCGGTTAATTCGGCATCGTTTTGCTGCATCACCAAGTGCGGCGGTGACGGCCTTAAATGCCGATAATCTGATGCTAGAACTCGGTTACGATATCAACAAGCAGTCCATGGATGTGACCGAAGGTGATGCTGCCGCTTTAGGGAATTTTATTGGTGAGTGTTATATCCAGTTTGGGCTGCAAGATGGCTCGAATGAACTCAATAGTTATGCCAGTATTAATTATTCGCCGGCCAATCCGCCGCTATCCCCTCAATTATCGGGCAACCCCGATATCGTTGATCCCAACCGCTGGCAGCCGCTAGCGCTATCTACCTTTATCGATCAGGCCGGTAATCCTATTACCGGGGGAGCTTTAGAGTTTCTAGGGCCTGAGTGGGGCAATGTTCAGCCCTTTGCTCTTACCGATGACGAGCTTTCGGTTTATCAGCGCGAGGGTGGTTCCTATAAGGTTTATCACGACCCAGGTGCGCCCTCGCAGCTCGGCACAGAAACGACAGCCGCATATCAATGGGGGTTTTCCTTAGTTGCATTGTGGTCGTCCCACCTAGACCCCAGTGATGGTGTTATGTGGGATATATCACCGGCAAGTGTTGGTAATGTGGGGCAGCTGCCTGCGACAGCTGAGGGCTATCCAAATTTTTACAATGCTCTAGACGGAGGGGACGCTAGCCACGGGCATAGCATTAACCCTAAAACGGGAATGCCCTATGAGCCGCAATGGGTCCCCCGAGGAGATTACACTCGGGTACTGGCAGAGTTTTGGGCTGACGGCCCAGACTCTGAAACCCCGCCGGGCCACTGGTTTGTGATTTTAAACGCGGTGACCGATCACCCCGCATTAAAGCGCCGTTTTCGCGGAGAAGGCAATGAACTAGGTGCCTTGGAGTGGGATATTAAAGCTTATTTCGCGCTTGGCGGTGCTATGCACGATGCGGCTATATCGGCTTGGAGCATTAAAGGGTGGTACGACTATGTTCGGCCGGTGTCAGCGTTGAGGGCTATGGCTGAGTTAGGGCAAAGCACCGATGCGTTGGCGCCGTCTTGGCACCCTGATGGGATTCCACTGACGCCAGGCTATATAGAGCTGGTGCAAGCGGGTGACCCGCTAGCGGGCTACGACAACCAATTTGTTGGCAAAATAAAAGTGCGTGCATGGCAGGGGCCAGAGTATGTGGTTAACCCCGCCAATGATACTGGTGATGTCGGTTGGATTTTGATCGATAACTGGTGGCCCTATCAAAGGCCTTCGTTTGTATCGCCGCCTTTTGCCGGCTATGTGTCTGGCCACTCTACCTATTCGCGGGCAGCGGCTGAGGTACTCACTTTGTTAACCGGCGATGAGTATTTCCCAGGTGGCAAAAGCGAGTTTGAAATCAAAGCTAACGATTTCCTTGTTTTTGAGCAGGGCCCAAGCGTGGATTTAACTCTCGAATGGGCAACGTATCGTGATGCTTCTGATCAGTGCAGTTTATCGCGTATATGGGGCGGCATTCATCCGCCACAAGATGATATTCCGGGCCGCATTATCGGTGAGAAAATCGGGGTTAAAGCCTTTGAGCTTGCGCAAACGTATTTTGCTCGTTAATGCCTAGGGGATCAAAAGGTTGGGCAATACCGCTTCGTTACTTATAAAACCAAAGCAGTCAGCGCGATTCAAGTTTGTAAAGGGGTGACACACCTTCTATTTGGTCAATAGGGCGCTTCTAAAAAATAGTAATTTTTTGTGGTAACGAGGACAGGCAGGTACTTTAACTTTGGCTGCATACAACCCATCCTAGCCATAAACTTTATTTTTGCGGTCGATTGCTAGAGGCGCTTTGTCGGTAGCGTCTCTAGCTGGTGATTTAGCTTAGGCGCGGCTTATAAACTTATGGTCTTCGGTATTTACTTTGACCGTTTCGCCGCTAGAGATGTACTCGGGCACTTGAATAATTAGCCCGGTCGAAAGTGTTGCCGGTTTGGTGCGGGCGGTGGCCGAGGCTCCTTTAATCGAGGGATCGGTTTCGGTAATTAATAAATCAACAGAGGCGGGTAGGTCGAGCGCAACGGGTACATCATTGACCACAAAGACTTGTAAGCCCAGAGTGCTTTCAGTCACAAACGGGACTTCATCAGCAATAGTGTCTTTGTTTAAGTTGTAGGGGGTGTAGTCCTCGCTATCCATAAACACATATTCATCACCATCGATATACGAAAATGTAACGGCCCGGCGAGAGAAGTCAGCAAGGTTGATCATTTCATCGGCCTTAAAGCTTTCGTCCACTTTGGCGCCGGTGGCTATTTCGTACATGCGAATACGATACAGGCTTCCGCCGGCACGGCCACAGACGGCAGATTTGGTAACTTCTTTGACAAGATAGACTTTACCGTTGTAATCAACGGCGACATTCTTTTTGATCTCACTGGCTTTAGGCATGGGGTGGGCTCCGTAAAAAGCGGGGAAAGTATCATAGTCGGAAGCGGATAAAAAGTTGCACAAAGCACGATGTGTCGCTTGGCCATATTGCGGCGCTTGCCGAGTTAATAAGCTGTGAAGGCTTATTCAAGCTATAAACCGTAGTCTAGAGCTAAAAAGATGCGTATTCCGTTGGCGTGCATAGCGTGTCGTAAAAATGTGTGGGCATCTTATGGGTGGGGAATCATTCTTAGCGCGCCTCAGGTACGCCAAGGGGTGTGCAGACGTTGATGGGTTGCTGCGGTTTTTAGGTTTACGATGCTCCTTGTTGTTTGCCGCCTTATAGGCTATTGGTTATAGGGCATACATCTTTTTTATTGGTTGTCACTTGGAACAGTATTACCCTCCCGATCGCATTCTTGAGCTTGCCATAGGTTCTGTGGTGCAAGTGAATAGTGAAAGTGGTGATTTTCACTTCACCGTGAGCTTGGTGGGCGTGGATGCGCCCAATTCGGTAATAACGACTTTGCCGCTCAAGCAGAATTTACCCGAGGGTTTTGGGTACGAAGCACTGTTCTCGCAAGATGATGTTTTTGAAATGCGCACCATTCAAGATGGTTACATCGTAGCCTTCGAGGGTGTTTTCGAGGCGATATATGATGACCGTCTGCTGATCACAAGTTTTCCTGAAATGATCGAAACGCGCTTGCTGCGTTCTGAAACGCGGTTCCCGTGCGCGTTATCTTGTGATATTCATCAAGGTGAACGAGAGTCCTATGGTGTGATATCCAATATTAGCCATGGCGGTTGTCAATTGGAGGTGAACCGCGATGCGAGTTACGACTTTATTGAGCACTCTATAGGTCAGGATGTTACGGTAAGTTTAGAGGTTTATTTCCCTACATTAGAGTCCCCCGTTATGCTCGAGGCTTTTGTTCGCTCGGCAAGTTGCCAAGTTGATGGGGTTTGCAAAGTGGGTATTGCCTTTAAGGCAAACTACGAGGTTGTACGCCGTTATTTAGAATCCTTGCAGTTAGATAGCGTATCGCCGTTTTTTAGGTAGTTTTACGGCTTTGGTTTAATCCGCCCGTTGTAAATTCAACTAATGAATGCACAATGTTAGTATTTTTTGCCAGTGTGCTAATAAGGTATGGATTTTATGACGTATTCGAAGCTTAGCCCTAAAGAACTAGGCACTGTTGAAGCGATATTGATAGGCTTTAATAAACATCAACTACCGCGATTGCTGGAGATTCAAGAGCGAGTTAATCACGGTGAAATGCTTAACGAATTTGAGCTTGTATTTTTAGAAGAAACACTACAAGAAGTGCAAGACACCGAGTACTTTGCTGATAGGCACCCTGAATATCAAAAGCTAGTGGCTGAAGTTGCTAGTTTGTACGAGTGTATTACGCATAAAGCGCGCGCGAATCAGGAGGGCAGTTAGGCGCTCGGCTGTAGCATCGAGTTTTATGGTTTTAGTGAGTGATATTGATCGGGCCGTTTGTATCTATTCATTTGGCCGTTGTGATTCGGGTAATTCTGCAATCATTTTGTTGGCAAGCGCCGTCCAATCTGCAATTAATGTATTGGTAACAACGACCAGCCCTGGGTTTTCGTTGGCGAGTTGTGCTGCATGCCGTTGCTTTGCTAAAGCTTCGACGATGGCGCGTACCTGAAAGGAGTCTACCCCTACTTTAAAGTAGTCCGCTGCACTGCGGGTGTTGTTTTCGCCTATGGGGGTGCCCGCGAGAATATTGCGTACTGTCATGGCGAGCTGTGGGTTATGCTTTCTAATTAGGTCTGCGGTAAGTTGTAGGCTGCCCCTGTTAAATACGTCGGCCGCGGGTTTTGCTGTGTTGTTTGGTGGCGGGTTTTGCGGCATACATAATTCCAGAGTTTGGGTTTGGGCTGTGATGACTCAATGAATTATAGGCTATGTATACACATTTTCATTGTTCACTGGTGCCTATTATTATCCTGTTGCTAGTATTCGTTGTTGGCCAGCATAGGATTGTGCTCTAACATTTTGTTTTATTTGAGTTGACGAAGTACGCGAATTGTAAACAACTTGCGTAATGGTTTTGTGTTTGGATTTTAGGTAGGACTCGACGGCGAGGTTGTGTGGTTTGTTGCCCCAATCTTCACCAATAACAAAAATATCCGCGTTGACGGCTTTGCAGCCAGGCACGTAATCGAGTTGATCGTAGGCGTGAACAATATCGACGCAGCTCAGCGCTTTTAGCATTTCCATTCTTTGTTCCAGTGGAATAACCGGAACATTGGGCTTGTAAGAGTTAACTACCCGATCAGAAGCAACGCCTACGGCAAGTACGTTGCCTAATGATTTGCAGTGTTGTAGTAGGGCAAGGTGCCCTACGTGTAATAAATCAAAAGTGCCTACGGTATATACGATCATGAAAAATTCTACTCTTTAAATATGAAATTATTCTATAAAATTTTCCAGCTATAAAAGCCTGTTATTGCAAGGGTATAAATTGCAAGAAAATACACGTTGCGTGGTTTGCCAGAAAGTTTAGGTGTTTTAATTTGAGAAACATTGAGTAAAGCAAGGCTTAAAGCGCAGGTATAGAGCACCAGTGCGAATTGCGGGGAGGGTAATATGCTTTCGAATAAGAAGATAAAAACCAGTGCAATATTGTTATTATCAAGCGCAAGCCCTGTGTACTGGGACTTATCCGATAGGCCGTACGTGCTGAAATAACTTAAACGTATGGCACTGGTAGCAAGCATTATAAATGCGAGGGGAAGCAAGATAGGTGCAAAGTTTCCGTAGCTTAGCACGAGTATCGCGGGCGCCACCCCATAACTTACAATATCAATAAGTAGATCGAGCTGGCCGCCAAATATTCGATCGCTACCGGTACGCTTCTTCATGTTTCGTGCGACCAAGCCATCTAGCCAGTCGAATGCAACAGCCCAAATCATGCCGATCATGGCGGCGTAGAATAAACCAAGAATACTGAAGTAAATTGCGAGTATCGTGCCGGCCAACCCTGCGAGAGAGCATAAGTTGGGTAAATCTTTTGCGTAGGAAATAATGGCCGGCTGTAAATTTGTTGGGCCATTGCTAGCGTCGGTCATAGTTTTCCTTGCGTTATAGTTGAAAAAGTAGCGGGCACGCGTTTTTCTAAAATAGCAAAAAACGCAGTATAAAATCGTGTGCAGATGAGTGTGTTGCCGCACTCGCGAAATCGAAGGTTGTAGAAATGTAAGTGAAGCGACGACTCTACTACGCGTGTAAATATGTAAAGTCGTGATAAGGAGGATAGCGGCGCAAGGCCAGTAGACTCGATATTAGATCGGTGTGGTCAGGCGACTATACGCGCTATTATGTTTGGTGCAAGCGTTGTGATGGTTGGCGCTACCAGCGGTCAAGTTTTGGCGGGAGGTAACCGGTTTGTTTTTACGCAGGCGAGTTGTAAGTACAGCCCCCTTGTTGGTCACAGCGAGACTTCATGACCGTCAAGGTTGCTCGCAAGGTCATCAAGTTCTTGGCAGGTAGTACTAAAAGTATTATCGGTGGGCGTACGATAGCTAACCAAAATACAGCTGCCGCCTTGATGCCGTCTAGCCCTAACACCTGCGACGGCACCTCTTTTTAAGCGGTTTAAAAAGCGATCAGCCGATTGACCGCTGTCGAAGCGGTATAGCACTTGGCTTTCCAATGAAATATCCTACCTACAAATGCGCCATTCTAGGCTTTTTTGTCGGTAGGGCCAATAGTATACAAATGCTGCCGTTAGCCCACTGAATGGTAAAGCATTGTAAATGCATGTAGCGCACCTTATTGAATGCTCTAGTCAGCCATGTATTTATTGCTTATGTTTGGCTACGATGGGATGGGATGGGATGGGATGGCGATGAGCAGAGCTGCTATCTTTCGACTTTAAAATTGACGACACACATGCGCACTTGATGACATAACAACTAAAGGTTTGATTTAGCTATGAAACAACTTGCTATTCTAATAACGCTTTTTGCAATATCGCATATGGCAATGGGTAAGGAGTATGTGCTCGGTAAGGCTGATGCGCCTATTACACTCATTGAATATGGCTCGTTGACCTGCGATGCCTGCAATTACTTTCACCGAGCCGTGCTGCCTAGTATTGATAAGCGCTATATTCAAAAGGGGGAAGTGCAGTACATCTATAGGCACTTTCCAACAGGTGCAGCGGCGTTACAAGGGGCTATCGCGTCTCAGTGTGCTGGTGAGCAATACTATCAAATGTTAGATAAACTCTATTTAAATATTGAACATTGGTATGAAGCCGATAACCAAAAAGACGTGCTGACTCAGCATGCGGAATCTCTCGGCCTTGACGCGACTGCCTTTAAGCAGTGCATAAATGGCCAGCAGCAAAAAAATCATGTTTTGGCACAACAGCATGAAGCCTCGAAAAAATATGGAGTTATCGGTACGCCAACGTTTGTGATTAATGGCAAAGTAGTAAAAGGTAAAAGAAGCTTTGCACAAATGCAGGCGTTACTCGATGGTGTTGACACTGCGCCGAAAAAGCAAAGTTATTAATTGTTTAACAAGAGGAATGCCGCTAAGGCTCTATTTACGTGATAGGCCTTAGCGGTTAGCGTAATTAGCAGGCTATCGCGTTATTTCCCAGCTGTAATAGGCGAACTTACAAAGACACACACTCTAAATTCTGGACAAAAAACGATCAGTAGCTAAGCTTAAGGAGTAGCCCATTACTGCTAGGTGATTTCATGGCCAAAGCGCGTAAAACCCAGATTTCGCTAGATGCCACGCCCTATTATCACTGTGTCAGTCGTTGTGTCAGAAAGGCTTTCTTGTGCGGCCGAGATAACCACACGGGGCAAGACTACGAACATCGTCGTCAGTGTGCGGCTCTTTAGCATCCATGCTATCGCTGCATTAGTAATTCCTTTTACGTTATTGAAGACCGCTTGTTGTTGTTAGCTGAGGTCTTCGCCATCGATTTGTGTGCCTATGCCGTGATGTCGAATCATGTACATACCGTCTTGCATATCAATGCTGCTGAGGCCCATGACCTGACGGATTTAGAGGTGTGCGAGCGCTGGCATCGGCTTTATAAGGGTACGGTGCTCACACAAAAATACGCTCGGCAGGACCCCATGAATAAAGCCGAGCAAGTCGCCGTTAAAATGCGCATCGATCAGTGGCGCCTGAATCTATTTGATATTAGCAAGTTTATGAAGGCGCTGAATGAGCCGATTGCTCGCATGGCCAATGCGGAAGACAAGTGCACGGGGCGGTTCTGGGAGGGGCGTTTTAAGTCTCAAGCGCTGTGTGATGAAGCGGCGTTAGCGGCCTGCATGGCTTATGTTGATTTGAACCCCATTCGCGCGAAAATGGCCGAAACCCCTGAAGCTAGCGATCATACCTCGATAAAGCAGCGTATTGCGGCCGCTAAAAATAATGAGACCCCAAAAAATCTAGCGCAGTTTGTGGGTAACCCGCGCGAGCCGATGCCGCACGGCTTGCCGTTTACATTAAAGGATTATATTGAGTTGGTGGATTGGACGGGCAGAGCAATACGTAATGACAAGAGGGGGTACATTGCCTCAACTTTACCCCCGATTATCGATCGACTAGGCATCGAGCCGGAGAACTGGTTAGAGCTGACCGGCGCTTTCGAAAAGAACACTAAGACCTTTGTAGGGACCGGCGATCATATCGAGAGTGCCGCTCTCGCCATGGGCTACCAGCGCACCCCAAATCGGCGGCGCTGCCAGTCGTTATTTGGCTGATCAGCCACCTCACTTCCCCCCCCACTTTTCTCACACGGCTATGCTCAAAGCTGCTTGGATATATAGCTTGTTATTCTATTGGTGAATTATTGATACCCAGCGATCATAAGATTGCGGCCCTAAGGCCTTAACTGAAAAATGCTGCTTGCTCTGATACAAAAGGTGGGAAGTTTTAATTGTTTTTTAGAGTGAGTGTCCTTTTTGGTTTAATTAGCCAGAAATTACCAGAGTATGGTATCTCTGGCATTCTCTATGATGTGGCTACCTATGTGGGTTGATTAAATGCTGTACAGAAAAGATCAACACGCTCTAGTTTACGAGGGAAAGATTAGGTGGTTAAGGTGTGGTTGGCGAGACGCTTACCGATAATCAACGTTTTCATTTTTAAAAAAACGATAAGCTGCTTTGGTGTCTCCCCAGTTTTCACACACTTTGTTTATCGGACTTTCAGGTGTTTTTAGGAATCCTTGGGTCATTTTAACTAAGCGCTTATTTAATCTCTCATCACCTAAATCCAGCGTGCAAAACTCCGTTTCAGCCCAGTTATCAGATATCATATAAGTACGCGCAATTGATGAGTGTCTTAAAATTATACTGAATTGTAATCGGTTTCACCAAAAACTTATGGGTAATAGAAAGGTGGTGTGGGGCGAGCTGGCTAGAAACCAGCTATTACCCGATTTATATTTATTGTTTATTTTGGGCAAATTTCGTCGTACTTTGTTTGCCATTTTTTGATAAGTTTGTTCAACTCTTTGTGTTTCACAATCTCTTTGTCAAGTATCTTCTTGCCATCTAGAAAATACTTGCAATTTCTATAAGGGCTAGAGTCTTTATAGCACCCTATATTGAATTTCGTATATTCTCTAAGGTATTCAGATGTTATACGGTAATAGGTGTCATTAACAAATTCGGGGTGAGGTTTCCATTCCCCTTTAGCGGAACGATACTCTGTTATTGAAAATGCGCCGACTGTTTTACCAAAGTTTAAATCCTGATGACTCATATCTCTGAGCACCTTGGTCATATGAATATGTAAATTGTTTGAGCGAATATTATAATAAATGTGTGGTAGTGCTTGTTCGAAGGAGGCGGGCGAGATGTTTTCTATGTCTTCCAGTGTTTCACTAAATATTTTATTTTGTAGTGTCAACAGATTAATATATGCGTCAGTTTCGCAGGAGGCGTATGTGTTCCATGAAAGATATATGGAAGCTAAAAAGAAAAAATATTTCATAAATATGAGTTTAAAAAATTAGTACTTATGGCTGTGGGGGAGATATAACGCCCGGCTCACCAGCGCCCAAGCCGGAGAGGTTTTTGCGGTAAAGTGTAGCGCAGCGAAACCCACAAAAACAGCGTAGGTTTGGGCGTCTGCGTGGAGCCGTTTGTTATATTTGTTCAAACTCTAGGCAATAGTAAGAATCATTTTTTATTGCCCTCCAAAATTCCAAATATCCCGTAGAGCGAGCGTATCCAACTTTTAGATCATCGATATTAACATCACAGTTCAATCCAAATAGGCAGTGACTGATTGCGCTTGAGTCTAATTTCATTAAATAAATATTATTATTGTTCCCGCTTAGTTCTGCCAATGATGAAGATACTACGTAACGAAAAGATTCATCGTCAATTTCCATTAAGTTGATTTCGTAGCAATTGTTATGCTCATTAAACTTGGTCCAGCCAGCGGAAACAATATCGTTTTTAATTTTGACATTCTGCATATCATGAAGATTGCAGATAATTACCTTATCGGCTTGCTCAAGCCGAAGAGTGATTCGGTGCTCCTTCTCATATATCCACTCTTCACTTTTTTGGAGGAATATTTCACTCAATATTCTAGCGCCACCTTCTACACATATATTTGAATAATCAAAATCAAATCTGTCATTTCTGTACCTTAGTCCCTTTCGATACATAATTGGCTTCGCATCTCCATCAAACGGCGTATAATCAATCAAGGATGATGAGGTTAGTGAGCTGGGCATAAATAGCTTCTGAAAAATATTTGAAGCGCCAAAATTGTTAATTCCGGCAACCACTCCCTTATGCTCTCTGGCGTAATGAGCCCACATAAGTAGATTATCTTTAGATTCAGAAAGGCAAATAACTCCGACTTTATTGATATTATTCTCTATGTATTGATGAAAGCTCACTTCCTTATGGTCAATATCAAATACAGTTTGATCATCAAAGTATTTAACTAAATCGTTCAAACTATCTATACAGTAAATGGCTTCAAAAGGATCGTTTAATGCTGACCTTTGAGTTAAACGAATATACCCATCTTCGAAAAACGTCCTTGCCGAAGCCATGTATTTAAAGTAAACCAAATTTCAAGCCTCTACGAAAATATAACGCCCGCAGCTGCGGGCGCCTTGCAGCGACGAAGGAGCGGAAAGGTGCTCCGGCAGACTGCGTTTGTTATGTCGTTTTTTTAATTTACTCTTCATGCCAAGATTTAATCTTACAAATACATTCTCTGTAATCTGTATCTAGTAGATTACTCAATGTATCAAATCCTAGAGAGTTGCGATCAACTGTCGCAAGTTCAGTACCGTCAGAGTTGTACGCTTTAAATTCTGCATCATCATAACTTTCATTTGGTCGGACACTAACATTTTTGAATCCAAGAAATTCAACTCTTGTAACTTTCTCTTTATCATTTTCAAAGCTATTCTGGATGAGTGATTTCTTTTGCCCGGCAACTACATGTGTAGTCTCGCCATGACCGTCGCGAACAGTCACCCCATAAAATCTTGATTTTTTCACTTTTCTCTCCATTCTAAAATAGAACGTTAAATACATAACATTATATTCTACGTCATGGTCATATATAGGAATATGCCTATATCTAGACATTTATGTCTATAACTATACCTAAATGTCTAGATATAGCCATCTACCAGCATCAAGCTTGTGTCTATATCTAGACATTTATCGGCACCACCTTCAACAATCCGATCTTTGAGCCCTAAGCTGATGGCAGTTTTCCGGCTCGTTAACCAAAACTTTCCTATCTGACTCCACTTTGCGCCTGCTTGTTTGACCTTGAGTCTCAAATCGTTTTCATGAAAGCTAATGGCTAGCGCAACGATTTCCGACCTTTGAGTGGCCAAGTGGGCTCGCTGGCAGAAATCTTTTTGCGGAGCAGGGCGCCTATCAACTTCGATTTCAATGGTGGTGATTACCTCATCGTGAGCGCTATCATGCCGATACCGCACCGCGACCAGCTTATCGCCCCATTGGCGTTTAAACCGTTGTGCGCCTGCTTGATCATTGCGAATGGTTTTGGTTACTTTCATAGCGTCCTGCCATTGTGATAAATACGTGTTTTTGTAAGAGTTATTTTTGAGCTGACGGGCGCGACTTGGAACAGGAACAGCCCCCACCTCAACCTTCAGGGCCGTCACCGACAGGATGTCGGTGCAGAGCTACAGGCTTTGGCAGGATAGCCAATGGTAGACATCGCATGGAGCACGATGTCGAGATGTATTTATGCGTGCCCAGAAGGTTGGGGTGGGGGCGATCTACGAAGCACGGCCCAACAAACTAACCAAAAAACCTCACCCCAAAAAAACTCCTTAGAATCGAACCCCAAGACTTACCCCAACCATCACATTCCGTTGCCCCTCAAGCTTCGCCGTTTGATAAATAACCCCAGCCGAATAACGCTCAAAGAAATAACCATTCATACCTGCGCTAACGACCACATCCGTGTCGTCAATTTCAAAGGGTGTGGCGAAGCCGTTAATGAGGGTTGAGTATTCGCCAGTCCATTGCCATGCACTTAGTTTTACGTAGCCCTCGAGCGAATCGCCATGCCAGTAGCTGCCGCGTAAGCCAGCAAAAGCGCCTTTGCCGCTGGTGGGGTAGTGGGATTGGGTGGCGGCTAGCACTGCTTCGGGATTACTGGCGGTGCCTTCTAAGCTGTAACTAATTTCGCCCCAATCGCGATAACCTAGCTCCACCGCAAAGTTGGGCGTAATGCGGTAGCCGGCTAATAATTCTTGCGTACCGCGCTTGTCGTCTAGGTCTGTTATTTTAATTTCTTGTGCGCTGGCTTTTATAGTTGATTGTAAATTGCTGGCTTGCCAGTGGCTGCTGGCGGTGCCTAAACCTAATTCGATATACCAAGGTTTTTCTGCGGCTGCAGCGTTAAAAGAAAGTAGGGCAAGTAATGTTGCGGCGGCCTTTAAACCTAAGCGCCGTGCTGTGTTTAATCGGCCTAGCAATACCAAGCCTAGTAACCAGAAATAGCCAATGCCGATGGCGCCACCACTTTTACCGCCGCCCTCTACTCGTACTTCAGTTGCCACAAATAATGGCGTAAAGGCTGCTGTTGTCGTGTTGTTGCTGGCGTTAGACTCTAGTGCATCAGAGCTAACCCTTGCTGTTGCATTGCCTGCGGGTTTTTGCCTTGCGGTAAGCACCAAGCTAAAAGGCTCGCTGGCGTTGCCGGCTAGGCTCGCGGCGGTGCAGGTTACGGTTACCCCATCCATCGTACATGCCGCCGGTTTACTGGCTACCGTTAAACCGGCTGGCAGTGTAATGGTGGCCACAACGTTGGAGATGGATTGGCTGCTACCGTTGTGTACGGTGGCGACATACTGCCATTGGTAACTGGCATTACTTAACACCGTGGTGGTGTTGGTAATGCTGATGTCTGCAGTTGTGCCTACGGCACCATCGTTGGCAGTTAGGTACACGTTAACCTCGTCGTTATCGTCTTCGTAAATTAAAATATCCGACAAACCATCGTTATCAATATCCTCTGGCAGTACCAAGGTTGATGGATTAAAAATAATGGTGTCCTTTAATTGCCATGCCTCGTTAGTGCCGCCGCCAATATAAAACTGATAGCTGTCGTTATCGTTGGCTACCAGTAAATCGACTTGGCCATCGCCGTTAAAGTCGGCAATGTCGACTTGTTTGGCGCTGGCGTTACCGAGTGTGGTTGCCTTATTTAAGCCGGTTTCTTCGCTGGCGGTAACAATAGTAATGCCCGATTGTTCGGCCGAGTTATTTTGGTGGGTGGTACTCATGACGAGTTCGTCTTCGCCATCACCGTCGAGGTCAGCAGTGAGCAGGGTGCTTACGCCTTCTACTTCAATGCTGTCGATCACTTCGGTAACTAGGGTTTGCTCACTTTGGGCTTCGCTGCCGGTTTTGCGTTGGCTGGCTTTATTAATGTTGGCGCCAAGGCTAAAGCGCAACAAAACTACGGCGTTGCGGGTGGCAATGCTCATGCGGCCGGCAAAAGGCCCGTCGCCATTTTTGCGGTTGTGAATGGCAAAGTGCACAATTTCGAGCGGTGAATTAAAGACGTAGGGCGCAGCGCTAAAGACGCCGTCTTGGCTGGGGTAAATAAACAAATTAAAGCCTTTGCCGCCAATAATTAGGTCGTCAAAGCCGTCGTTGTTTAAATCGCGCAGCAGTGCAGCGCGGCCGAAGGGCAGTGATTGGGTGGCGGGCTCTTGCTCAAATACAAGCTCGCCGCGCGCGTAGTAAACAGCACTGGCATCGCCGCTACTGTTAACCACTACAGCATCTTCTAAACCGTCGCGGTCAATATCGCCTACTTTAATGGCGCGTGTGTGGCCGGTATTGTTAATTTCGCCCAGTACTGTTGCCGTGCCGGCGTCTTTGTCGTAATCCAGTAACTTAACCGTGCCGCCTAAGCTGGTGCCTGCTATTAGCTCTTTACCGGCTTGGTCGTCTAAGTTAATGCTGGCTAGGGCGGTGGCATTGGCAAGGGTGAATTGCACATTGCCCTGGCTAACGGAGGTGTCGGTGGCGCTAACATCGGTAATGGCTTCGGCAAGGGTGCTGTCGGTAACGGTTTCGTGTACCTGCATACTCACCACTATGTTGCCTTCGCTGCCGGGTGCAAAGGTCAGCTTAAATTGTTGGCTTGCGCCGGCGCTTAGTGCAATAGGGCAGCTGTAGCTAAGCGCTGTTTGGCTGCAGGCCGTGTTGCTTATGCTGCTGGTAAAATCGTTACCTTCGAGCAAGATATTCAACGTGCCTGCCGCTAGCGCAGGGCCGTGGTCTTGTGCGAGCGTTACCGTTAGTGTTTGTTGCTCGCCGACTAAGGCGGGCAAGCCTTGCCATTGATTGGTAATCACAATGTGCGGTGTGCCGCGCTCGATCACCTCTAGCGTAAAGCGCTGTTCTACATCAAAGGTTTGATCGGCTGTACTTAGAATAACATCGACCCCGCCAACTACATCAAACGGCGCTGTGCCCACTAAGCGGTTGCCATCAAGGGTTAACCATTCTGGTGCTTGCACTAGGGTCAGCTCGGTTACGCTATCGGGGTCGCGCACGCCAATGGAGTAGCTAATACTACTGCCTTGCACCACCGAGGTAGGCGCGGTGGTTATAAAGCTTGGTGGGTCGTTAACGGCGGCCACGGTTAAGTTTACGGCTACAGGGCTTGAGGTAACGGTGCCGTCGCTTACGGTGTAAGTAAAGCTATCGGTACGGGTTTCGCCACCGTTGTGGCGGTAGCTAAAGCTGCCGTCGGCATTCAAGGTAAAGTTACTGCTGTTGGCGGGCGATGCAACCAGTGTTGCGGTTAGGGTATCGCCGCTATCCACGTCTACGTCATTGGCTAGTACACCGGTTGTGGCATTGGTTTGGAATAGGGCGCCTTCGTCTAGCGTGTAGGTATCGGCTGCCGGCTCGGTGGCATCGTTAGTATTGGCCACGGTAATGCTAAAGCTTTGTAGCATGGTGGTGGTCTTGCCATCGCTTACGCTCACAATAATATCGCGGGCAACGCCGACGTCATCGTTAGTTGGGGTGCCGGTGATGGCACCAGTGGCTGGGTCGAAGGTGGCCCAAGCGGGTAGGTTTTGCACGCTAAAGGTCAGGGTGTCGCCGGTGTCGTTATCACTGATCATGGGTGTAAAGCTATAGTTGCCGTCTTCGTCGACCATTGCGCTGGCGGTGCCGGTGAGTACGGGTGCATCATTAACGGCGTTAATGGTAATTGTGACGGTGGCGGTATTCGAGTTGGCGCCTTCGTTATCGGCCAAGGTATAGCTGAAACTATCGCTGCCATTTACGTTAGCGTTAGGCGTATAGGTGATAGTGCCGTCGGCGTTATCGCTTACGCTGCCTTGGCTTGGTGCGCTTACAATGGCGAGGCTGGCAAAGTCTAAGGTGCCATCAAGATCGCTGTCGTTAGCGGCTAAATCAATCACAATGGCCACATCTTCGTCCGTCGTGGCTGCATCATTATTGGCCAGTGGTGCATCGTTGACGGCGTTAACAGTAATGGTCACCGTTGCCGTTGCCGATGTGCCGCCGTCGTTATCTTGCACGGTGTAGGTCAGGCTGTCGCTGCCATTAAAGTTGGCACCAGGGGTGTACACAATGCTGCCGGTGGCGGTATTCACGCTGGCGCTGCCGTTGGCAGGCGCAGTAACTACCGTAACGCTGCTGGCGACTAGGGTGCCGTCAATATCGCTATCGTTGCCCAGTACGTTAATGGTATGGGCGCTATCTTCGACTAATACGGCAGTATCGTCGGCCACTACGGGCACATCGTTAACGCTGGTAACGGTAATGTCGACGGTTGCAGTATTCGAGCTACCACCAGCATCGTCTTGTACGATGTAGGTTAGGCTGTCGCTACCAAAGTAGTTGGCCTCGGCGGTGTAGGTTATAGCACCGGTTATGGCGTCTATGGTTGTTGCGCCGTGGCTGGCTGGTGTAACAATCGTTACGGTATTGGCGGCGATGGTGCCGTCGATGTCAGAATCATTGGCGGCAACATCAATGACTGTGCTGCCATCTTCTTCTAAGGTGGCGCTATCGTTAGCCGCGGTGGGCAAATCGTTTACGCCAGTCACATTCACGATAACGCTTGCCACATTGGAGCTAGCCCCGTTTTGGTCGTCAATGGTGTAAGTGAAGGTGTCGGTGCCGTTAAAGTTAAGGTTTGGCGTGTACACAATTTCGCCGCCAGTAACTACCGCGCTGCCGTTACTGGCGTTAGTGACCACCATAAGAGTGCTGGTATCGATGCTATCGCCGTTGTCAATATCGCTGTCGTTAGCGGCAACATCAATGCTAATGGCGTTATCTTCGGGCGTACTGGCGGTATCGGCTGTGGCGTTTGGTGCATCGTTTTGGGCATTGACGGTAATGGTTACCGTTGCCGCATTCGACATGCCAGCGGCCGCATCTTGCACGGTATAGGTGAAGGTGTCGGTACCGTTAAAATTAGCTGCAGGGGTATAGGTAATGGCGCCAGTGCCGGTATTAACGCTAGTTGTACCATTGCTGGGGTTGCTAGCAATGGTGACGCTGGCGGCATTGATGGCGTTATCAATATCGCTATCGTTGGCTAATACGGCCACTTGTACGGCATTGTCTTCATTGGTGCTGGCGCTGTCGTTGGCGGCAACAGGTGCATCGTTAACAGCATTAATGGCAATGCTGACCGTCGCGGTATTGGATGTTGCGCCTTCGGCATCATTTACTGTGTAGGTGAAGCTATCGCTGCCATTGCTGTTAGCCGTTGGGGTGTAGGTAATGGCGCCGGTGGTGGTATTGATGCTGGTATTACCTTGGCTTGGCGCGCTGACTATGGCAACGCTGGCGGCATTTAGGGCGCTATCAATATCGCTGTCATTCGCTAAAACGTCCACTAATACGCTGGTATCTTCGTCGGTTGTGGTGCTATCGGCGGTGGCAACGGGAGCATCATTGGCGGCGGTGATGGTAATGCTCACCGTGGCACTATTGGATGTTGCGCCTTCGGCATCATTCACGGTGTAGGTAAAGCTATCGCTACCGTTACTGTTAGCCGTTGGGGTGTAGGTAATAGCGCCAGTTGTGCTGTTAATACTGGTGCTGCCTTGGCTTGGCGCGCTAACAATGGCAACGCTGGTGGCATTTAGGCTGCTATCAATATCGCTATCGTTTGCTAAAACGTCGACTATTACGCTGCTATCTTCGCCAGTTGTGGCGCTATCGGCGGTGGCAACAGGGGCATCGTTTACGGCGCTTACGGTAATGCTTACGGTGGCAATGTTGGAATCGAAGGTGCCGTCGTTTGCGCTAAAGCTGAAACTATCGCTGCCATTGAAGTTGTCCGCTGGCGTGTAGGTTAAGTTAGGGGCTGTGCCGCTGAGTACGCCGTTGCTGGGGTTGCTGGTAATGGTGTAGGTGAGGGTGTCATTATCGGCATCGCTTACGCCCAAGGTGGCTGCGGTGGCGGTATCCTCGGTAACAGCGAGGTTTGCATTGCTGGCCACTGGCGCTTGGTTATCGACTAAGTCGCTGGTGGGTAGGGCGCTTTCGTAGAAGGTAAATTCGTCGATCTGGCCGGTAAAGTAATCGTAGTCTTGCAGTTCGGTGCGGCCTACGCCTTTGTTAAAGCCCAGTTGGTTAAAGCTCATGGCGAGGTGTTGCACGGTGGCATTGCCAGTGCCGACAAATTCACGGTCTAGGTAAACGCTTAGTTTGTTGCCGGTGGTGTCGGCCGTCATTACCACGTAGTGCCATTGGCCATCGTTAACGCTAGCGGTTGAGGTTAATACTAAGCCGTTGTTACTTGTCCACAATTCGGCATGCAGTTTACCGTTGGCATTAACCGATAAAATAGGCACATGCTGATTGGCGCTAACAATGTTGGCGACGCTGTTATTTTGATAGCCCAAAAGCCCGCCGCGGCCGGTGGTTTTAAACCAGAAGGCGACGGTAAAGTCTTGGTTATCCAGCAGCAGGCTATTGGGCATAGCAAGGTAGCTTGCGCCATCAAAGGTTAATGCGCTGCCGCTGTGGCCATTAGTGGTATAGCTGGTGGTACCAATTACGGCGCCATGGTTGCCATTGCCGCTGCCATCTTGGCTGTTGTTTTCAAAGTCGTAGAGCACAATAGGTGGTGCACCGGCATCGGCGCTGGGAGTTACCGCATTAGAGGCATCGGATGCGTCGCCAGTGCCTACGCTATTGCTGGCAGTAACGCTAAAGGTGTATTCAACGCCATTGGTTAAGCCTGTTACCGTAATAGGTGCGCTGGTGCCGGTGGCGGTTAGCCCACCTGGGCTTGCCGTTGCGGTGTATTGCGTAATGCTAGCACCGCCAGTAAAGGCCGGTGCGGTAAAGCTAACGACAGCCTGTGCATTGCCTTTAATCGCGGTACCAATGGTGGGCGCAGCAGGCATTACAGCGGCAACATTAAAACTTTGGGTTACAGCGCTAGCGGCCAGCCAAGTATCGCTGTCGCCGGCTTGGGTGGCGCTAATGCTACAAGTGCCTACCGTAACAAACGTTAAAGCCCCTGCGCTAGTAATGGTACACACGGCGGTGGTGTTCGAGCTAAAGCTTACTGTTAAGTTAGAGCTAGCGGTGGCGCTAAGGGTTGGGGTAGTGCCAAAGTTTTGCTCGCTGGGCTGGGCAAAGGTAATGGTTTGCGCGCTGCGGGTATCTTTGGTGGTGGTATGGGTTACGGCAGTAGCCGCATTGCCGGCTTCATCGGTAAGTACCACGCTTAGGGTTAAGGTGCCGTCATTTAAGCCGCTCACGTTAAGGCTGCTAATGGTATCGGTTGCGGTGGCAATGGTACCCGTACCGGTTACGGCGGTACCGCCAGCACTCGAGCTAATGGTGTAGCTGTATGTACTGCCCACTTCAGCCGCAGCAAAGGTAAAGCTAGTGCTTGCGGCATCGGTGGCGTCGATAAGTGCATCGCTAAATACTACGCTTTGGCCTGAAGGCGCCGTTTTATCGAGTGTTGCCGTGTGGGTTACGGCGGTTGCAGCGTTGCTAGAGACATCTGTGAGTACCACGCTTAAGGTTAAGGTGCCATCACTCAAGCCGCTCACATCAATATTGCTAATCACATCGCTTGCGGTAGCAATGGTGCCCGTACCGGTCACGGCGGTGCCGCCACCCGAGGAGGTAATAGAATGGCTGTAGCTACTGCCCACTTCGGCGCTAGCAAAGGTAAAGGCCTGGCTTGGGGCCTCGGCGGCGTTAATGGTGGCATCGTTAAAGCTCACGCTTTGGCCGCTGGGGGCGGTGGTATCGATAGTAAAGCTGGTTAGCGTAAGGGTATTGCTGGTATTACCGGCGCTGTCGGTCACGCTTGCGGTGCAGTCGGTGTAAGTGGTGTCGGTTAGTGCGGTGCTGTTATCCCCTTGGGTTAGGGTAATGGTGGTATTGCCAGCACTTATTGCGCCTTCGTTAGCACTGCCACAGCTGCCACCAATGGCAAGCGTGCCGGCCTCGGTGGTGCTTAAGGTGACATTGGGGGTGCTGTCATTCGTAGGTGTTGTTACGGCCGTTACTTCCGCTGTAACCGGCGCGGTTTGATCCAGTGTGGCGGTATTTGTTACGGCTGTAGCGGCATTGCCGGCAGCATCGGTAAGTACTGCGCTAATGGTGACGGTGCCGTCATTCAAACCGCTAATATCAAGGCTGCTGATCACATCACTTGCGGTGGCGATAGTGCCACTGCCGGTAACGGCCGTGCCGCCACCCGATGAGGTAATGGAGTAGCTGTAGCTGCTGCCCACTTCGGCACTGGCAAAGCTAAAGGCTTGGCTGGTGGCCTCGGTGGCGTTAATGGTGGCATCGTTAAAGCTTACGCTGTGGCCTGTAGGCGCGGCGGCATCTAGTGTGGCGGTGTTGGTTACCGCTGAGGCGGCATTGCCGGCGGTATCGGTTAACACCACGCTCACGGTTAGGGTGCCATCACTCAGACCACTCACATCAAGACTGTTAATCACATCGCTTGCGGTAGCAATGGTGCCCGTACCGGTCACGGCGGTGCCGCCACCGGAGGAGGTAATAGAATAGCTGTAGCTACTGCCCACTTCAGCGCTAGCAAAGGTAAAGGCTTGGCTGGTGGCCTCGGTAGCGTTGATGGTGGCATCGTTAAAGCTCACGCTTTGGCCGCTAGGGGCGGTGGTATCGAGAGTAAAACTGGTTAGCGTAAGGGTATTGCTGGTATTACCGGCACTGTCGGTCACGCTTGCGGTGCAGTCGGTGTAAGTGGCGTCGGTTAAGGCGGTGCTGTTATCACCTTGAGTTAAGGTAATGGTGGTATTGCCAGCACTTATGGCGCCTTCGTTAGCACTGCCACAGCTACCACCAATGGCAAGCGTGCCGGCTTCGGTGGTGCTTAAGGTGACATTGGGGGTGTTGTCATTCGTGGGTGTTGTTACCGCTGTCACTTCCGCGGCAACGGGTGCGGTTTGATCCAGTGTGGCGGTATTTGTCACGGCTGTTGCGGCATTGCCGGCAGTATCGGTAAGTACTGCGCTAACGGTGACGGTGCCGTCATTCAAACCGCTAATATCAAGGCTGCTGATCACATCGCTTGCGGTGGCGATAGTGCCACTGCCGGTCACGGCCGTGCCGCCACCCGAGGAGGTAATGGAGTAGCTGTAGCTGCTGCCCACTTCGGCACTGGCAAAGGTAAAGGCTTGGTTTGCGGCCTCGGTGGCGTTAATGGTGGCATCGTTAAAGCTTACGCTATGGCCTGTGGGTGCGGCGGCATCTAATGTGGCGGTGTTGGTTACCGCTGTTGCGGCATTGCCGGCGGTATCGGTCAATACCACGCTAATAGTTAAGGTGCCATCGCTCAAACCACTCACATCAAGGCTGCTAATCACATCGCTTGCGGTGGCAATGGTGCCGCTGCCGGTCACGGCGGTGCCGCCACCGGAGGAGGTAATACTATAGCTGTAGCTACTGCCCACTTCGGCACTGGCAAAGGTGAAGGCTTGGCTTGTGGCCTCGGTCGCGTTGATGGTGACATCGTTAAAGCTTACGCTTTGGCCTGCGGGCGCGGTTTTATCCAGTAATGTTGTTGCGGTAACGGCTGTGGCGGCATTGCCGGCGGTATCGGTCAAAACCACGCTAACGGTTAAGGTGCCGTCGTTTAAGCCGCTAATATCAATACTGCTGATCACATCGCTTGCGGTGGCGATAGTGCCGCTGTCGGTAACGGCGGTGCCGCCACCGGACGAGGTAATGCTATAGCTAGTGGTTTTTATGTGGGTGGTAGCGTTGGTCAAACGAGTGTCAAAGCGGACGATGTTGATACAAGTATTGATGATGATAGCTCTGCGTACAAGATTATACTGGGCTACAACCTAGGTTTAGTCCCTTTAATTGATTTGGCTGTTGAGGCGGATTACCGTGATTTTGGATCGTTTAAAAGTGGCGATGGTGCTCTTGAAGCTGACTTAACCACTTTTGATGTATACGGTTTAGCGGGTTTTGATGTTGGCCCTATTGGTCTATTTGCCAAGCTAGGTTATAGCAGTGCCGATGGCGAATTTAAGTACTCTGACGGTAAATTTGATGAGTCTGATTCTGATGTCACCTATGGCATAGGCGCTAAATTCCAGATTGGTTCATTTGCAGTGCGTGCAGAGTACGAATCTTTTGAGTTTGAAGGGATCGACGACCTCTACATGTTTTCAGCCGGTGCGGTGTATACTTTTTAATACTGCCAAAACACCGCTTTTTACAATACCCGCTTAAGCGGGTATTTTTTTGGTCTAATGCGTAGGCTGGGTTTTAATCACGGCAATGCAGTGGTAAAAATAAAGCGTTAAACACCACTTTGTACCATATTTATAATTTTATTGGCCTTTTCAAAGTGGTCTAACCGGTGGGTTTTAATCCACCAAGTGGCAACTTCCATGAGTTGCTCTGGGTCGTTGTTTTTATTGCTGAAAAAAGCATAAAACGATAGACCTACATTGTCGCCTTTCGTCGCTATTTTCTTGTTACAAATTTCGATAATTTTTCTTCTTAGTTCAATATTCATTGGTAATGTTGTTTGTCTGTGTTATTGGGCAGCAGCGTAAAAATCCGGTAAACGGGTTATTGTGAATAGGCTCCACACCGCTACAATAAGCCTATTCGGGAAAGCGCAATTACAATGGACAAAAGTCTACCGCTTTAGGTGTATTGGCAGGGTAGAGTCTAACAATGTCGCTGTCGCCGGCAAAATCACCAATAATCCAAATTTGGTCAAAGGGGTGGTTTTCTGGAATGGTGATTTCCGTGCGTAAGGCTTTGATATCGTCTGATGTCCATGCTGGGTGTGCATTGCGCAAGACTAGCCAGACTTTATCCGTTAAATAATATTTTTTTGATTTGTTGAGTAAAATTCGATTGAGCGCTGTTAATAAGCGGTTGTAAGCTCCTTGAATCGTGCGCAGGTGTTTGAGTTCGATGGTGGTATTTTCGTCAATGTAGTGACCGAGTATTTGAATCGCTTCGGCTTCTGAGCCATAAATATGTGCAATTTCTAGGTCGAGGTTTTCGCCCTCGAGGTGACAGGTAACGTCGGGTTTTGCTGGCTCGTTGTGAATAATATCACGAATGGCTTTGCTTGTTTTAGCTTCGAAGCGGCGCATAAAAATTTTAGCAGCGGCGTGCTCAAGTTGGATTTTTTCGCGGTCACTTTTCTTGCGCATTAGAACCTACTGTTAGTCTTTTTATCTATCGGGTTTTAGCTCATTGCCTGATGCCACAGCCATACGCTAAATATGCCTATTGTAATACTGTTGCCCACGATGGATGCGGTGAGTTTGGGGGGGCTAGGTGGTGTGATGTGGCGAGCACGCCTGCAGAGATCATGGAAGGCATGGCGGGTTCTAAAATAATGACTTTTGCGACTAACCCCTCGACTGTCAGCATTTTCAATAGCGCCCATGTAAACAATGGCGAAAGCAACAAAAGATAAACAAGGCCTATGGTTAACGGCTGCAAATGCTTTCGGTCCAGGCGAAGCCGCCACTGGAGCCCTACGGCGACCATATCCACTGGGACTAAAGTTTGTGCCATACGGGGTAATACCTCATTGAGCCATTCGGGGTATTCCAACCAGCGGCAGCAAAAGGCGATAAGTAGCGTGATAAATGGCGGGAAGCTGATAATGTATGTGCCATACCGGTGCTTTGTATTTGTCGTCGGCTGAGTAATACTGGCGATGGCAACACCGACAGTATTTAAAGCCAGAAAAGTTCCAAATTGGTCGTATAGAATTGCATAAGGCAATGCCTCGCTCCCTAAGAACGCTTGCAGTAAAGGTATGCCTACAAAGCTCGTATTCCCGAGCGGAACGGTAAGCATTAAGATGCCTGTCACACCTTTGGACCATCGGCACAACCGGCTGGTAAGAAACACAAGCGCAGCGGTAAAAAGCATAACCGACCATGCTAGCGCTATGGGTAAAAGTGCTTCGTGATTTAGTGTTAATTTGGGGATTTCATTGAGTACTACCGCCGGTAGTGCAACGTAAATAATGTAGGCATTGAGCGCTCTAGGTGGTCATCCTGCGGGAAACGCTTTATACGCTATAAGCAAAGGCCGATGAGTAGGCAGGTGATAACGAGTAGAGGTTGGACGCGGGTACCTCTTTCGTGCATAGCGGTAATTCTATTCAACTTGTGCTTTTTGAGTGATGGCTGAGCGTTTTGTTTGGCGGCTGACATTCTACGGTCGAGTGGTGCCAAGCTTGGAAGTGGCTGTGTAAATTTATCACCGTTGCGATAATAAGCGATAATGAAGTCTGTGCAGTGTCATGAGTTGCTGGGTGAGTAAATCTTGCTAGGAGGGCGTATTGCTCCTAGGTCTCTGCTGAGTGTCCAGTGTCGGGGGCATCCGTATCGCACGTGTGTTAGCGAAGGCGCTATCCAAACCGTATTTTGACGATTAGCCATTGGTGTATCGGGGGTGGGGCAGTAAACTGTAGTGTTATTTGCATAAGCTAAATTGTGCATTCGCAATTCTTTTATTTATTGGTAGGGCGCCGAATTATGGCCTTTTTTCGTACTTATTGGCCTTTGTTGCCGCTGTTGTTGGTTCCATATTTGTACAGTGGAGCTTTGTTAAACTTGGTGGAGCGCTGGCTGGCGGAAACCGAATATAGTCACGGTATTGTAATTCCTTTTATCAGTCTTTATATCGTAAGTGAACGTTGGCGGGCTATTCGGGCTTGCGCTACCGGCGGCAGTGTTTGGGGTGTGCTGGTGATGGCGGTAGCACTCTTACTATTTCTGGCCGGCGAAGTTAGTGCGCTGTTTGCGCTGGTTCAAATTTCCTTTGTGTTATTGCTGTGGGGGGCTTGTTTAGCTTACTTAGGGTGGGCTAGTGCAAGGTTATTAAGTGCCCCTATTTTTATATTGTTTTTTTCTATTCCCTTGCCGTACTTTATTGAGGTAATGCTCACTGCAAAATTACAACTGTTGTCTTCACAGTTGGGGGTGATGTTTATTGGTTTGCTGGGAATACCAGTATTTCTCAGTGGGAATGTGATTGATTTGGGGCGTCATCAGCTAGAAGTAGTGGAGGCCTGCAGCGGTTTGCGCTTTTTATACCCATTAATGAGTGTAGGGTTTATTGTTGCTTACTTCTACCGCGCCCACTGGCTTAAACGCGGATTTGTTTTCTTATCAACTATACCGATCACTGTTTTTATGAATAGCCTGCGGATTGCGATTACCGCTGCGCTGGTAGAGCGCTACGGGCTGGCAGCCACGGAAGGAACCGTACACGATGCCGAAGGTTGGGTTGTCTTTGTTTTTTGTCTGGTCTTTTTGTTTTTGGAAATTATAGTTCTGGAAAGGCTAACGACTAGGCGCTCCCTTGCAGACATTCTAGGTTTAGATGAGTTATCCCAGGCTGCCGGCGAAGAGGGCCAGCTAATTCTGAAAACTAGCGCTGTTTATGGTGCGCTAGCTTTGTTATTGACTACTTTTTTAGTTTCTACATTGTTGCAGCAGCGCCAAGGCTTGGAGCCACCGGCAACCCATTTAGCCTTATTTCCACACAGTATTGGCGCTTGGCAAGGTGAGCCTCGCCCTTTAGAGGCGAGAGTTACCGATAAATTAAAATTGACTGACTACATGATGATGAATTTTAAGCATCCGATGGAGCTAGAGCCAATTAATTTATACGTTGCTTATTACGCTAATCAGCGCAAGGGCGAATCCCCGCATTCTCCGCGTGTTTGCATGCCTGGTGGCGGTTGGGTGATCGAGTCGTTTGAGCGTATGAAACTTGATGGTGCTGATGTTAATAGGGCTGTTATTGCCAAAGAAGGACAAAAGCAGTTAGTTTATTATTGGTTTTCCGAGAGAGGCCAAACAGTGGCCAATGAATATTATAAAAAATGGTTGCTGTTTAAAGCGTTTGTTCAAACAGGGCGCACAGATGGTGCTCTTGTTCGGGTGACAATACCTGTCGTCGATAATCGACAGTTGGCGGCGTCGGATCAAAAAGTTCAAGAATTTATTAGCTTGATTCGCTCACCATTAGCAACGTTTTTACCCGGTTCCGATTCATATTAATAAGGTTTTATTGTGTCTAAAAAAACAATTCCGCTTGGTCTATCTATTGCTGCATTCGTCTTGATGAGTGCTGGTTGCAAAGAGAAAAAAACAGCTGAGGATTACTTGCATAGCGGCCAAGCATTTTATGAGCAGGAACTCTTGGGTAAGGCGCGAGTGCAGTACCGTAATGCGCTCGCGCTGGATGCTACCAATGGCGATGCCCACTTTGGCTTGGCGACATTGGCCAAAGACAAACAAGACTTGGCTGCACGCCAGTATCATTTGCAAAAAACAGTGGAATATAGCCCCGAAAATACAACGGCTATTTTTGAGCTGGGAGAAATATCCTTGTTGATGGGGGATTTAGCTGTTGCTCAAAAGTCCGCAAAATCGTTGGCGCAATTGCAGCCAGAGACTTTGCAGTACTACAAGTTGGCGTTAGCGGTGGCTATTGCCGAAGATAAGTGGCAGCAAGCACAAACACTAGGGGAGGATGCTTTAAAGGCTTTCCCTGAAAATGCAGAGCTATGGGGGCTGATCGGTGTTGTCGCCAAAAAACAAGAGCAGTGGCCGCAAGCGTTAAAGGCACTTGATAAGGCGATAGCGCTGGACGAGCAAAACCCGCAATACCGAGTGCTACGCATAGAAGTTAATGAAGCGCGCGGTGATGTTGATGCATCTATTCTTGATTTGAAGGCGCTTATTGATAGTAGTGATTATTCAGATGCGCAAATTATTAAATTGATCAAACTTGTCAATGATCAGCGTGGCCGCCCAGCCGCTATTGATGAGCTAAATAATTATTTGCATAAATACCCGCAAGCTGATGCTTTGCAAGTATTACTAGTAGACCTTGTTAAACAGGATGATCCGGAGCGAGCGGGTAAATTATTAGATGAGTTTATTCGCAAGGCTAATAACCCTACAGGGCTTTTATTTTATCGCGTTAATGCAGCCTTTAGTCATAACAATGTGGTTTTGGCCCAGCAAGATTTAAATACATTAGTTGCATTGCCCAATCAAACGCCAAAAGCTTTGGCGCAAGCCAAATCTATGCAGGCTGAATTGGCTTGGTTACAGGGCGATTGGGATAACGCACAAACGCTTGTGATATCGGTATTGGCGCTTGATGCAAATCATGTAAATGCCTTGCTTTTGCGGGCGAAGTTGTTGGTGCGTGAGGGCCGTTCGGGTGATGCGGTGGTTTATCTCAATAAGGTGCTTGCACAAAACGCACAATCTGTTGAAGCGTTATCTTTATTGGCAGAGCACTACCAGCGGCAAGGCAATACAAGTTTGGCGAAAGATTTTTATCACAGAATAGGGCTTGTCGACCCAGATAATTACGCGGCACTGCGTTTTCATATCTATGAGGCTTTTAGCAAGGAGCACTTAACCAATGCCGATGCTTTGGTGACGCGGGCATTAAAACGTTACCCAGAGGATGCCGCTTTGCTGGGTATTAAACTACAGATTGCAGCACTAAGAGCGAATTATAAAACAGCAACGGCTATCCTTGAGCAATTAAAAGCTTTGGACCTGAGCGCTGCTGATGCTTTGTTTTTTGAAGGCTTTATTCAGCAGCAACAAGGTGATTACGCTAGGGCTATGACATCTTTTGGCAAGGCGGTGAGTGCGCGGGGGCAGTACGATAAAGCACTTAAAGCGATGTTTGCGTGTGCAAATAAAGCTAAAGCGCTTGAAGTATTTAAAACTTTTTTGCTCACGCACACCGAAAAAAACGCACACGATTTAACGGCGCATCTGTTAATAGCGCAATTAACATTTGAGGCTAACCCAGTTGCGGCTATAAAACGGCTTTCCAGTGTTACCCAAGCACAGCCTTCTTGGTATGAGGGGGTTGTCGCTTTATCAAAATTTAAGCGTTACCACGGCGATGCTGCTGAAGCATTGGTGTTATTAAAAGGCAGCTATACACAATCGAAAAATAGCAGCGTAGGTATTGCTTACGCAAGAATGCTGGAGCAGCAAGCGCAGGCGGCTGAAGCAGGCGTAGTTTATGATCAGTTGTTACAAGTTGACTCGAATAACGACATTGTTCGCAATAATTATGCGTTATTGCTTGTTGGTGAATTATTTTCACAAGCATCGTTGCGAAAAGCCTTGCAGTTAACCGAGGGTTTTGCCTCTTCGGATAATCCAGCTCTGCTGGATACGCAGGGCGTGGTGCTGATGACAGCAGGGAAGTTTACGGAGGCGAATTATGCTTTTAATAAGGCACTTGGCTTTGCTGATATTACGGAAATCAAATTGCATTACGCCGATTCACTGTATCGCAGTGGTGACCATGCGGGTGGGCGTGAAGTATTAGAGGGCCTAGAAAATAAAGGTGTCAGTGAAGGGATTGCGAAAAAAATAGCTTTGCTGCGTGAACGTTGGGCTCAAAAATGAGGTTGTTTTGCGGGCAATAAAAAAGGCCTTGGTGCGCATGCATCAAGGCCTTTTTTATTAGTGTTGAGCTGGTAAGGCTTAAGCGATTGCTGCCTTGGCAGCCTTACGCTTGCGCCAGCGGCGTATGCCAACAAAAGCGGCCATACCCATTAGCATAAATTGAACTGATGCTGGTAAGGGAACTTCTGATGGCGGTACAAATGTATAGTTGTGGATTTGACGAGACTGGTATAAAGATTTAACTGCTACAGTGCCATCGGTAGTTGGGTTGCCGTATACAGAGGCTCCCATCGCTAAAATAGAGCCGCGGAAGGTATCTAGTCCCATAAAGTCTACGGCTTCGGCATCGTAGAAGTTCCACAAAATATTACTAGCGCCGATGTTGTTGGCATCAGGGTTGGGGTTTGAAAAACCGTTAGTGAAGTTAATGCCGCCGCCGGAAACAAAGTTGTAACCGCTATTTTGTGTTGAGATATTAATGATAACGGTTTCAGCAAGTCCGGCATTTAAGTTTAGGCCGGTATTTTGTTGAAATACATCTTCGGCATTGACGTTAAAAACCGCAGTACTTTGTGTGCCCGTGTAATTAAACGTAGCTGTGTTACCGCTGCGATCAAGGCTACCGTTTGATGCCATGTTGCTGTAGTTGTTAGACGTGCTGTTTAGCTCGGCTATCATGTTATCGCGCTGCGTTGTAAGTGCTGCGCGCGATTCTTGGCGTACAGTGCCGCCGCCATTCATGTTGAAGTTTAGGTTGCTGCTAACGCTACCGCCATAAACTACGTTGCCAGCTTCAACGTTAAAACCACCGCCTGGAGAGTTGATATCCCCTACGGTAACAAGCGTATCAAGTGTTGATGAGGGTGTAAGCGTTAAGCCAACATCCATGTAGCCATGAATAGTCGCGTCGCCACCAACAAAAACTTTGCCGCCAACAGAGGCGTTCCCATGAGTGTAATTTGCTACGGTAAAAACATTGTATTCGTTTAACACAAGCGCGCTAGCAGATAGACTGAATAAGCCTGAGGCTACGGCGAGCGCCGATTTTGCAATAATATTTTTCATATTGATTCCTTTAGAGTATTCCGCTTCAACCTTTGTTGCAGTGAGTGTGTTGCAGTGCATGCACAGAGGTTTTGTCGAATTTAATTGTTCGCATATCTTAAAGTAAGCAGCTATCGTGCCAGAGTTTTCTTGAGTGGGTGTTTGTTGTAAGGAGAATTGAGTGTACCCCAGCACTGGCATGCCTTGGCGCGTTGTTTGGCGCGCCAAACTTGAAAGGCAAAATGGAAGTACATAAAGTGCTTGTTATTGCAATGTAAGCAAAATCGACACTGCTCGGGTCGGTTGATAGCTTGCTGGAGCTGAGCTGTAGCGGCATCGAGCCGCGCTATTATCTTGTGTTTTTGTTCATCTATGCGCTAAGACTATAAGCGCTTATTAACCTGAAGGAGAAAGTCATGCACCAGCACGAAAAGTTAAACTATGTAGAATTTCCTGCAGTGAATCTTGAAGCGACCAAAGCATTTTTTAGTGAAGTTTTCAAATGGCGCTTTCAGGACTATGGTCCCGATTATACTGCCTTTGAAAACGAAGGCTTAGATGGTGGTTTTTATCAAGCCGAGCTTAAATCTCGCTCGTTAGTGGGTGGTGCTTTACTTGTGTTCTACAGCTCTGATTTGGAGAGTACCTTGGCCAAAGTAGAGGCTGCCGGCGGTACGATAGCTATGCCAACCTTTGCTTTTCCAGGTGGCAGGCGCTTTCACTTTTATGAACCAAGCGGTAATGAGTTCGCTGTTTGGTCTGATAATTAATACTTGCTGCCAGCTAAATTAAAAAGCCAGCTCTAATTGATAGAGCTGGCTTTTTTGATGCGGCTTAAAAAACCGTATTTGACTAGCGATTAAGCCGGTTCGGCCACTTTGTTGTTTGTTTTTTCAAAGGTGTTTTCTAAAAAGCGTTGCTGAAGCGACTGTAAGCTGGTTGCAGGGCAGTGGCTTATGGTGATCCATTCACGCGCTAGGCTTTCGGCGGTATCGGTTTGGGTGCTGCCGAAGTTTTGCTTGAGCGCCTCTACTTGGTAGTTCATGCGTTGGGCTTTGTCTTCGGCGGGGCTTTCGATGCCGTTGGCAATTTCTGCTCGTATGCAAAGTAGCCGAAGTGCCTCTTCGCTAGTGTGAAGTGCGGTATTGTCGTTGCTGCCTAGTGCATTAACGCGTTGTAAAAAGGCTTCGTTACAGCTGCTAGGTAGCTTAGTTGTATTTAGCTGCTCTTTGAAGGCGTCTAATGCATCGCCGCTATCCTCGCTTAGTTCAAGCGCTGTTAGCTCTGTGTTAATGGTAAATAAGCTTTTCCAGGCTTGTTGTTGCGCATCTGATCGGTGGCTGGATATTTTTTGTTCGATTTTACTTAATAGTGTGTGAAACTTGCTGTATTCGGCTTTAGGAATATCACCGAGTTCAGAAAAGGCGGTTTTTAAATCGCTGATTTCGCTGCCTTGAGTTTGCAGCTTTTCACCATCTTCTTGTGCTATGGCTTCTAGCTGATCAATTAGCGTATTGGCTTGGGCGATTAATTGATCGCGCTCAGCATTGGCTTCATCAAAAATGGTTTGTCGCTTATTGAACACCTCATCGCAAAGTCCTCGGAATTGTGTCCACAGTTGCTGATCGGTTTTTCTGAAAGTGCGGCCTGCTTGCTTCCAGTTTTGTTGCAGTTGTTTAATGTCTTCGGCCGCTCTTTTGGGGTCGCCGTGTTGGGCGGCTTTTTCTGCCAGTTCTATTAGCTGCAGTTTGCGCTGTTTAACGATTTCGTAAGCGGCGTTCATTTCGCCATAAATTTTATCTAAAGCGGCATCAAAGCCACTTTGCAGTTCTTTTTGCTGCTGGCGTGGTACTGGCCATAGTGTTTTCCAGGCATCTTTTGCTACCCGTAGCGTTTGTTCTACATCTTTCCAAACGGCTTGCTCCCAGTTGTAAGCATCGTGATATTGCTCGAGTTGCTGCGTTAAGGCTTTACGTTGCTCTGCATTTTTTTCGCGGATCTCGGCTTGTTCTGCAAAGTGCTTTTTACAGGGTTCAAAAGCGACATCTGCACTTTGCTGAAAGGCTTGCCATAATTCTTCATCCTGATTTTGGCCGCCTTTACACAGTAATTTCCATTCGTCTTGTAGGGCGTGAATTTTATCGGCGAGGTCGTCTGGTGCTAGTTCAGAGCTTTGAAGCGCGGTCATTTTTTCTACTAGGGCTTCTTTTTTCGGCGTCACGGCAAAGTCGTGCCAATCGCCGAGCTTGGTCATGGTCTCGTCGAGTTGTTCTAGTTTGTTAGCAATGCCCAAAGGTATATCGGTAAGTTCTGCGCGTTTTTCATTAAGTTCTTTGGCAATGCCGCGAGCGCGCCTTACTTGGCCGCTATTCGCTGCAATATTGGCTCTGCGAATTAAGTCGCTAACGTGACCAATTAACGCTTTACGTTTTGCGACAATATCATTTTGCTGTTGTTGCCATTGTGCAATAGCAGCTTTGGCAGTGTCGGCACTTTCACTCTGTAGTGTTGGTAAATTGTGGCGAATATTGAGCTGCGCAGAAATGGCTTTGCGCGTGCTTTCTGCGGCCTCTTTTTCTTGACTATTAAGGGCGGTAACTAGCGCAGTGACGGTGCCGTCTTGCTCGACAAGTTTAAGTAGCGCATGGGCCGCTTCGCTCGCTTGGTAAAAAGTTTGCTGTGCTTTTTGCTGCGCTTTTTGTTGCTCATTGCTCTTGCTGCTAGAGCTTTGGCCGTTATTGATCTGAGCTTGCACGTTTTGGCTTTGTTCGCTGAGCTGTTCTTTAAATTGCGCTAGGGCGTCGGCATCGATATCTTGGCTATCGTAAAGCGCTTGTGCTACTTGGTTTACCGCTTGTGTTGCGGCCTGGATGCTTGCGACCATGCTGTTGGCTAACTGCTCTGCCAATGCTGCGGCTTTACCTTTATCTATTTCTGCATCGATGATTTTTTGGCAGTTGGTAATAGCGTTGTCAAAACGTTTTTGCAGCTCTGCGGTAGCATCGGCTTCGTGGGCCTGCCAATCTTGTTCTAGGCTAACAAATTTGTGTGTGTAGAGATGATCAAAAGGCTTTTTGGCGTGGCGTTCTGCGTCGTTGCAAATGCTTGCTAAGTGAGCATGACGCTGAGCAAGGGCATCGTCTTCTGCTTTAAAAACAGCTAGACGTGACTTAGCAACTTTATAGACGTTTTTGTCTTTGCCTTTGGCGCCTTTCAGCATGTTTTCGACGGCACTGCGTTCGGTAACACGCTCGGCGGCGGCTTTGCGCACTTGTGCTGAAGGCGCTTCGTTCGCCATGGCCGCAAGGGCTTGTTGGTCTGTTATTGTGCTAAGGATGTCTTCAATTGCGGCTGCATTGTAGCTGCAAAGGTTAAGGAGCTCTTCGGTGTTTTGTGCGTCGGCAGTAATTTGCGCGAGGGTGACTGCGTTCTCTTCTAGGAGTTTGGCGATTTGCTGGCGTGCTGCGGTGCGCTGCTTGCTGGCTTTTGTGTCGCGCGCTAAACCGAGCAGTTCTGCCCCGTACTGGCTGGGAAGCACGGGTTGCTCAGCCGTTACCGAGGTATTTACGCGGTTTTGTGCGTTATTGGTGCTAGTCTTTGAGTGTGGGGCTGCACTCGGTGCTTTTTTAAACAAGCGGCTAAAAAAGGATATCATCGCGGGCTCTCTGTTGCGTGTTTGTCAGGCCGCAAAGCCTAGCCTGACGGGCAGTTAGATAAAAGCGCTTAGCATAATCAATGCGCCTAAAAAATGCACGTTATGTGTTTTAACGTAGAATGTGCGATTTTGCATAAATCGCGCAAGATTGGCCGATTGTTTTGATAGTTAAGGATGTTGTATGTCTGTTAGGGTCGCGCTTGGTTGCGCAATAGGTCTTGGGTTGGGCGTTTGTGCGCGTGTATTGGGATATGGCTTATTCGGAGCTTTATTGTGTGTGCCTTTAGTACATGCCCAGGGTGGAGAGAGCCATCAAAGCTTAGCTGCAGCGTTAGCGGTACAAAAACGTGCGTATAAGCCTTCGCCGAATGCCGGCGCAGAGGTTTTATTGCGCAAATCCCACATTGTGCTGGACGAGGATTACTTGGCGCAGGCGGTTGTGTACATGTCCGTGGCGATAAATGATGATGAAGCTGCCCGCGATTACAGCCAAATTACCATTCCCTACAACGAACATTTTGACCAGCTAACGTTGGATTTTGCTCGTGTACTGACTCAGCACGGGCAGTTAGAGAACGTACTTGCCGATGCGATTCAAATTCAAAGCCCCTCACAGGATAATTTTTACCAAGATCGCAAAGAGCTGACTTTCTCGCTGCCGAATGTTAGGGCCGGCAGTGTTATTGAGTTTCAATACACGCGAAAGAGTATGTCGGCAATTATGCCAAAAGCTTATTTTGCTCGTTTTTGGTTGCATTGGTGGCAGGGTAGAGCCGGTGGGCAAAGTTCGCGCTTAGACCCTGTTGCTGTGCGTGAAGTGACGCTGCTAGGCCCACAATCGCTAGCATTAACCAGCGCTATATCGCATCCTAAGTGGGTAAAACAAAGCAGCAAAAAAACAGCCGCTGGCATCCAGTGGCATTGGGTGGCAAAAAATTTACGTGCAATACCGTTGCAACCTTACATGCCGCGTGAAGATGGCATTGTTCCTTTTGTTTCGGTGTCTACCACACCGCAATGGCAAGCTGTTGCTGATTGGGCCTTAGCGCTGTTTGCGCCACATATTCAATTAGATGAAACATTAAAGCGGCAAGCGCAGCGTATAGCGCAGCAAGCGACAACGCGCGATGAAAAAATACGCGCCGTTTACGCGTTACTTAATCAGCAGGTGCGCTATGTATTTGCGCATGTAGGACGCGGTGGCTACGAGCCACACTCTGCGCCTGCGGTCTATAAAAATGGCTATGGCGATTGTAAAGATCAAACGGTATTAACGATTGCTCTGCTGCGTGAGCTGGGTGTGGAGGCTTACCCCGCGTTAGTCGCAACGCGCTCGATGGGTTTGCCTGATATGCCGGTTCCTAGCGTGTATTTCGATCACATGATTACCCATATCCCGGCTCAGCATGGCCAGCGGGCGATTTGGTTAGATACATCTGGCGATCAGCAGTTATACCCAGGCGGCGGTATTGGTTTGGAAGGGCAGCCAGCTTTAATTGTGAAGAAAAACTCTAATGCCTTAACGACGATTCCCGATAGGGCTATTGACTTCCATCAGGCGCATTTGAATGTCGTGTTTGAGCCGCCCAATGCAGAAGCAAAAATAGACGAGCCCTTAAAGGGACATTTTTCGTTAAGCCTAAGCGGTATTTATGAACAGAGTTTACGTGCTACATGGATGTATCAAACGGAAAAAGAAAAAGCCATTACCGATAGCCTTGCCAATTTATTTGCTAACGCAGAGTTAACTGAATTGACCGTCGAAAACGCCGAAGATCTTTGGCTTCCGTTTAAAGTTTCTGGTGTGTGGCGTTTTAAAGCACCATGGGAGCGCGATGCGCCCGAAAGTATTGTTTTTAACGTTAATCAATTGTTGGGGGTTTTTGCTGGGGTTTATCAGTGGCATAAGCCTAGCGAGCGGGTGCAACCTTTTCAGTTGGACCCAGGTTTTGTTTTGAACGCCAGTGTGCTATTTAAAAAGCAAGGGCAGTCGTACCAAGAGCTCATCAGTACTGGCCCTAATATCGAAACGCCTTGGTTTTCGGTTGTCCAAAGCAGTCAGGCTAAGCCTGAGGGTATTGCAGTAGAGACTCAAATTCGCTTGCCATCATTAACATTGGCCCGTAGTGATTATGCTGCTTTTTACGATGCAATTACCGGCTTAGCTGAAGAACAAGGTTTTGCTGTGGCCTATAACTTGAATAATGAATTAGGCGCTAAAAGTAACATGATGGCTAATGCTACGGGTATTGCAGGCATGTTTGCCGGAATACGGCAGGACCTTGCAAATGGGCAATTCCCTGCGGCGTTAAGTGCTGCCAAAAAAGCGGCCGCGTTAGAACCCAAAAATGGTGAAGCTCAGTATTTGTTAGGTTTGGCGCAAGGCTATAACGAGCTGCTAGAGGAAGCTGCGAAGTCTTTCGAGTTGGCAAAGCAGTTAGGGTATTCGCAACCGTGAAATTATTAAGTTTACGTGCGGGTACTTTCGTCCTGGCTCTTATTTTATGTGGTTGTGCCAGTACGGGTTATAAACCGCCCTCGACTAATGCGGCTCCGCCTTTACTGCCGGTTAAAATTGTTGCGCAAATAGATCAAGACTTTCAAAGTTATACGCAGTCTCTTGATAAGCGTGTAGGGGCCTCTACATATAGCCGCTACCAAGCGTTGCTAAAAACCTCGCCAGGCTATGTTCCGGCCTTACGTGGCTTGTATAGCTTTTATTATTTTAATGCGCAATTGCCTACAGGTGCATACCTTACTTTATCGGAAAGTATGGCTGGGCTTAACCAGCTGTATACACGCTTACCTGCGCTTATTCGCAATGAATATTACCCGCCGACGTTTGCTCTGTATCAGCGTAATGCAGCTATTCAATCATCAAGCCCTGCTTCTGTGAGTAATGAGCTTTTGCTAAAAAATTTGCGAATGGCTATTCAAGAGGCCCCCGAAAATGCAACGGTAAGAGCGATATTGGCAGAACAGCTAGTGGCGATGGGGCATGCCGTAGTGGCTAAGGCTGTTTTGTACGAGGCAGCCAGACATGCTCCCGATGAGGAGCTTTACCCTTATACGCTGGCCAATTACTTTTACCAAGCGGCACTAGATCAGGCTTGTATTCAAGATAATAGCGAAGCACTGCGGCCTGCCTTAAGCCTTTATCGCAATACCTTAAAAATCAATTCGGATGCCGATGTGCATTATCAAATGGGTGTTATTTATGGCGTATTGGGCCTGATGCCGCTAATGCTTAACGAAGCGGCGGTATTGGCCAAAAAAGACGATGTGCCGAGTTTGTGGCAAGCAGCATATTTATATGTTTATGGCGGCAATTTAGGTGCGGCTAAACGTCTTTTTGAGCGAGCGGCTAATGCGGCTGATTTACAAAGTCAGCCACAAGGGCGTGCGTATATTGACTACTTAATGTTAACCGGGCAATGGCAAGCTGCTGTTAAACATTACCCAGAATTTTTACAGGCCAAGTATGCTTTGGGTTCTTACGATTTATTGCTGGCAAGCTTGATGGCTGCGGTGGCGCACGGGGAAAATAAAAATATTTCTTTTGATGATGCTTGGCCAAAGTCTAGCCAGTTAAGCTACCACCATCCATGGCCTGTTGCTTTGTTTGATGTGATGGCAGGTGATAAAAATTACCAAGCACTTGCTGAACAGGTTGAGGGGAATCGCTGTTACCAGTCGCAATTACATTTCTACGCTGGATTTAATGCATGGTTAAATAACGATTTTGATCAAGCAAAACAGCATGCGCAAAAGGTGAAGGCACTTAAATTGCCTTTTTCGCTAGAAAGCTTGTTGGCCGAAACTTTATTGCAGTAACTGTTGTATTACGTGCATAGGTAAAGCAATTCGTAAGGTTTGAGAATTAAATCGTTTTGAAAATGTTCGGGTTCTTTCCCTGTAATGGCATTAATTAATGATGATGGGCTAACGCCTTGAAGGCCTTCAATGTCATCAGTTTTTAAGAAGTGTTGTTCTGCGCTAAAGTTAGCCAATACAGTAATGCGCTTTGATTGGTCTTTAACGTCGAAGCGCGAGTAAGCAAAAAGTGCGGGGTTACTAAGTTCGAGCAAGACTCTATTGTTAAAGTCAGCAAAGACAGGCTGTGCTTTCCTTACTGCGATTAGGTGTTTAATGCCGTTAAAAATTTTGGCTTCAATACTGCCTTCTTGATGGCGAAGTTCCGCTTTGTGCCAATTGATTATGGGCCTGTGTACCCAACGGTTATCGGCTTGTTTATCGTGATTCTGTAAATAGCTGAAATCGTTAGTAACACCAATCTCGTCGCCGTAATACAGTAGGGGAATGCCGCCAAAACTTAAAATAATGCCATGTAACAAAAGTATGCGATCAATGGCGTGCTGTATGAGTGCTGGGTCAGCTTGCTCTATGGCTTCTTCAAGGCCAATAAGGGATGCCAGCGAGCCGGATATACGAGCATCACCTGTTTTAGGGTTTTCGGCAAAAGGGATGCCTCGGGCATCGGAGTCTTTATGGTTGCCAATAAAATAATTATGTAAAAAACGACGATGTTCATATGGGTTGTAACCCGCAATGGCTATGTCATGATCATCAAACCCAAAGCCAATGTCGTCGTGACAGCGCACATAATTTAGCCATGTGGCTCCGTCGAGTTTGGTGGGTAAGCTGCGCAAGCCTTGACGTAGCAAATTGGCATTCTTAGTCGCCATAGCATCCCATAACAGCGCCATTGTTGTTGCGTTATAGGCGATCTCACACTCTTTTGCTACTACGGCGTCTTCACCAAAGTATTTAATGACTTCGCTTGGGGCCACAATTGCCTCGGCAATAAATAGCAAGCTTGGAGCAACCACTTGGCAGCAATCTTTCATTAGTTGCAAAATAAGGTGTGCCTCGTCCTCGTTTTGAGAAACGGTACCGATTTTTTTCCACAAAAAAGCGACAGCATCTAACCGAACAATATCAGCGCCTTGGTTGGCCCAGAACAAAATAATGTCGAGCATCTCGATAAATACCGCTGGGTTGGAATAATTTAAATCCCATTGGTAATCGTTAAAAACGGTCATTACCCATTTTTGTGCACTCGGGTCCCATGTGAAGTTGCCTGGGGCCGTTTCTGGGAAAATTTCTGGCAGTGTTTGTTCGAACATATCGGGTGTGCGCCGGTCGTCGAACATGTAATAAAAATCTTGGTATTTTTGATCACCTTGCTGTGCTTTTTGCGCCCATTGATGCTCGTTGGATGTGTGGTTGACAACAACATCTAAAACTAAGTGCATATCTCTATTGCGCATGGTTTTAACGAGCTTTTTAAGTTGTTCTAGATCGCCAATGCGTGGGTCGATTTGGCGGTAATCGCTAACGGCATAACCACCATCGCTTGCGCCTTGCGGGCATTTCAGTATGGGCATTAAATGTATAACGTTAATGCCAAGCTCTTCGAAGTAATCTAACTTTTGATGAAGGTCTTGAATATCTTCGGCAAAACCGTTGGTGTACAGCGCCATGCCGACGAGTTCTTCTGATAAAAACCAGTTGTAGTCGTCTTCGCAGGCGCGGTCGTCTATGCGTAAATCATTAGCGCGAGCAACGTAGCTCCAAGCCATACGTTCGACAAGATTTTTGAGCTGCTCATTGAAATCTTTACGGCGGCCATATAGCTTTTCGAAAAGGCTGTGAATGGCGTAAAAGTTAGCGCCAAGCCGAATTAAAAAATATCTAAGGTCGTGTTCGGTCAGCTGGCTAGGCAGGTTTTCGAGAATGTGATTGAGAATAGAGTGCGAGCGTTGTTCATACATTGAAAAAAGCCTGTAATCATTTTGGGGCAGGGTGCTAGGGCGTGGGTATCTATTCCTGCTCGCAGGTTAGAGGTTCCATTTGCCATGCCTGCTTGAAAGGGGTGTAAAACTCGGCATCGGTGCTGGTCGCTCCGGTGATAGTCACAATATGCGAGGCAAAGGCTTGCGCTCGGGCCAAAATGGCCTGCATGGGCCAATTATTAAGTAAGCCCATAATAAAAACCGCGCTAAAAGCATCGCCAGCACCGACTGTATCAATAACATTATCTTGTACTTTGGGGACTACCTTTGAACATTGGCTTTGTTCTGCGGCGTAAACGCAAGCGCCTTTATCGCCAAGGGTTACTAGTAAACCTTGGAGTTTTAGTGATGTGAGTAAATTGTAAGCTGCTTCTTCGCTGTAGTCGGCATCCGCTAAAATACGAAATTCATCGGCATTAATCTTAAGCCAGTCGGCTTTTTGTGCCAGCTTAAGTGTTGTGTCTTTATCCCAATAAGGCTCGCGCAAATTGACATCCATAAATACCAGTTCGGCGCTGGCTCTTAGGGATTCCAACGCTTGTGCAGATGCTTGGCTTCTTAGTGCTAAAGTGCCGTGGTAAAGCACGTTGCATGTGTTTTTTAATGCTGGCGCTTCAATTGCGTCGTAAGCTACATTTTCACCAATGGTGTAGGTGGGCTCTCCATTTTGAAGGTCTACGTTGACATAACCGGTTGGACGGGTATTGTCGATTTGCACATTTGTGGTGGCAAGTTCTGCTTTATCCATCATGTTTAATAGCTGCTTGCCCTTATCATCGTCGCCGACTCTGGAAACAAAGTTAACGTCTACATCAAAGGCATTCAAATGCCAGGCGACGTTAAAGGGCGCACCACCGGCCACGGCATGTGCGTCGCTAAAAATATCGAATAATACTTCGCCAAAAACAGTTGCTGTCATGCGTTGTCTCCAATTAGGTGAATGTTAATTACGCGCTATACAGTTCTGGGTAAAAATGCTCGATGCCTTGAAGGATGCCGCCGGCATAATGGCCGTTGTCGTCTTGCGACTGATATTGGGCCAAATAGAGCTTGTCTTCGTTGTTTAAGCGCTTAGCGCCCTGCATTGCTAAACGCCGCACTTCTGGGCTCGCATTAGCGACGAGCACTGCGGGTATATGGCTTTCTAGTGCTTCTAAATCATTGCCGCTATCGCCTGCAAATAAACATTGGCAAAGGTCTATATCCTGTGTTTTTGCAAGGAATTCTATAGCGTGTAGTTTAGATACGCTGGCAGGAAGGATGTCGAGAAGGCCGCAGTTTTTAGCTTCGTCTAAGCTCCATATGGCTCTGCTGTTAAAGCCTTGCTCTCCTAATATTTGTTGAATGGTGTGCTGTAGCTCGTCGGCGTTAACATCGGGCGGCGTGTAGTAACTTAATTTATGTGGGCAGCTTTGATTGGTTTGTTCTTCCTGCAGTGTAATGTTATCGATTACCGTTAAATACTCGATCAAAGATTGCCAGCTTTGCCCTTGCCAATCTTTGGCGATTAAAGTGTGCCAGTGCGGGTCGGGCTCCCAACCTGTGTCGTTGGCATGATAAATACTCGCCCCCACGTCAGCGATAATAGCGTTGGGGCGCGGCAGTAAATATTCGGCAATACCTTGTTCTACCAAAGCAATACTTCTGCCACTGACATACGCGAGCTTAGCATCATTGTACTTAAAAATATTACCGAAGCGTGCCCGCGCTAATAGCGGCTCTTCGTGACTGCCATTGGGAATCAATGTTCTGTCTAGGTCTGTGCAAATTAAGTGTGTTGCCATCGCATCTTCCCCTTAGCCTTATGCATAATCGTTTTGTTATTTTTCAGCATTTAACAGAGCCAAAAAGTCGTAATGCTCTACAGCTTCCATAATCCCAGCACTATAGGCGCTTTGGGCAAAGTAAATATTTTGCCCTTGTTCGATATTTGAAAGTTCTTCGCGGTGCCTATTTTTAACCACAACGGCCAAAGACATCCCCCTCATCATATCTTCATCGGCGCCAGAGCCACCAGACACTAAAATGTTTTCGAAGGGAATATCCCATTTCTGAGCAACATAACGCAGTGCATTACCTTTGCTGGCGCGCAGAGGTGTTATATCTAAAAATTGGCCGAGTGATAAAGTGATATTAACGGCTTGATCGTTTTGCCGAAGGTAGGCATTGATGTCATCGATAGCTGGAGCTAAGTTGGCATCGTAATAATATGAAATTTTAAAGCGGCTTTGATGAATGTGCTCTTGCAGACGTATGCCTGGCAGCTCTTCCATTAATGGCCAAAGTGATGAAGGTGACCATAGGTGGTCGATATGCTTCATCCACTGTTTGTCGAGAATAATATCTTTAGTGTAGTAAATTTCAGAGCCTAAGCCGGCAATTAAGAAGTCGGGTGAAGGGATATTGTTTTTCTTTATTTGCGTAAGAATTGAATCTCGCGTTCTACCTGTTGCAATGCCGAAGCCTAGTTGCTTTCTATTGGTGCGAATCATTTCTTTAAAGTTGTTGAGTGCTTCTTGGTCGCCAGTAAGGCTTTGATCGAAACCTGTAAATATAGCGCCGCAAAAGTTTTTGCGAATTTTTAAGTCTGGTAGAGTGCTGATGTCAATAGAATTGCTTTTTCGAACCAAGGAGAAAATGGCTTTGGCATAGCTCTTGGCGTGGGCTTGCCAAGAGTAAAAACTTTTAACACCTTTAAGGCCCGCATCTCTAAATTGTAGCCACTTACTTTTGTTTTCGACGAGCTCAAGCAGGGCTGAGGCAATGCCTTCGGTATCCAGAGGGTTTACAAGTATTCCATTTTGGCAGTTTTCAATAATATCTACAGGCCCGCCGTTGCTCGTGGCAACAATGGGTAGCCCACTGGCTGCGGCTTCAAGCAACGTTAAACCAAAGGGTTCTGTGAGTGCGGGGTTAATAAACACCCCTTGAGTCGTTGCGGCGGCGCGGTATATGTACGGAACATCTTGAGAGTCGTGGTGCTTGGGCAGGCTGACGCTGCCATAAAGATCGTATTTATCGACAAGTAATAACAGCTCGGTGAATACGTCCCTAGCGCCATCATTTAAATCGCTAATATCATCTCGGTTTCCAAGTATTAAGACTAAATTAGCCTTTTCCCTTAGGGCTTTATTTTTGCCAAAGGCAATAACAAGGCTGCGGCTATTCTTGCGTTGGTCAGCCCTTGCTAAAGCCAGAATCATGGGCTTTTTGGGGTCGGTTAAAGGCTTTGTTAGATTTTGGCAGACCTTATCAATATCAACGGCATCATCAACGGCATCGTTGTTTTCGGTATTGTCCTGTGATGAAAATAAATTGAGATCTACCCCCGGAGGAATAATGCGCATGGTCTCTGGGTTGTAATAGTCGTAGAGCTCGTATTGGTCTTCTCTCTCGTTGGTGGTGCTGGTAATGACGAGGTCTGCATTGGCCAGTGTTAGCTCTTCGGCCTCAATGCGTTGGGTGATTTTGTAATCGTTTTCGATTTCTTGCAGGCTAAGCCCTGCGGATGTTAAGCGCTTGAGTTTATCGCGGCCTAGTGAGTGGCCTGTGTGAACCATTGGAATGCCGGTTTGATTAGCTAACCGCGACGCAACGTAACCGGCATCGGCATAGTGCGAGTGAAGTAAGTCTGGCTGTTGATTGTTTTGTACAAACCAATCGAGCGCGTGGTCTGCAAATTCGTCTAGGTGCTCCCATAAATCTTCTTTGGGTAGGTAGTGCTCGGGCCCTGCTGGCAGGCGAATAATTGAGGCATTGGGGTGAGCGAGTGATTCTTGCGCGATGCCGTAGTTGGCGTCTACGGTTGGATCTTTTATCAGTCGAGTAAATAACTCAACTTTACCAACGTTGGGTAGCTCGGCAAGCGCATTGGCCAGCTCGACAACATAGCGGGTTTGCCCGCCGGTATCGGCGTCTCGCCCTAGTTCTAAATGGGTTGGCCGAATTAGGCCATGAAGGCTAAAGAGCGCAACATATAGCAAGTTATTCCCCTGTTTATGGCAGTGAATATTTAAGCCTACGGAGCTGTGTTCGCTGAATGCTAACTGAGCGAACAGGCTCAGCAGGTATTTGAGAGTCATGTACCTGCAACTACTGAGTAGCTAATCGCTAAGGATCAGCTTTGCCTGTTTGGGCATCTTCGCTTGCCCTAAGGTCTAAATTATGAACTCTCAATTCGTGACAATACCTGCTTCAAAAAGTTCACAATATACGCTTTTGTGGAAAAATTCCTGTTTTCTAACATTTGATGTGTTGCGGGTGCTTTAACATGTGGTTAGACGAGGTGTGCGTTTATCCCGTAAAATGCTCACTTTTTTGAGATCAAAGCATGTCTAGTTCAACGTCTAGCTCGATGATTTTAAAGCTTAGCTGTGCCGATCAGCCGGGCATTGTGGCCGCTGTTGCCAGTCTATTTTCTTTGCAAGGCTTTAATATCCGCGAATCTTCTCAGTTTGAAGATGTTCATACCTCGCGTTTTTTTATGCGCACAGTGCTTGAGTCTGTTGAAGGGCCTAAGTCGATAGCGGCCGTTAAAAGCGCATTTGCTGCCGTTGCACAGCGTTATGGTATGGATTGGTCCCTTGATGATGGCACCGCTAAACCTAAAGTGCTTATAGCTGTGAGCCAGTGGGGGCATTGCCTAAACCATCTACTTAATAGCCAGAAGCAGGGCTCTTTACCTGTCGAGATCATGGGGGTTGTATCTAACCATGAAACCATGACGCCGCTGTGTGAATGGTATGGGGTGCCGTTTCACTATTTGCCGGTAACGCCGGCCACCAAAGCCGAGCAAGAGGCGCAAATACTTGCTTTGGTCGAGCAAACTGGTAGCGAGTTACTCATTCTTGCGCGCTATATGCAAATTCTTTCGAATGATCTTTGCAGCCAGCTCAATGGTCGCGCTATTAATATTCACCACTCTTTTTTACCCGGCTTTAAAGGCGCAAAACCTTACCACCAAGCCTATGAACGCGGTGTTAAGTTAATTGGTGCGACGGCTCATTATGTTACGGCAGATCTGGATGAGGGGCCAATTATTGAGCAAGCCGTAGAGCGGGTGTCCCACGCACAAACACCGGATAAATTAGTAGAGATAGGCCGCGATATAGAAGCCGTTGTGCTCGGTAGGGCCATTCGTTGGCACGCAGAGCGCAGAGTATTGTTGAATGGCCATAAAACAGTGGTTTTTGATAGCTAGCTTTAAGCCGTAAGAGGCGTTATTCATGATTCATCAATGGCGCTTGTATGGCACCTTAGGCTGCCACTTGTGTAAGCAGGCACAAGCCATTATCGAAAATTTGCGTCAATCATTCGATATTCAGCTCGAGTTATTCGATATTGCCTGCGATGCCCAAACGGTGGCTAAGTTTGGCGAGCGAATTCCCGTATTAGAAAATAAAAGCAATCAGCAAATGTTGGATTGGCCTTTTGATTTGGAGCGGCTGTCGGATTGGTTAGATCCACCGCAGGTGCCGGAGAATAAAAATAATGTGGAGATTTAAGTGCTAAGAAATGCGCTCTATCCAGCTGTTGGTTTGATTTACATCAGCAACGGTATGCAGGTGGTATTAATTGCATGGTTGGCGCTGTCGGTATTAGAGCTGACGCCCATTAGTGTAGGTTTATTAATGGCGGCTATGCTATTGCCGCAGGTAGGGCTTTTACCGTTAACCGGTAGGCTGGCTGATCGTTACGAGCCTACCCGGTTGGCTAAAGTCGGTTGTGCAGGCTTAAGTGTAAGTCATATTTTAATGGTGGCGGCGCTCCATATTACTTCGTTAAATACAGCTGTTTTAGTGGTTTACGCTTTGTGCTTAGGTTTTAGTACAGCTTTGTTTTTGCCCGCTAAAGATAAAGCTGCCGTGCAACTATTACCTAATCGATTGCAGCGCGCCCTGTCGCTGAGCAGTGCTTTTCAGTTTACCGGCGTTGCAATAGGTACTTTATTTGCGGGTTTTGTCGACGAAATTGGCGTGACTGGCGTTTTAATTGTGCAGTTTTTATTATCTGCTTTGGCGGCAGTGTATTGGGGGTTAATTCCCGCCCATGTGAGTTTTATAGAGCACGGCCCCAATAAAGTGGCGGACGTTAAAAAGCCATCAATAGGTGCTATTTATGCCCATGGCATAGCTATGATGAAGCGTAGTAAAGCACTTAGTCAGCTAGTGGTGCTGTGTGCCTTTAATGGTTTTATGCAAATGGGGTTTGCGGTGGTTTTATTCCCTGTGCTGGGTTTTTCGCACTGGGATTTTAACAGCACGCAATATGCTTGGATGCAAGCTTCGTTTAGTGCTGGGGCCATTGCTGTTTATATTGCCAATGCTTACCGTAAGCCGCAGCAATACCCGGGGCAGTCAGTTTTATTTTGCTTGCTCTATACCGCTGGCATTGCTTATGCCATAACGCGTGGCCCCACGTTATTTGGCAGCTATGGTTTAATTTTTCTTTGGGGCGCGGTTGCTGGTTATTCCGCATCCATGAGTAGAGTGCTGTTATACAGCGTAACTTCAAACAATATGCGGGGCCGTGCTGCAGCCCTTTATCAAATGGTGCTGCTGGGTTTTGCCCCTGTTGGCTCTATTGTGTGTGGCCTCCTATTAGAGTTTATGGGGGTACATCAAGCTTTATACACACTGTTAGCGGCTAATGTGATGGTGTTTTTTGCGTTTTTACTGAGTCGAGAGCTGTGGTCGGTAAAGCAGGCTTCAGCTTAAATGGGCTGCTAAAACTTATTGCCTAAGCAGCGGTTAAAAAATAGAGAGCACAATGAATCGACGTAAAAAAGTGAATCAAATTTTAAAAAAGAAAGCAAAGCAGCGAACGGCTAAACTAAACCCTAAGCCCAAGTCGGCTTATGTGGCTAAGGCGCAGCGCTCTGACCAAACAGCCGCATCTGACGGGCCTTGCGTCAGCGAATAATTGTTCCCCCATGCTGTGCTGGCCGTAGGCTACAATGCGGCCCCATTATTAAGTGTTGTAATTATGGAATATGAGTTCACGTTTGATGCGCAAGGGCAGCCTGGCGCGGTATTTTCTTCGGGCCATTCGGCCTTTGGTTGCTGGTTAACCGACGAGCTAAGTGCAAATGCAAGCCAGCTTGCAGCTCTGATCGATGTGGTAGCGCAGCTTGAGGCTAAAGCGCTGTACGAGCATGAAGCGCCAGGTAAAAGCTTTTCTTTATTGCTCGATCGTGAGCGGGCAGTGGTAAGCGCGAATAGTTTAGCGTTGGATATGGAAGAGCTCCAAACAGATGGGGAAATAGCAGGCTCGACGGACTTCTATGATGAAGAGCTTCACGCCGAATGTGGTTTGACTGATTTCAAAGCGGTATTGCTATCTTGGCAGTTATTTTTGCAGCCCTAATTATTGAGTGAATTCCGATGTTAAGTTATCGCCATGCTTTTCATGCCGGCAACAGCGCCGATGTACTTAAGCACTTTGTTATTGAAAGAATTTTGAGTTACCTCACTCAAAAGGATAAGCCTTGCTTCTATATGGATACCCATGCCGGCGCGGGTATTTACAGTTTAAATGCGGCGGTGGCGAATAAAACAGCGGAATATAAAGTAGGCATCGAGCGTATTTTGGCCGCATGGAATCCCCCTGAAACCATGCGTAATTATATTCAGTGTATAGCGCGCTGCCGAGATAAAAACGGCAGCGATGTTTATCCTGGCTCCCCTTGGTTTGCGGCTGATATTTTACGCAGCATTGATCGCCTTGCGCTTTGTGAGCTACACCCGCAGGACTACCCAAGCCTTGCGTCAGTTATGGCAGGCGATAGCCGTGTTAAGGTGTACAACGAAGATGGTTTTAAAAAAAGTATTGCATTATTACCACCAAAGGAACGTCGCGGTTTGGTGGTAATCGATCCTTCTTACGAAATTAAAGCCGATTACGTCGGTGTGGTTAACCACATCTGCTCGCTGTATAAGCGCTTTGCTACAGGGGTTTATGCTTTGTGGTATCCCGTCGTGGATGCTGCGCGGATAGAAAAAATGGTAGCGCAGTTCAAAAAAGCGGGGCTAAAAAACACCCAGCGTTTCCAAATTCAAACGTACAGTCCTGACAAAGGCGGCATGTATGCCTCGGGGATGATTGTGATTAACGCCCCATGGATATTACAAACAGAAGTTGGTGATGCGATGCCTTGGTTACGCTCTAGCCTGGCTTTGGATGAGTCCGCAGGTTTTATTGTTGAAACTATAACCGGTGAAAATGCGTAGTCTTACGCAGAGTAGGCTGAAAAGTAATGATTAGTCATTAATGATTTAATTGTTCTTTTAGACCCAGTGGTATAACTGACAATATTGGCTAGCTAAAACAAAAGTGAAATTGTTTTAGCTAGCCAAGGCGTTTTAATGGTTTGGTGGTAGCACGGTTGTGGTATCGCTTAGGGTTTCTAAAAATGCAACAATCGCATCTTCTTCTTCACTAGATAAACACAAGTTACCAATATTGCGTGGATTATTTTCGTCGTCACAGTAGTTTTCTATTGTTTGCCCTTCAGGAATAGTTACTTTACAAAAATCTTCGTCGTCACAAGAAAATATATTGCTAGATACTACTTCAGGTATTGGCCAGCAGCCACGCTCGAGAGCTTCATCGTTGGTTACAAAGCGTTGCGCTTCACCGTTCTCATCTACACAAGCTGGCTTTAGATCACGTGTATTATAAAAATGTACAATATCTTTTAAAGATTTAAAGTAGCCATTGTGGGCAAAAGCCTTAGGTGCACCAGGGTAGGGGCGTTTGGCAACATTGCGCAGGGTAGGGGCTTTGAACTTGCCTTCGTGGCCAGGGAAGTCTGAGCCCTCAATGCCATCTTCATCCCTTGCGGCAACTCCAAGGTCTACCCAAGCTTGGCCAAGCGGGTTAAGAATATTGCCGTTATCGTCTTTGACTTTATCCATGGTATACCATGGGTTTTCTGGGTTTGCTGGCGCGCCAATATTAAAGTAGCCCGCTTGTGCTTTAGTGAATAGCTCTCCAATTGCAGTGCCATCAGAGGCGGTTGAGCTGGCGTGGCAGAAGCGTGCACAACCTATGTTTCTGCTGAAAAATAATGAGTGACCAAGGTTTTCTTGTTCTGTTAAACCATCTAGCGGGAGCTCTACGCTACCATTGTTGATAATTTCTTCAGCAACGGCCATATCAAATTTAGAGCTAAAAGAGTTTACTTCACTTGAGGCTTCCCAGGCTGCAATAGCAAAGCCTATGCGCTGATGTACAAAATCAGTATCTACACTTTGGTTACAGCTTAGCTGTTCGCCCCAGGCTTTTTTCCAGAGTTTTTTATGATTCTGCTTTACTCGTTTACAAAGTTTTTTAGACGATGGCAGGTTTTGCTCAACGTCATTTAAAAAGGGCCCCATGGCCTGATCGGCTGCGGGGCCTAATAGCTGGCTCATCTCGGTGATTTTTTCGGCAGACCATTCGATAGGGAAAATGTCTGCAGTGATTGTTTCACCTGTTGCTCGGCCGTCCCAAAAGGTACCACCAGCGGGTGTTGGGCCGTTGCGTCCATTGTTAACAACAAAGTTTTCAGCAAATGTCACATAGGCATTAGTTGGCGGCTTGCGGTTACCTGCGCGCTTTTGTTTCGCACCATGAACGACGGCCCCGCCAATATTGACAAACGGGTCTTCCGCGGTAAAACCAAATTCAGCGGAATGGCAACTCGCACAAGACTGCCCGATAGGCTTGGAAAGCTGGTCATCAAAGAAGATGGCTTTACCGAGCGCTTGCATCGGTGTTAATTGGTTTTCTTTATCTTTTGCATCTGCAGTGTGGCAGTAACCGGTAAGCGCGATAAGCAGAGGCGCTGCAACCCTGAGAGTTCTTTTACAGTTAATCATATATTACCCCTTTAAAGTGTGCGTGTTTAAAAGCAATATACGCGCCAGTACTGAAATTGTGATGCCATTTGTTTTGGTTATAAAAGATGCGGGTTTGAAGAGCTTTTGAGCGGTTTTGTTAGTGTAGGTAGGAAAATAGGGTGTTTTGGCGCAAAATAGCCTTTTTGACCTGTCGGAAAACTTTCCAGAACTAGGTTTGAGTGTTTTTTGAACAGGGTGAAGAGCCTTTATGTGGCTTCATCTATAAAGGGGGGCGTAATTATTAGCTAAGCTGAAGGCCAGTTAAATCAAGGCCTGTGGGTTTTAGAGGCTTGCTTTCTTGGCTGCTAAGGCTAAGTTGGCCGAAACCTTGCTTTTACCGGTTTATATGAATGCTTTTGGTCTAAGTATAGTGATACAGCATTCATTCGGATGATGATCGTTATGCTATTGAAATGTAGTTGCTGAAGCGGGATTAATGATCATTTATTAATATATTGCTCTATACGGAGATATAATTTCATGAATGATTCTGCCTCTTATGTAAAAGTTTCTGACGTCGCATTTATAGAATTCTCAGGCAGTCAGCCGCATTTGCTAACAGCTTTATTTCATCAGCTTGGCTTTACGAACAGTGCTTGCCATTTGTCTGATGCAAAAACTTTGCACTATCAGGGTAATATTCATTTTATTTCCAACCCAACAGCAGGTGGTAACGCTGAGGTTTTTCGCGGCGTACATGTCCGTGGTGCCAGTGCTATGGGGTTTAAAGTTGCTGATTCTAACGCCGCATTTGCACAAGCTGTAGCCTTAGGAGCAACGCCTGCCACTTTAAAAGATTATGATATTCCTGCTATAAAAGGGGTTGGCCAGTCGCTTATTTATTTGGTTGATGGTGCGCATGAAAAAGCGTTGTTTGCCGAGTTTGGTTACAGCAAAAAAGTCGCGCAAAATGAGCAAACATGCCTTGGACGTATTGACCACCTAACGCATAATTTGAATCAAGGTGGTGTCGACCGCTTGGCCAATTTTTACGAGCGAATTTTCGGCTTTAAGCGCATTCGTTCTTTCCATATACATGGTAAAAAAACGGGCTTGTACAGTGAAGTTGTTGCCAGCCCATGCGGTCGAGTGATTATACCGCTCAACGAAACCAAGGATGATAAGTCTCAAATTGCTGAGTTTATTCGAGAGTACAACGGCGAAGGTATTCAGCATATTGCGTTAACAAGTAGCAATATTTATCAAACGGTTGATACCTTGAGCGCCGCGGGTATACCTTTCCAGAAAACACCAGATACCTACTACGAGCTTGTTGATCAGCGCTTGCCTGGACATGGTGAGCCTGTTGATCAGCTTCATAAACGCAATATCTTAGTCGATGGTGGCGCGGAGCAGGGCGGTGGGTTTTTATTGCAAATATTTACCCAAAATAGCATCGGCCCTATATTCTTCGAATTTATTCAGCGTAAGGGCAATAAAGGCTTTGGCGAAGGTAATTTTCAAGCGTTATTTGAATCAATTGAATTAGATCAAGAGCGCAGAGGCGTTTTAGTTTAATTTAGCAATCCCCATTATTGTTTTTAGCCATGAAGGTTGGAGGCTGTAATGGGGATTAAAGTTTATTCACTGCTATATTGCTTTAAATTCCTAACCCCTTTCTTAGCAAACCCTCTAAAACAGTAATTCTTAGAGGGAAAGCACCTTGGTTCATAGTTTACCTAGCTCCATAGCCGCAAGGCGATCGGTGTTATTAGTTACTCTTTCTTAGGCGTTGATGGCTTCTACACTAATCCTGCAGCCATAAAAATTTGCAAGACGCCATACCTTAAACCTCAGCAGGTTAAATCTATTCCTACCGGCGGTGTGCTTCATCATCATTTAACGTTTGGCTTCTTGTGCCGGTGTGCGAGCATTTATCGCTTAGGTCATAGCGCTATAAAATTTTTGGCCTTTACTTTTATTCCTAATAAATGATGATGCGTTACGGCGCTTGTATGGCGGATTGGTGCATTTAAACTGTACTTTTTAAATTAGCGTTAGCGCTAAAAATCTATTTTACTTCTAGCTGGCTAGGCGTTTTGGGTGGCGTTTTTGCGCAAATCTATCACCAATTAGGGTATCAAACTTACAGTGGTATTTAGGTGGGCTGGCCAGCATAGTGGCGTTATTGGTGGGCTAGCTTTGTATAATGCAGGCGTTTTTGGGATAGATGGAATTCTCTAGACTATATTGGTAAATAGAATGCATCTTAAGTATCCCTGATTTGTGCCATCCCGAGAGTAACCACGGGTTGTGCTTTCGCCACAAAAATATAATAGCCCAAATGTCATGACTAAAATTGCTTTACTTTCTTCTGTTTCTCTAATGTCTATTGTCTTATGTTGCCTTGGTTGTTCCGCGCCTAAGGTATCTTCATCTTCGCAGCCTTTGGTTAGTGCTAAAAGCACGCGCTCACCCGCCGTTATCGAGGCAGAAGTAGAGCGTTTACTCTCGTTAATGACACTAGAAGAGAAGGGTTCTTTGGTGCATGCCAATGGCAAGTTTTCGGTTGCTGCTATTGAGCGCTTGGGGATCCACGAAACTTGGCTGTCTGATGGCCCGCATGGGGTAAGAGAAGAAATTTCGCGCCACAGCTGGGATGCTGCAGGCTGGACCAGCGATTACTCTACTTACTTGCCTCCGCTAACGACTGTGGCTGCTAGCTGGGATCGTAACATGGCGCAGCTACACGGTAATGTCCTCGGCAGCGAGGCGCGTCACCGTGGTAAAGACTTTATTTTGGGGCCGGGAGTTAATTTGGCGCGCTTGCCTTTGTATGGCCGAAACTTCGAGTATTTTGGTGAAGATCCGTACTTGACGGGGAAGCTGGCGGTTGAGGAGGTAAAAGCTATTCAGCGTAATGACGTCGCCGCTACTGTTAAGCATTATGCGCTTAATACCCAGGAGCTAAACCGTATTGGCGTTGACGCTAAGCCTGATGAGCGAACATTGCGTGAAATATATTTACCAGCCTTTGAAATGACAGTGAAAGAAGGTGGCGCATTAAGTTTAATGGGAGGCTATAACCAAGTTCGTGGAACGAATGCCAACCAAAGCCGACACCTAGTCATGGATATATTAAAAGGGGAGTGGGGTTTTAAAGGTATTTTGATGACGGATTGGAATGTCGACATCAATACTTTTGATGCCGCTATGAACGGCCTTGATTTAGAGATGGGCACCGATGTTAGCGAGTATAGCCAGTACTTTTTAGCCGAACCGTTATTGGCCATGATTCGCGATGGAAAAATCCCAGAGTCGGTGTTAGATGACAAGGTTCGGCGTATGTTGCGCGTGCAATTAACGATGGGGATGATGGATAAACAGCGTTTATCGGGCCAGCGTAATACAGAAGAGCATCAGCAAGCGGCTAAAAAAATTGCGCAAGAAGGCATTGTTTTATTAAAAAACGACGACTCAATATTGCCCTTGGATAAATCAAAAGTACGCAACTTATTAGTACTTGGTCCAAATGTAGATCGCCCCCACGGCGCTGGCGGCGGCTCCTCAACCGTTAAGGCGTTATATGAAGTTACACCATTGCAAGGTTTAAAAAATGCGCTGGGTGAAAACGTTAATATAACATTCATGAGAACCCGAAAGTCGGCTGCTATCTTACCAATCGATGGCATTTTTGTAGAGACGCGACACTGGACGGGAACCCCTGCATGGAATACCGAGTTTTATAGTTCGGCCGATCGCACGCAGCGTTTATCCTTTGATACAGCGCCAGACTCGGCCTATAAAGCTAAAGCGGGCAAAACAGAGTTTGTCACCATGAGCGCCGATGTTCGCCCTAAAAGCACAGGGGTACATACCTTTAAAATATCTGCGCTAGGTAAGTTGCAATTGCGTATTGATGGTGAGGTGGTATTTTCCCACACGGGTACGTCGAAAAAAATTGTGCGCCATAACGTGAACTTAAGCCAGGGGCAGGTTTACCGAGTTGATATTTTATATGATGGCGATCAAGAATTTTTACTGGGTTGGGATACTCCAGGCAATATATTCTCTTCCCGTGACGATGTTATTGCGGCGGCTAAAAAAGCCGATACGGTTATTTATGTGGGCGGCTTAAGTCATGGCGATGACCGAGAGGCGATTGATCGCACGGACATGAAGCTGCCGAACGACCAAGATTCGGTTATTGAAACTTTATTAGCAGTTAAGCCTAGTACCCTTGTAGTGATGATTGCAGGCTCTGCCGTGGAAATGCCGTGGGCGGCCAAGGCAAAGGCTTTGTTGTGGAGTAGCTATGGCGGTATGGAGGCCGGTAACGCACTAAGCGATGTGTTGTTTGGTGTGGTTAACCCTAGCGGTAAATTACCCATCACCTTGCCCCATAAGCTTGAAGATACGCCAGCTATTGCGCTTAACGACTACAATGCTATAGAAAACTTGTACCCCGAGGGCGTGTTTATGGGGTACCGCTGGTTTGAAGAGAAAAACATCGAACCGTTATTCCCCTTTGGTTTTGGTTTGTCGTATACGACTTTTAAATATTCTAATTTACGCTTGTCTACAAATGCTTTGAAAAAAGGCGATACTTTAACCGTTACGGTTGATGTTACAAATACTGGTAAAGTTGCCGGTAGTGAAGTGGTGCAATTGTATATTGGGGATGTTGCAGCTAGTGTTCCGCGGCCAGCTAAAGAGCTTAAGGGTTTTGATAAGGCCTTCTTATTACCGGGGCAAACTAAAACACTCGCCTTTACGGTTAACCAACGGGATCTAGCATTTTGGGATGTTAACTCTAATGACTGGTTGGCTGAAGAGGGAGATTTTGATGTGTTAATTGGTGCATCTGTTGCAGATGTGCGGCTTGCAAAACGTTTTAGTTACAATCAATAAATACTTAATAAACCACTGATTTTAGCCGTCACTTTATTTTTAAGTCTATAAGCTAAGGGGGCAGGGTTTGCCCCCTTAGCTTTCACTACTCTGCGATGCGCAGCTTATCTTTTAGAAAGTCCCAAATAATAACTTCTGCATTGATGTCTTGATTGCGAAACCCAAACGTCGAAGTGTCGTCGTTGGGGGCGGCTTTTTGTGTGGGCCATTGGTGGCCACCGCCGTGGACTTGCAAGCGGGTGAATGTTGCGCCGTTAGTCGCTGGAGTATAATTTGTGCGCGTAATAAAGCTGTTGCGTGTCGCAAGTGACCAATGCTCATCACCGACGTAGTCTTCGCCTTCAAACACGGTGTTAGGTAAGTCGTAATCTACGGCAGACTCTGGGTTAACCCCTAGTGCACCCATCCACGCCGCTACAGATTGATCGGTAGATACTTCGTAATCAATACCTAAACTTTCAAAAATAGGTGTCAATACTGGGTCTGGTGTGCTGTGCATTATCATCATAGAAAGCGGTGCTTGCGAGGGTTCTGCTGCGCAGGCATTTAGCTCAAGGGTTGCCGGTAGCCCAAATACTGGGTTAACCGCTGCCACCGCTGCAATTTGACCACCCATTGTTCTGGCTGCATGCTCGGCCATTTCACCGCCGTTAGATAAGCCGACTATGTAAATACGATCAGGGTCGATAGGTAATGCCTCGCGCTGCATTTGGGCTATTAGGTTTTTTATGTAAGCCGTATCATCGACATCGTAAAAGTTATCGCCTGCGCCAGGGCCGCCCACGCAAGTGCGCCAATAGCCTTGGTTTGCATTGAAGGGCTGCTCGGCAACGTGAGGTGCCGGTTGACCATCAAGTGGGTAAGCGTTGGCGTAAACTAGCATAAAATTTTCGGCATCAGCTAGGCGCTCAAAACGATCCCCCATATCAAAAAAACGAAGCTGCTCGGCGCTTGTGCTGCCCCCTGGCAAGAGTATTACCAGCGGAAATGTCTGGTCGTTTTGATAAATGCGGTGGGGAATATACTGTAAATAACGGCGCACTATTTTATTTTGCTGCCCGTTTAACGATTGGCGAAACGTACGTACTTGGAGCCGTTCCGCATAAAGCTTTTCCCATGTCGCATACGGTGAGCCTTGGTAGTGCCCCATTTGAGGTTCGGCGTCTGAAATAAAGTCGGCGGCCGTGCTAAGAGCAAAGCTGCAGGCAACAATGGATATAATTGTTCGAGCAAATAACATAAATAATCCTCCTATGGATGGGAGCTTTATGTTGCGTGCTATGGCTGTGCGCGGCGTCCTTCTCGCACGAATGGACCTTAAATACACTTAGAAAACGGCATTTTTTAGCTCTGTGGGTGGTGCTTGCTGGTTATGGCGTGCGTGCTTGCGGAAATCGCCAGGGGTTTTCCCTGTGGCAGCCTTAAAGGCCCGGTAAAAAGCGTTTTTACTGTTAAAACCTACAGCGAAGGCAATGTCCAGTACAGCGGCTTGGCTAGTCGTTAATGCGGCTTTAGCATCGTTAATTCTGTACTCATTTATAAGCTCATAAAACCCCGTCTTTAAATGCGCATTCAAAAGCTCTGACATTTGCTGCCGGCTAAGCCCTAAGGTTGCTGCTAGGGTATCGAGCGATAGATCGTTCTGGCGATAAGCCTGTTGTTCCAAAAGGTGGGCGTTGAGTTTTTCTCCTAGCGCTATAGCCGTGGAGGGAGCGAGTTCGAGCTGCCTTGGTTTAGGGCTTGGGGCTGAATACGGCGATGGGCTGCTAGTCGTTGGTTCTTGTGGGGGGTCAAATATTCCCGGTTGCCACGCCGTTAGAGCAGCAATGCTCAATACATAAATACTTAAACAAAGCATTACACATTGCCATACCCAAGGGTTAACTTGGCCGCCTAACGATAGCCAAGCAATAATAGCGACATCCATAAAGGCTAAAAAAGCGATGCCAAATGTCTGCCACATAAGCCAATGCTGGCTTGCTCCTGCAAAGCGGCGTAGCAAAATTGTTAGTACGCGGTTGTGTGCTTTTAGAAGCTGTAGGGTTTGAATGCTATAAAAGGCAATATGCATGAAAAAAACACCTACTAAAAGTAATGGTGGGTAATCGCCACCGCTCAATGCTTTGTAGCAGGCAATCAGTATGTAAGGGGCAAAATGCCACTGCCAGTATTTCGCAGGGCGTTTAACAATGTGGCGCAAAAACAGGTAAAGCATTGGCCCGTATACCAGTAATAGCGAACGGCATAGCGCAGTAGCTATTGGCCATATTACATAGCCAGAAAGCTGTGCGTAATTATGTAGCAGTGGTATAGCCAGAATAAGCAAAAAAACGGCATGAAACTGATGTGTGGTTGTTTTGGCGCGAAATAAGGCAACGACGTGCCACGCAATTAGCGTGAGTGCAATAAGTGATGTGGCTTGAAAAAAGGACATGTGAAACCTGTAAAGTCGCGATAACGTTGGTCTTAGCGGGTACTGGGTTTACCCCTTCGCGCTACTGTGTGTCATTAAGCTGGCGAAGTAACCAGACAGCCGCCAACTTAATTGGTTGCATGTGTGAATGAATAAATCTGGCCGATATCGACCCCCAGGTTATTCTGACCAGTACCAACTGGTGACGTTATAGCGGTATCGCTGAGAATGCTCCTTGTTTAAGGCTTCTACCCAGTGTTCGGAGCCCTTAGAGGATGGATCAAATAGCACGCAGCGGTTGTAACGTGGGGTTATGCGAATGGGGTTATTGTCGCATCCTTTAAACGCTAGCTCGCCGCCGGCATCGGGTTGCCATGCTTTATTTAAATACAGCAACATGCAAACCTGTCTTCCTGGGGAATCATCGGCGTGTTGCCGAACAAAATCGGCTCGGCTTAGGCGGAAGTAATTGGTATTAATTATCGGGTCTGCAACGTTGATGTCGGTGAGCTCAATATTAAAAATACGCGATAAGAAAGACATAAAAATATCGTCGCGCAAAAAAGACAAAAATGCGTGCGCGGTGTCATTGCTTGGGGTATGGGCTTTACGTTGCCAAATATCGCGTTGAACAAAGCGCTGATTGTCGAGGGCTTGTTGCCACTGATCGGAATCCACATAAAGTGCCGAGTAAGTATGTTGCTGGGTTTGCCATTGGTTGGGTTGCTTTAAAATCGATAGCACATCATCTAACTTGGCAGCGTTAAACAGGTTGTCAATTACAATATGATTTGGGCAAGAGTGCAATAGTGTGGTGCGGTATGCCTTTATTGCGATATTGTCGGTGTGCTCTTTGTTTAACCACATTGCCTTGACTCTTTACTTTTTGTGCGATTATACAAAATACTTGCTTAGTTACGACTCCCTTGCCTCCACCAGTTTGGGCTAACGTTTAACGTCGTTCACTCGTGGCAGCGAAAAGTAATCACAAGGATAAACACAGCAGCCTGCGCCATACCCATGGCGGCCAAAATAAACTCAGGCGCAACAATCAACACTAATAAGCCAACCGCAAGCAGCATAGTGCGGTGCAATGTCTAAAAAGTGCTTCGCGCACCGATGTGCCGCTCGAGCCCCAGAATCCATTCCGTCGTCTGGCCGGTGCTTTGTTGCCTAGAATGGCCTGATATGCAGGCAAAACAGGAGTATTTGCCTGTCCTCGTTGCCAAAAAACCTATTTTTACAGGTAGCCGGTACCCTTAAGCGTATGGCCATACCCAATCGGTAATCTCACTTGGGTCTATGCCGTGTGTATGAGCATACTCTATATGGCGAATAATCTCGGCTTTCATCGCGTCACGCAAATGTGCTGCCCGAGAGCCCAAAAACGAAACGCGTTCGATAACATCAATAACAAGGTTGAAGCGATCGATTTGATTGAGTATTGCTAATTCCAAAGGAGTATTGATATTGCCTTTTTCTTTATAACCCCTTACGTGTAGCCGTTGTGTATTTGTGCGGCGGTAGGCTAATTTATGAATAAGCCATGGGTAACCGTGAAAATTGAAAACAATGGGCTTATCGCGAGTAAATAAAATATCAAAATCTGTTTGCGATAAACCATGCGGGTGTTCATCGGCAGATTGCAATTTATAAAGATCAACAACGTTAATAAAGCGTACTTTTAAGTCTGGTAAGTATTCGCGCAATATAGCCGCGGCCGCAAGCGACTCCATTGTAGGTACATCACCACAACAAGCCATAATTACATCGGGCTCGTCGTAGTCGCTGGTGTAAGTTGCGCTCGTATTGCCATCGTTACTCGCCCACGGCCAAATGCCAATACCTTTAGCGCAATGAATAGCCGCTTCATCAGCCGATAAATACTGCAGGTGTTTTTGCTTGTCCGATACGATTAGGTTGATGTAGTTAGTGCTGCGTAAACAGTGATCAGCTACGGATAATAGACAATTCGCATCCGGCGGGAAATAAATGCGGGTAACATCGGCGCTTTTGTTTGTTACTAAATCAATAAAACCAGGGTCTTGATGCGAAAAGCCATTGTGGTCTTGCCGCCAAACAACAGAAGACAACATAATATTGAGTGATGAAACAGGTGCTCGCCACGCGACATGGTTTTTACAAATGTCTAACCATTTTGCATGCTGGTTAAACATGGAATCAATTACATGGGCAAATGCCTCGTAGGTATGAAAGAAACCGTGCCGGCCGGTTAATAAATAGGCTTCTAGCCAACCCTCAAGAGTATGCTCGCTGAGCATTTCCATGACGCGGCCCGAAGGTGACAAGTTGCCGCCGTCTTCGTCCTCAGGAAGGTAGCTACCCATCCAAGCTTTTTGCGTCACCTCATAAACGGCCGATAATTTATTAGACGCGGTTTCGTCTGGCCCGAATAATCGAAATGTGGTGGGATTATTACGAATAATATCCCGTAAAAATTCACCCAATACCTGCGTGTTAGACATTTGTGTTACGCCGCGCTGCGCTATATTAACCCCGTAATCTTTAATATTTGGCATTATCAGTTCGCGGCGTAAAACGCCACCATTTGCAATGGGGTTGGCGCTCATTCTGCGCGGGCCAACAGGTGCCAGCGCTTCGAGTTCTGGGATTAGCTGCCCATTCTCGTCAAAAAGGTGTTCCGGTTGGTAGCTTTTTAGCCAGTGTTCTAGTCGTTCAATATGGTCGTTGTTTTCGTGCATGGCACTCATGGGGACTTGATGTGAGCGCCAGCTCCCTGCTACTTTATGACCGTCTAACTCAGTAGGGCCTGTCCAGCCTTTGGGGGTGCGCAGGATAATCATAGGCCACATAGGGCGAGCGGGTCGTTCTTGGCTGCTGCGCGCTTGAGTTTGAAAATCCCGAATCATTACAATGCACCGCTCCATGACTTCGGCCATTTTTTTGTGCATTTCAAGAGGGACATCGCCCTCCACAATAAACGGCTGATAGCCATAGCCTTTAAATAGCGCAGTTAATTCTTCTTCGCTGATGCGTGCCAGTAGAGTGGGGTTTGCAATTTTATAACCATTTAAATTCAGTACCGGCAGCACGGCGCCATCGCGTGCAGGGTTTAAAAATTTATTGGAATGCCAAGCGGTTGCCAGTGGGCCAGTTTCGGCTTCGCCATCGCCAACCACGCAAAGCGCAATAAGGTCGGGGTTATCAAATACCGCACCATAAGCATGGGATAGGCTATAACCCAGCTCACCACCTTCATGAATAGAGCCCGGTGTCTCTGGGGTGCAATGGCTGCCAATACCGCCAGGGAATGAAAATTCACTAAATAACTTTTGCATTCCGGCTTCGGTTTTACTTTTATTAGGGTAAACCTCGGAATAGGTACCTTCTAAATATACCGGCCCTAAAACACCTGGGGCTCCATGACCTGGGCCTGCTAAAAATATCGCATTCAAATCATATTTTTTAATAAGGCGATTCATATGAATATATGTAAAGCTTAATGCTGGGGAAGCGCCCCAGTGGCCCAATAACCGCTGTTTTATGTGTTCGCCTGTTAATGTTTGCCTGAGTAATGGGTTGTGTTGTAAGTAAATCATTCCGGCGGCTAAATAATTACAGGCCCGCCAATACGCATCGATCAAAGTAATGTCATGCGCGCTAATGATTTCTGTAGGCTTTAGGCTATTCATGTTTTATCTCGCTCGATCATAAATGTACCGATTACGCATTGTTGGCAGCCAGTTGCTGAGCAATCTGTGCCATCACCTTTTCTTCATTTGTCGATATTACCCAAACTTCCACTTTACTGTGAATGCCGGAAATTACACCATCATGACAATGCTGATTATTTTTCTGGTCATCTAGTTCAAGCCCCAAATAGCTCAATTGTTGGCAAACGCGAGCTCGTATGCGCGGAGCGTGCTCTCCAATACCGCCGGTAAAAACAAGAGTGTTGCAACCGTTTAGCATTGCCGTCAGTGCTCCTATTTCTCTTACTACAGTTAATGTAAAGTGCGCTATTGCTTCTTGCGAGGCAGCTGAATCGTCGGCAAATAGGTTGCGCATATCGTTGGATAAACCGGATAAACCGAGCAAACCAGACTGCCTGTATAGCAATTCCTCAATATCCAGGGCGCTATAATCCTGTCTTAATAAATAGAGCAGCACGCCTGGATCAATCGCGCCACAACGCGTGCCCATAGTAACGCCATCGAGTACAGAAAACCCCATTGTGCAGTATTGGCTGTCGCCGTTTTTGATCGCGCACAAACTTGCCCCACTTCCTAGGTGGGCAACAATTAGTTTTCTGTCGTTTAGCTCGTTATAGTGAGCCTTAAGCTGTTGACACACATATTGATAAGACAAACCGTGAAAACCGTAACGTTTGATCCCTTGATCAAACAAAAGCTTTGGCAATGCGTACTGTTTTGCTGTTAGGGGGATTGTGGTGTGGAATACAGTATCAAAGCAGGCGACATGGCGTGCGTGAGGAAAAAGGTCGAGTGCTATCTTTATAGCGGCAATATTCGAAGGTAAGTGCAGAGGGTCTAATGGCACAAGCGACGTTAATTCACAAAGTAACGCATCATCGATTACGCGGTGCTGGGCTATATCGCCACCATGAACCACGCGATGGCTAACCACCGAAACATGACCACTGTGGTTATAAGTCTGTAACGAAAGCTTTAACGCCGAACAAAACTGCTCGATGGCGCTAGTAAGCACGCAATTGTTTACCTTTAACGGACCGTACTGCCGCGCATCGTTAAAAAAATACAGCTCTATTTGAGGCTTTGAATCTAGGCTAGATACCTGTCCTTTAGCAATGCATTCTGTAGCGCTAGGCCCTGTAAACGCAGAAAATTTTATGCTCGAAGAGCCGCTATTGATGCTTAATACTATGTCGTTTGTTGTCATACTTATTGCTCTATTAGCCAGCTGAAACGATAATGCTCTGGAAAACCAACATCAACCCTTTAGCACTTGGGCACCTCCAAAAATAGTAATTTTTGTGTGAGAGCAAGGGCAGAAGTTGCTCCTGGCAACTTTCTGCATTTTCTCCATCCGTGGCAATGTCATTAACTTAAGGCAAGTTAAGCGGTAGGCGGTGATTTTTCAGGACCCTCACGCGCCGGGAGCGCGTGCGGAGCGTCCATGGATTGGCTTGAGCGAGTCCAGAAAAATTGTCGGCTGCCGCTAAGTTAATGACATTGCCATCCGTGGAGGTCAAACGCCGCCCAGAGAGCCGCAGTTTACGTGGTGTAAATCATTCAGCGCATCCTTGCGCTTCACCCTGCGGGCAGCAAGCTGTGCAAATTGACCCTCCAATTTGTGAGGGCTCGAGGACGGAGCTAATGTCCATGGATGGACTGAATACAGGTTTTGCAGGAGTAAAAACCTGTAAGCCGCTATCGCGGAAAAAGTGCATTTTTAGAGATGCCCACTTGATAATTACCATGAATTTTCCCTTTGGGATGCATCAGCTTTAAAGGGCACCGCGCATATTGAAGCGGTAGAATAACCCTAATCACTGCGGCTGTTTAGGTCTTAGGTAATTGTGGCGTTAGGATGGCGGTCAGACCTGCCGGCCCGATTGAGCTACCATGCTTTCGGCCGCGTAAGTGTCTCCACTCTATAAGTTGAATATCTATTCAAAGACTAAGCGAAAGAAAATATGGCATCTTCAGACCGTGTTGTTACCTTGATTATTGACGAGTGTGTTTCTAGCAGTCAGCTTGCGCGCTTTAAAAACTACGCCGAAGGTAAAGGTGTTGTTTTTCAGCAAGAGTTTAAGATCTCTGCGCAGCACTCGGGTATGCCAGATGCGCAGATTATTCACCACCTTTTAGATAGCGATACAATCTTATTGACTAACGACATACCTTTCCATAATAAGGTGCTGAGTAAGTCTTTAAAGTCCTATTTTGTGGATGACGAGTATGTTACCCATAATGCTTTGCAGGGGATAAAGGTTAAGCCAGATACCCCGCTGACTAAAAAAACAAAAGTATTAAAATCGAGTTATCACCAAACTAGCCCCGAAATTAGAAGCGTGCTGCTGCCCACATCCAGTAATGATTTAAAGCGTTTATCTAAGAAGTGCCGACGAATTCGCAATCATTTTGATGGGCTTGATAACTTGGCGCTTGTTGCGGTAACGGTATCGTTGCGTGCGTTTAATGGTGCGCAATTATTAGGAGTGAAAATCCGTGTTTCATCCGTCGTGGGAATAAAAGCTTTAGATGCCAGTGAAAGCTATATATTGGAAGGCTGCGAAAAAGAACGGGCCGGTTTGATAGCTTTAAACTATAGCTTAATAACCGTTATATTGTTGATGCTGAGCAGTGTAAAAACCGAAGTGTTTTTTGATACAGATTCTATAACGCTACCAGTTATTAACGATAAAAACGAAGTTGTTAGTGAACGCGCTAAAAGTGATGACTTGGCTTTGTTTGCTGTACTTATCGACGCCTTTAAACAGCTAGAGTTCACGCCAACGCACAAGGGTGCGTTTATCGAAAAATTACGTTTAAGGCTTTTCGATTTAATGCGTACTAACAGTAATGAAATAAAGCCAGGGAATATGGCGGATATTCTAAACACGGTTTGTAAAAGCTAAGGGCGAGGCATAATGGGGCAGGCTAAAAAATACAGGGGCTTGCATTTGTTATTGTTTTACATGGGCATACACCGTTAAAAAGACCGTTAACAATACACGGTTAATTGGTGAGCTTTTTCATTTGTTGGGTGTTTTTCATTTTTCATTTTTCATTTTTTGTTTTTTGTTTTTCATTTTTTGTTTTTTGCTTGGTATTAACAGTGTGCAGCCGTATGGTTATTTGGGTGCACAGCGGCTTATTACGAATCATCGGCCATTTCGATCCGATTGCGTCCGCTCGCCTTGGCGCGATAAAGCGCTGTATCGGCACGTTTAAAGAGGTTGTTGAAGCTCTCTCCTGATTTGCTGCAGGCTATGCGAATACTGACGGTGACGCTTAATGGTTGGGCTTGGGTTTCAAACCTATGCTGCGCCACCGCTTGGCGCAGTTTTTCGCCGATAGTGCCAGCGCCGACGTCGGACACATTGCGGCACACCAGTACAAATTCCTCGCCTCCCCAGCGGGCTAGGTAGTCGTCAGTGTGCACGCAGGTCCTAACAATGTCGGCGAAAGCTCGAAGAATTCGGTCGCCCACATCGTGGCCCCAGGTATCGTTGATGCGCTTAAAGAAGTCAATATCCAAGACCATAACGCATATTTGGCATGTCTCTTTGTTCGCTTTTGGATGTTGCTCCAGCGCTTGCTGCAAACCTGTGCGGTTAAGTACCCCAGTTAATGCATCGGTGGTAGATAACACATGGTATTCGGCGGATTTTTTCCTTAGGTCTGCGTACCGTTTACGTAGATAAAGGCCAGCCGCGGCCAGCAATGCATAACCCAAATAGGCCCAAATGGTACGCCATGGCGGCGGTGTGATGGTAATGTGAATTTGCGCGTCTTGGGCACTGTGCACGCCAGCGTTGTTTATCGCGCGCACCCGAAAGGTATAGTCGCCAGGGTTCAAGTTGGTGTAAGTGGCGGTGCGCGCGGTGCCGACATCGTTCCACGTTTGGTCAAACCCATCCAACTTGTACCAATAGCGATTTTGGCGAGAGGAGCTGAAGCTCAGCGCGGCAAAATCGAAAGCAAACATCGCATCTTTGTAACTGAGGGTAAGTTCGTGGGTATGCTCGATAGCCTTGGTCAGCGGCGAGCCGGCCATGCCCACTGTCATCTCACGATTTAGAATGCGCAGCGCTGTGATAACGACCTTGGGCGGCTTTTGACCCTGCTCGATGCTTTGCGGTGCGAATACGGTAATCCCTTTTGTAGTGCCGATGTAAAGCTCGCCATTATCGGCTAAAAGCGATGCATTGCGATTGATGTTGCTGCCCGCTAGCCCATCGGATTTACGCAGCACCTTAATGGCAAAGCTAATCGGGTCAATCCGCGCGAGCCCTGCCGGCGTGCCTGCCCATATGTAACCTTGCCGGTCTTCCAACAAGGTGGCCACATGTGCGGCCGGCAAGCCCTCCTCAATACCTAGTGTACGGAATCGGTTGGTGGCGGGGTCCAGCACGCTTACTCCGCCTTCGGCGGTGCCTGCCCAAAGGCGCCCAGTGCGGTCTTCGAGTAGTGAAATAACATTATCGTGGCCGAGGGAGTGTGCATTGTCTGGATCGTGGTGGTAGTGCTGAAAGGTTTGATCGGCCTTGTTAAAACGGTCGAGCACCATTTTTGGTGCCAATCCATAGCTGACCATGGCGGTCGGGCAGAATGCGCCACACATAGTTATACGCCAGTGAGTTGGCGGCCTGCGGGTTGTGGTGATAGTTGCGAAAGCTGTCAGTGTCACGCTGATATTGGCCCATGCCACCGCCTTGATCAATGGCGCCAACCCAAAGCGTATTGTCGTGATCCAGAGCAAGGTTCCATATGTGGGCCCCAACGAGGCTGTTCGTTTTGCCTTGTTCTGGGTAGTAGTTCTTAAATTTGCCTGTGCGCTTGTTGAAGCGGTGCAAGCCGCCAGACCAACTGCCTACCCAAAGCGAACCATCTCGGTCTTCTACTAGCGTAGTTATGGCGCCAAAACGTAGGCTGTCTGGGTCCTTGGGGTTTGGGGCGTAGCGGGTGAATTGCCCCGTGTGCCGGTTGTAGGCGTTCAGCCCTTTTTCGGTGCCAATCCAAATAATGCCTTCACTGTCCTGCAACAGTGAGAGCACGCCATTGTGATCGAGGCTATTGGGGTTTTCCGGTTGATGTGTCAAGGTTCGAAATCGGGCTTTGGCGGCGTCGTAGAAGCTAACGCCGGTAGGTACCCCTCCGACCCATAAATTGCCGCGCCGATCTAAGTGAAAATCGCTAATAATGTCACTGCCAATTGTGTGGGAGTCCTCGGGGTCGTGGCGGTAAATCTTAAAGCGGCGGCCATCTTCGTCCAGTCTTGCTAAACCATATCCGCGAGTGGCAACCCATATTCGACCTTTATTATCCTGAGCGATACGGTCTACGTGGTTATGCATCAGGGAATCAGGATCGGTCGGCTCGTTACGCCAATGCACGAAGCTTCCGGTGGTTGGATCAAGCCGGCTGAGGCCTCCGCCGGACATACCCGCCCACAAGCGCTCCTCAGAGTCAATAAAAAGCGCGGCAACGCCGCCCTCGGCTAAGCTTTTGGGGTCGTTCGCATCAAACGTGTAGTGGCGAGCGGCGCTGCGTTCTGGGTTGAATACCGTTAAACCGCCGCTGGTTCCAATATAAAGGTTATTGCGGCTGTCCACCTCTAAGGCGGTCACCAAATCCGACGGTAAGGTAAGGCCTGTGCTGTCTTTGCCGCTGTGAAAGGTAGTGAAGTCATCCGTTTCGTGGTTGTAACGACTGAGCCCGCCGCCGGTGGCCAGCCATAGCACGCCTTCGTGGTCCACTCGCATGTCGCTCACCCAGACACTAGGGATGGCACGTGGGTTCTTGGTGTCAGCCTTATAAAATTTAAATGCGTGAGCGTCGTAGCGGGTCAGCCCAGAATCACCGCCAATCCAGATAAAGCCAGTGTCATCCTGTACTATGGAAAACACCACTCCGATGCCGTCTTTCTCGTTATCGTCTTCACCAGTAAGCAAGCGTTGAAAGCGCATGTTGTCCAGCAGCTGCTCGACATTTGTTTGAGCCGTGGCTTGCGCGGCGCCATTGGTTAAGGCCACCAAAACGAATGCGTGTAAAAGCGGCCTGAATTTCAAGCTGCGTAACGCATAAAATCGCCGGAGCAACATCGTGAAAATCTCTGCTACTAACACAGATGTGTTGGCGGTGAATATGGCCTACCGCCGCGCTCGATAGGCCACTTTATGATAAAGGGTAGGGAATATCTCAAATCTGATGGACCTACAATTATTTTAAGAAGCCGGCTGGGCGTACCAGAAGCCGCACAAATAAAGCATAGACCAACTGCAACTCGGCCGTTGTGCCAAAAGGGATCGTGTTTAACCTAGAAACCGCAGGGGGAGCCTAAAAGATGCGCGCACGCTTGGTGTGCATTGAGTGCATTAAAAATGTCTAGTCACATCAGGGGAATCTATCAATCTCTACATTGCCCTCGCCATACTCTGCTGTACTTGTGCTTGCAATAACCGGAGCCGTTATTGAAAATGGCGCGCTTAAGGTTTGTGGTTGTACTGTGGCGGGGCTTGCGATGGCCTGTGTCTGTGCGGATACGCAAAAGATTAAAATGCTGGCCGTTTAAACGAAAAGATGTGGGTGTAATGAATAAAATCGTTCGAAAAAACAGAAAAAAGGCTAAAGCTAAGCAGCAAACGCCAGAAATGATGTTCAACCAAGCTTTAGAGCGTTATCAGCGTTTTAAAAATAAAAACGCGAAGTTCGAGCAGGAAATGCATGACCTTATAGCGCGTGTAAAGCTGGAGGTGGACGAGTATGAAATCAGCAAGCACGAGCAAGTCTACGCATTAACCAAAAAGATCATCCCATTTTTTAGCAAAAAAACACTGCCTGAATACCTGCGTGAAGAGTTGTTCGATTGGATTGATAACAATATGTGCATGTTGGGCCATGGCCCCTACGAGTAGCATTTTGACATGGTTGCGTTAGAGGTATTACTCGACGAACATTGCAATCAGCACAGCCAAAACCGCCAAGAAAAAGAACTTAGCAAACTCGCAAAAGAAGGCGTAGATGAGGATCAAATCGCGCAGCTACGCGAACTGGGCGACAAGGCGCGGCAGGCTAACTCGCCCGAGGAGCTTGAAGAGTTGTTGCGCAAAGTGCTTGAGGAGGCGATGGAAGAATCTGATAGCTTGGATGAGGAAGCGGCGCCAGCGGCAGATTTATTCGAAGACTTATTTGGTGATAGTGCAGATTCTGAATTTGGTGCTGGCGACGACTTTTTCGGCCACGAGAGTAGTGACTTTGAGGATTTGTTTGACGAGGACGAGCTACAGCATAAAGAATTGGATCGATTATTTAAGGCATCTAGCATCAATAAACTTTTTCGCCGTATTACCAAAAAAATTCATCCCGATTTAGAACCGGACGAAACTAAAAAGGCGGAGCGACATCAGCAAATGTGCCAGTTGATCGAGGCGCGAGAAAACAAAGATATTGCCTATATTTTGCAGACCTATACAGAAACATTCGATGCTTTGCCAGATCACTTCCCCGAGCAAGACTACGTCAATTTAACCCAAATCCTTAAAGTGATGACTGAGCGGCTTTCACAGCAAAAACTTGATGCGCTCGAATCCATCCCGTTTGGCCATGTTTATTATGACTTGTTCTATTGAAAAAATAAGCAGCAAGAGTCACTCGCCGTACGCGGTTTTATAAAGCAGCTTAAAGAATTGACGAATGAATACCAGCAAATTTGCGTCGATATTAGCAGTATCGCTTCGCTGAAACTTTATTTGCAGGAACGTATGGCGGCTAAGCGAATGCGTGACTTCGAGTACGAAGAGGATGATCTGTTTTATTGATATAACGGCGCCTCTAAAAATAGTCATTTTTTTGTGAGGGCAAGGACAGGCAAATGTTTTTACTTTGCCTACGTACATGCCACCTAGGGAATAAAGGGCTGGAATTTAGAATGTGGGGCGTGCTAGTTCTGGTCTAATATCTCGGCACATCGGTTGTTTTTATGCCTGCTTTCAGCCCGCGACGCTCTCAACGAGAGAGCAAGTTTAGGGACCTGACTTTGGCGCCAAGAAGCCTATCTGCCACGGTTGCTCGAGCAAGTGTTTTGTCATAATGAGTAGCCTATGGGGGCATAACCTGGCGTTACACCATTGGCATGCCTTTTGATTTTAGCTAGCATGTGCCAATCCAATCACAGAGCTTTTTACCTAGGGCAGGGTATTACAGCGTTTTTGATCCATAGGAGGGATAATGAAGACCATTCTCAAAGCCACCCTTCTGACACTATTGTTTGCTAGCGTTTCAGGAGCCTGCATGTCTATACCATCGCTTAACCCTTTCAAAAAAGAAGTTGTTCTCATGTCGCCTTTAAAAGGGGTGCTTCTGAAAGGGGGGCAGCCGTTAGCCAATGTCGATATCGAAGTGGTTATTGTAATGCCGGGCGGGGAAGAGCGCATCTACAAGCATCAAACAGCATCAACGGGTGAGTTTGATTTGCCCGTGATAAAAGACACCATGACATTAGGGCCAATGACTGAATTTGCTGTTTCACAATTTGTCGATGTATTTATTAATGGGGTTAAAGATACTATTTGGTCGGCTGCAAAACGGGAGCCAGGCCTATTCGCCGAAAGACATCCGGCCAGTGAAACAATTGGGCTTGTTTGTGACATCAACAATCAGAAAACAAGGTACAGTGAACGTGCTGGAGTCATCAGTACAAAATGCACATGGAAATCATTAAGGAAGATATAATATGGCAACAGTCCCTCCATCTAAAGCAGCCAAATTAGCCGCTTTAGTATACGCGGTTCAAAACGAGCGAACCTCTGACCTTTTCTTCGGAGATGCGTCATTCTCAACCGAGAAGGCCCAAACCCTACAAGCTACCGTCGGATCTAGGCTTATCAACACTAAAGATGGTTTTGGTGCTTGTGCTACGGGCGCGGGTATATATGAGAATGATGTGTTTTTGGTATTTAGAGGCTCAACATTTGCTAACTACGGCGCCGACTGGATTAGTAATGCCAGAATAGGCTTAGAAATTGGCATATCGGGTAAGCCTGTGCATATCGGTTTTAATCACATATTTTAAAGTATGATTCCTCAGCTAGAGACGTTCTTTAATAGCTTAAGTGGGCAAAAGCCAAGAATTGTCCACTGTGTTGGTCACAGCTTAGGCGGAGCAATTGCAACCTTAGCGGCTGACTGGGTAAATCACACACAAAGAAGTGGTGCGGCCAAGGTTTACACCTTTGGCGCACCACGCCCAGCCACACACTTTTTTGCCAAAACCCATACGGACAAAATCCAAAAACAAAATATTTTTAGGGTATACCACGAAAGTGACCCCGTGCCGATGATTCCTATTTTTCCTTTTTGTCATGCTCCCTTCGGCAATATGGCCTATTTCATTCATACCAAGCCCATTATCTGGCCAACAGACCACTTCATGGATAATTACATTAAGTCGGTAAATGCTAAGGGAAAATCGTGGGAAACTCTGTCGCCCACGGGGGTTCATGAGCCAACCGAGGCGCAGATGCAACAGTGGTTAGAGTCCAATGTTAAAGTGGAACCCTCTGCCACCAGTACTTGGACGTGGATTAGCTCTGCTTTGTTTTATATCTTGCGTAAAATAGTGGGCTTCTCGTTGGCAAAACTTCAAGCCGCATTTATTGGTGCGGTAACGCTGGCCGATAATATTGCCGCTTTATTAAAACAAGGCTTTGATATGGGTGGGCCCGATGACAAAAATGGCCCAACCGGCGGTGCAGCGCCGGCGCGCAATATTGGATATTGGGTTGAGCGATTAATGCGCAAGATTATGCAAGTACTTGGTTGGGCAACGAATGTCGTCAGGGAAACATTGAGCCAATCTTTTATGAAAAGAGCTTTAGAGCAATTGATTGAAAAATCTCATGGGGAAGCAAGGCGAGCTGTAAGAGCTATAAACGCTTAATTACACTAAAATAAGTGTAATAAAAAAGGCGCCACACGATGAGTGTTGGCGCTTTTTTTCGTCTATAAGTTCGCAGAGTGAGTGATCAAACTTGTTAATAGAAACAGCAGCGCGCTTAAATTATTATTAAATAACATGCCTATCTGCTTTGCTTATAGAATCGCAACTGGGGTAATAACTGCTAAAGTATAACGTGTGCTTCGGCCTCCGCCGGCTAGTTTGATTAGGCAGTTCTTTTTTACTAAGCCTGCCAGTTCGCGAGTGGCAGTGGCTTTACTCACTTTGGCTAACGCTTGGTATTTACTGGCATTAATACCCTGTAAAAACTCTTCCCCCTGATTGTCTAGCAGGCGATTAAGTACCTTAATTTCGCGCGCGCTTAATACGGTTTGTGCATGCGCTTGCCAGAAACGCGTTTTATTTAATACGCGCTCAAACCTTTTGAGGCCATCTGTTATGGCGTCGTCCAATACTGATAAAAACCATTGTAGCCACGTGGTGATATCCATATTCCCTTTTTGTGCTTGCTCTAGCTGCGCATAGTATTCTTTACGGCGGGCCATAATGGCGGCGCTTAAAGAGTAAAAGCGAATGCTGCTACTTTCGGCTTGCGCAAGTGCCTGATCGGTTAACGCGCGAGTAACACGGCCATTGCCATCGTCGAATGGGTGTAGCGTGATAAGCCATAAGTGCGCAATGGCTGCGCGCAGCAGTGGGTCTAGTTGAGTGGGTGGGTTATTAAACCAGTTCACAAAGCGTTCGACTTCACCATTGAGTACATGCCTAGGTGGCGCCTCAAAATGGATGGTAGGCTTATCTATTCGGCCGGATACCACCTGCATGGGGGTCTCACCCCGTAACTCGCCCACAATAATGCTTTGGTATCGTGGTATTTCTGGGAAGAGATCTGCCTGCCATTGGCACAGTGTCGCTAAACTTAGCGGTTGGCTGATATTGGTGGTCGCCTCTATTAAAAGCTTTACCAGTGCTTCAGTTTGCGGCGTGCCCGAAAACATAGGCTCTTTGCTGGCTGCAATACCGGCCTGTTCTAACCCTAGGTGCCGTACAACCGAAGAGCGCACCGAAGCGGCATTCAGTGTTTCACCTTCTATTTCACTGGTGCGTAGGGCGGTTTGTATCAGAGCATCCAATTGCGCGGCTTTGTTTTCAGCCGATAGCCTGCCTGATTGCTCTAATAACTGGCCTTGCTTTAAGCGCACGCGCTCTAGTGAAGGGGTAAGCGCGGAGCCGTCCCACTCAAATGCGGGTGCATCATGTTGCTGCCAACGCGAATTTTGCCAGATATATTGCATGGTGTTGCACCGTATTATGGGGTGGTGAGCCGAATAGAGGCTATTATTTGGCTCATATGTTGAGCCGAATCATAGCCTCTATTCGGCTCAATCGCTACTGTAGTGGTCAACCCACCTGGTCACGAGTTTAGAGTTTTTATTTGTAAATATTTTCGTAACTATTTAGGTGGGTGCGAAATAATGGTCGCTCTAAAGGCAAATTGATTGTTTTCTGGGTATTCAGGCGTCTGGAACGCTTGCATAGCGACCAGCCCCAGCAAGGATGCGTGGGGGTAGACTTTACAGGAGCGCAAAGTCGTAGATGGCTTGAGCGGCCCAGAAGATGATCAGTTTGCCGACCTATTTGAGCGTGGCTGAATAGTTATATATTTTCTTTCTTGACGACGGCACCACAGGGCGATTCGTGCAAGCTATCTATCTGCGCTAATAATCGAATGTCGGCTTCCGTGTACTGGCAAGTAAAACCCTTTGTAGTGCGCTGCCGGCGACGACACTGGCCTGTCTCAGCGTATTACTTGATCAATCGCTTAATTTGCGGTCTAGAGTAGCCGCTGATCCGGCAAAGGAAATGGGCCACATTACCCTTGTATCGCTTACCGAGCGTCATGTAATGGAACTGCACTAATGTCTTCTGTACCCATTTATAGCGCTCATCTTTATCGCTGAGCACCTCATAGCTACAGGCTTGGCTACCGTTAAGAAATCGCTCCAGCTCGGCAGGAGTCTTGAGTTGTTTGAAAGTCATGATGGTTCTCATTTACCCATCATGGTGGCTGCATGCACCGTTTTAGGATCATTTCACGTTGGAAACACGCATGCGCTTCAGGAGCGCTTCATATTGGAAAGGCTGGCTATAGATAAAAAATTCAATAGAAGGCAGAATGTGCGCTAGGGAAGTGCGCGTCCAAAGTAATTAATTTGGCCCACGCTTTAGGATTGGATAAAAAATAAGGAATAAATTAATGGAGCGATTAACTCAATCTGTCGGCAAAGGTGGTGTGAACGCCTATCAGGACGTCTGCGTAACGCAGTTACTTCTCAACTGTTGTGCTCATGTCATGGGCCCAGTCTCACTGCTGAAAGTTGATGGTAAAATTGGGCCGATGACGGTTTCTCTAATTGAGGCGTTTCAGAATAATGTTATGTCGATGGCGAAGCCGGATGGCCGAGTCGATCCGGGAGGGAATACGCTTAGGCAGTTGAATCTAAAGCGTGCAGCGCAGCCTAAAGAAAAGAACTCGTTCAGATTTCCCCAGATTGAAACCGAGTACTTCAAACCCAAGTTACCCAGACCTCATAAATTCCCATTATCATCCCGCCCAACTCAATCCTACAAAGAGGGAATGAGAGCTTTTGGAGGTAGTCGCTCTAAGGGCCGCAAGCACGCTGGGTGTGACTTATACGCTCCTATTGGAACAGCTATATATGCAATGGCAGACGGAGTTATTTTGAAACCTCGTTATGCCTTTTACTTGGGTACCTTCGCTTTGGAGGTTAAGCATGACGATTTTGTTGCAAGGTATGGTGAGTTGGGAGGGGCGGGGCCAAAATTTGAAGTTGGTAGCACCGTTAAGCGCGGAGACCTAATAGGTTATGTTGGTAAACTTCGGGGGCTTAATATGTCGATGCTTCACTTGGAACTATATTCGGGTAAGTCGGAGGGAGGCTTAACCAATCGAAGCAATCCTCCATTTATGCGAAGAAATGATTTAATTGATCCAACCCCGATTTTGGATAAGGCTGAATAGACTGTGCTTAAAATTAAACAATCCCTAACGCTTATTGTCTCGCTATTAATTCTGATTAATTGCTCAGAGGGGCAAGCCCCTCTAACTGATGTGCCGGTCACAAGTCAAAGTCCGCCCGCTTCTTTCGAGTTTGAAAAAATACTCAATAACACTGAAGAATCTAGCACTTTACCCACCAAGGCCGACTTAAATGGAGATGGTCTTGTAGATAAAATGTTTTGGGGGCGTCGAAACTCAAATGTGCCTTTGTCTGGCGTTACACCTGTGAATTTATGGCCGGAATATGCAGAGGTTACGCATGGCTCCCTTCGCGCGATTGGTGTTTCTTATGGCGCTGACTTAGGTAATTTCCTTATTTATGATACAAATGATACGTCCGTTTTGGATGCTGATGCGGCCCTGTCAGCTAAAATTATCCAGCATAAAAACATCGGCTTAATTGAGGAAGCTGTTGTGAGCGAAAGAGCCAAGGGTGATGTAATTGTTATTCCCACTGAGGCAGGGATTGACACTTATATATTCTGGAATGGCTTAGCGTTTGAGCTTTATGAACCTTTGGATTACCCTTAATATTTCAGGTGCAGCTCATTAGTGCCACTGTAACTATGTTCAAGCATTGATTGCTGTCGCAAGCTTTTGAGTATTTTTGCTTGCGAGAAGCCTGAGTGATTATGCGTTATTTTTCGAGTTTTATGCGAGTGCAGAAGGCCTTGTTCGAGCCATTTTTTTAGCCAGGATTGCAAGGCGCGGAGGGGCGACTGTCTTTGAGTCGGCTTCCTTAGTCGGCGTGTCTAATGCGGCCAGAGCGTCGAGCAGGGCTTGTATACTCATACCTTCCGGGGCCTCAGCGCGTAGCGTCGATACCCGTAACCATTGCTCTTTTTGCTTCTTGCTCATCATATCAGCCCCTAAGCTGCGCAATCCTCATGCATAATATTTAGGGTTTTTATGCGCCAAAAAAGAGCTTATGCGCAAGTTTGGTTTAATTACGCAGGCTCAGAGGCTTTGTCACGATGCATTTTTAAAGGCGTTTTGGGGCAGCTAGGCCTATAGGCGTGGCTCTCGGCTGCGCAGAAGCTACTTATCGTTAAACCATCTCTTATCTTGCTAAATTCACAAATATAAAAAGCTTCAAAACAAAAGACACCCCCATGGCAGGCTTGCACCTCCCGCTTAAATCGCCTTTTTCTGTCGTAAACTGCGGCTCTCGGCTTTGGCTTCCTGCGTCGCTCTACCTCCTGAATCCATTCAGTCGTCCGGCGGTGCTTCCTTGCTCTCACACAAAGATTACTATTTTTAGAGGTGCCCTTAATTATGGCCAAGAAAAAACCCGAAGTAACCTTGACTAATTATGGTATTTACACGCAATGGGACAGTGAATCTAAAGACTTACCAAAACTGCGAAAAGCGACTCGAGATATTCCCTGCGAACTTGATATTGAATTCGGGTATATCGTAAACATTAAAAAAGCAAAAAATAAAGTTCTGCAGTATTGTATTTATCACCCGAACATCCCAGATGAAAATGGTGTTGCAATGGCGCCGTTCTCTGGCGAAGAGTACATCAAGCAAAATGATTGGCGATTTTTTATCGGCGATACCATTTGGAAGCCTATAACCAATAAGGTTGGGCCATGGCGAATTACTTTGGCTATCGACGATATTATTTATACCGATGAAACGTTTAACGTATATTCCGCAAGTTAGAAGCAGGCGGCTTAAGATCAATGATAATTTTGCCAATTAGCAGTGATCAATCATCACGATAAAATCACAAGTTTGAGTGCATGTCCTATTGTTGCCTAGTACCTAATACACCTTCCCCCTTGTTAGGTCGTATCTCGACCCCACATAGATTCTAATACCAACAAGTCACAGGCCTTAAGCCAAAGGAAAGCTTCATGAAGATCCAATTTAATACTGACGCCAACATCCACGGAACCGAAGAGTTGGCTGCTCGAGTGAGTGATTCTATCGAGCATGCGTTAGATCGCTACCAATCACATATCACCCGAGTAGAAGTGCATATCAGTGACGAGAGCAAAGGTAAAAGTGGGCTACATGATCATCGCTGCATGTTAGAGGCTCGTTTAGAAGGTCGGCAGCCAGTAGCGGTTACCGAGCACGCTGCAACGCTAGATCAGGCTGTCAATGGTGCAGCCAAAAAGCTAGCCCATCGATTGGAAACCGTATTGGGTCGCCTGCAGGATCATCGGCCTAAGGCATCAGTGTTGCCTGTGGATGAGACTGAACTGGATGTTGATGCTGATGTTGATAAGGTTTAGTTTTTGTAAACAATCAAAAAAACATACGTAACAATTCAGCCATGTCAGCCATGTCAGCCATGTCAGCCATGTCAGCCATGTCAGCCATGTCAGCCATGTCAGCCATGTCAGCCATGTCAGCCATGTCAGCCATGCTCAAATAGCTCGGCAAACTGATTATTTTCTGGGCCGCTCGAGTCATCTACGACTTTGTGCCCCTGTAAAGTCTACCCCCACGCATCCTTGCTGGGGCTGGTCGCTATGCAGGTGCTCCTAGTGCTTGAAGGCCCAGAACACGATCAATTCGCCTTTTTAGGTGGGTGTCATTTCGAGCCACCTGAGTAGTTACTTAAAAACGATAGGTGCCGATAGGCTCGCTATCGGCGTTCGGTTTAGTCTTGGCGTTCGGTTACTTCTAGTAGGTGGTAACCAAACTGAGTTTTTACGGGGCCCTGTACTTCGTTAACCGGTGCGCTGAACACGACTTTGTCGAATTCAGCCACCATTTGGCCAGGCCCAAAGGTCCCTAAATCACCGCCGCTACGGCCCGAGGGGCAGCTAGAGTGATCCTGCGCCAATTTGGCGAAATCTTCGCCCGCTTCAATTTTGGCTTTCAATTCATTACAGGTCGTTTCGTTATCAACCAAGATGTGACGCGCGGCGGCTTGCGGCATAATCGTTCCTCTTCTTCATAGGTTTAAGGTCAAGCGCTTACGATAATCGCTATAGCGATTCAGATCCAGCTTGGGATAGGTTGCCGTTAGCGCCAATCAACTTGAGACGGCGCTATGCCAAGATGTTTCGTGCTTTTAGGTGTAATTTCCATATCGGCCGAAAGGTGAGTGATTACTTACCTGTCTTCTCTTTATCTAAGTCTTTTTTGGAGTGACTGTCCCTGCAAGTACCTTCCTGCGAGTTGAGCGGCAAAATCACCGCCGCGTATTAATTTCTCTGGCACGCTCAAGCCATCTCGACACCACGCTCCATGCGGTGTCTACCATTGGCTATCCTGCCAAAGCGAGCCACTCCACACGTGTTCCCGACGCGCGAGGGCCTGAGAAATTAATACGCAGCAGCTTCAGGCGAGTGCGAGTCCCTGCAAGCTTTCAATAAAAAGCACCAAAACAAAAGGGCGCCTCTAAAAATAGTAATTTTTGTGTGAGAGCAAGGAAGCACCGCCCGGAGAGCCGCAGTTTACGTGGTGTAAATGAGGACTCGAGGACGGAGCCGACGCCGCTATCGCGGAAAAAGTGCATTTTTAGAGATGCCCAAAAGACAACCCCCAATCGCAGGCCTTCGGCTTCCCGCCTTGCAAGGCAATTTAAACGGTCGGGCAAACGGGGCGTCGTGCCCCGACAGCCCTCAATTGCACGTCCTGTGCAATTGACTCCTTAAATTATCTTTTCAGTTGGCTGCTTTAGGGGGAATTATGGTTTTGATTGAGATTTGATCAAAGTTTAGAGTGCATGCCCCTGTAAACGTTTCTAAGTTTTCATGCCGAACAGGAACTATTGGGCCATATAAAATGCGGGTATTGCCGGGCAGTCGAAAGGTTGCCCCGTAAGCTTTGCAATTTCTTGCTGTAGGTAAGGGTAGAACTCTGCAGCGGGTAGTCTCCCCCCCTCATCAAAAATGACGGCGGCCATCGCGTTCGTTTGCACCGTTTGACGAAATGTTTTCATAAATTCTGCCGCTTTTTCGGCAGGACGCATGGTGTTGAGTTCATTCAGCTTGCCGGTGCTTTGCCAATAATCTACTGAATGCGCATTGCAGTAGGCATTGGCGTCACTGCGGTAAAGTGCAATCTCGTTACTTTTGCTGCTACTACAAGCGCTAAGTAGCAGTGCGATGACTAAAATGGGTGAGAAAATGTTTGGCATTGTAGCTACCTTGGCAGGTTTTTTAAGTCGGCTACCATACGGGCGAAAATGGCGCGAATTTTTTGCGGATTCTCTTTCAGCTCCTTGAAAATATGGTTTTTTTCAGTGTCAGATAAAACTATCCCCAGTGTTGAAACGAGCTCTTTTATTTTCTCGACTACGGCTTCTGGGGTTGATGGTTGAAAGCTGTTAGCTGTTTCCGAGATGGCTGCGGGCACTGTCAGCAGGGCTTTAGTACCTAGCTGCGATACGATGGTCCATATAAATGCGCTAACAGTGAGGCGCCTATTCAGTGCTTGAGTGGATAATTGAGTGACGATGGTTCCCGCTGCCCGTGCGGCAACTTTAGGGTCGTTAGCCATAGCCGGTAACAAATGCTGAGTCTGCCCCTTAAATAGCGATACCCATAGCATATCGGATAATACCGATTCTAAAGTTGGAGCAATTGGTCGCAACTCGCGCTTAAATGAAAAGAGTACTTGTAGTGTGCGAATTGCGCTGGTCGTGGCCTTTCTTTTTTGTTTTGTAATTGCCTCTTGAAAAAGATCCATGCCAATGACCGCGGATAAGCCTTTCCAGCTAGTGCCTGCTAATACCCCTATAAGAAATTGCAGCTCCCACTCGGCCAGAATTTGTGTGGCCTGCAAGTTATCGGCGGTGCTACGTCGAATGTAGTCAAGCCAAGTTTGGTGAAACCCGATTGGCGACTGTATATACAGCCCGAGTTTTGGCTTCGTATTAAACACCTCAGTAAACAAAATATGTTCACTTGTGGCTTCTAGAATAATGCGTTTACCATTAGGCACTGGGTAGCTTTCGCCCGCCTTAAGTGTAAGGCGATTAAGGGTGCCGCCGACGGTAATGCTTGCGGCGGTTTTAAGGGGGTAGTAGCTGGCTATTTGGTCGGCGGGGATAGGTACCGCTTTGCCTGCATTGAAGTCGCTTCTGTTTTTATCGGTCGAGACAAACTTTCCGTCTACAAGGTTAAACGTACCGACAATGCGCATTTGACTGGTCATAGAGTAGCTCCATCCGTTGAACTGATTTGATAAAAATGCTCGCAAAGTATACCGAGCCTGCGCAAGCTATGGAAGTGGACGGCCAGAAGCAACAAAGTGGCTTACGATTCAGGCGCTTTATAGCCAAAGTAAGCGGTAAAAATGGTCTTTTCAGTTGGCCGTTTTAGGGCGCAAGGAGAGGGCGCTTTGAATTTGTGTTTTTCGGGTGGATCAATACCGTTTTCGCCAGCTGGCGAGTTACGTTTATTTGCTTGTCCAAATAAATTCGCTAAAATCAAAAGCAGCAAAACAAAAGACACCCCCAGTCGCAGGCCTTCGGCTGCCCGCCTTGCAAGAAAATTTAAGCGGTTGGGCAAACGGGGCCTCCATGCCCCGACAGCCCTCAATTGCACGTCCTGTGCAATTGCCCGCTTAAATTATCTTTTCAGTTGGCTGCTCTAGATGGAATTATGGTTTTGATTGAGATTTGATCGCAGTTTAGAGTGCATGTGCCTGTAAGCTTGAGGTGTAATTTCTATACCGGCCGAATGGTGAGTAACCGCTTACCTGTCTTCTCTTTATCTAAGTCTTTTTTGGGGTGACTGTCCCTGCAAGTAGTTGACGCCATGTCCCTGCAAGTAGTTGACGCCAGACAGCCCCGCATTAATTTCGCTGGCACGCTCAAGCCATCTCGACACCACGCTCCATGCGGTGTCTACCATTGGCTATCCTGCCAAAGCGGGTCACTCCACACGTGTTCTCGGCATGATGCTCCATGCGCTGCTCTACCATTTGCATCCTTGCAAAAGCCGACGCGTGAGGGCCTGAGAAATTAATACGCAGCAGCTTCAGGCGAGTGCGAGTCCCCGCAAGCTAACTCACCGGCCAACTTTAAAACGAGTGCCTGTCCCTGCAAGCTAGCCAAATTGAGCGATAGTGGGCGGGGTATTTCGGGAATAAAGCCACGCTTGTCTCAAGGGCATCTCTAAAAATGCACTTTTTCCGCGATAGCGGCGTCAGTTCCGTCCTCGAATCCTCATTTACCCCACGTAAATTGCGGTTCTCGGCTTTGGCTTCCTGCGTCGCTCTACCTCCTGAATCCATTCAGTCGTCCGGGCGGTACTTCCTTGCCCTCACAAAAAAATTACTATTTTTAGAGGTGCCTTCAAGGGATAAGGCACTCAGTTTCAGCGTTGAGCGCAGCGGAAGTAGTTATTGGTTGCAACATTTTTTATACTTTTTACCACTGCCACACGGGCATGGGTCGTTGCGGCCAGCCTTAGCTGCATCTCGTTGGTAAGGTAAGCCGGGTGAGCTTAGGTTATGTTGGCTCCTTATGTCGTTTGCAGTACCTCCTTCGGCGAGGTTAAAAAGCATTTGTGCGAGGCTTGCTCTTTCCGTATCGCGTTCGGCTCTTAAGCCCAGTTTGATCTCGACGTCTTCAATATCGCCGCAGACGCTTTCGTCAACACATTTGCGTTCGTAAGTCGAGCGAATGTGTTCGATCAACTCGACGGCCTCTAAATCAATGAGGTTGCTAATGAGCAACCCATTAAAGCTGTATGCGGTTTCTTGCGGTGATTGTACGTAATGACTAAAAATATCTAAAATATGCGCTCTTAAACTGGTTTTCTGTAAAGCGATTTGGGTTAGCGCTGAAGCGGCTAATGCGTAAGCAAATTCTTCATGCTCTGGCGACTGCAGGAATTGAGAGAGTGGCGCGATGGCGGGTTCGCCGATAGCTGCAAATACAAATGGAAGATCGTCAAGAGCCCATTCGTCATCACAGAGTCGATCAAAAATACTAATCATGGGGGCTATTGCCTTGGGCGTTTTAAGGTGCCCCAGTGCGCGCCATGCGTGCAACGCCGCCCAGACTTCGGTGCTCTGGCTAGGTGCGCTGTTTAATTCTTCGCAGGTTAGCACGGCGATTAGGTCGTCAATATCTGCATCATCAAAGTTGAGTTCAGTGGCATATATTCGCCACGGGAAGAGGTCGCTAGCCTGAGGTTTTCCAATTTGGAGTAATTTTAAAATTTTGGGGTTGTCGCGATACATAAGCTGGGCCGTATGAGGTGTTAATGAAGGGGCGCCATTGTATATAAACTGGCTCTATCTCTCGAATGGAATGGGTGTGGTTTGTTGGATGGCGCCTATTGAATTATTGCCGGTTTTAACGCAGCAAGCGGCTCGCCAGCTGGTGAGTAACTTTTATTGGCTTGTCCAAATAACCGTCACCGAAAGAAAGCACCAAAACAAAAGACACTCCCAGGCGTAGGCCTGCGGCGGCCCACCTTGCAAGGCAATTTAAACGGTCGGGCAAGCGGGGCTCCATGCCCCGGCAGCCCTCAATTGCACGTTCAGTGTAATTGCCACCTTAAATCGTCTTTTGAGTTGCTTTCATGCGTTAGGCGCTTTTTTGTCTACCCATTTATTTTGCCATTGATTAAATTCTGACGGACGTAATTGGTAGCGGGCAAAATTACCTTCATGTAAACCTAATAACTCTGTTTCGGTATACTCTAGAAATTGCTGCTGGTCCGCTTCTGGAATGGCATTATTTACCCACCTTTTTATGTGTGCATAAGCCTGCTGTTTAGTCAGTAAATTTCTTACTACTTCGCTAACCAGTGTTTTTAATTCTTGTCGGTAGCGTATGCGAAAGGCGTCGGGCTCGCCCAGCGTTTGCCTGGCGACTTGGTAGTGGTTTATCGAACGCTCGTAGGCCCAAATGAAAATTTCTTTTAAGGGTTCCACACGGTTTAATTCATACACGCACAATATGGCGTCGGTATAAATATCTTGTGGGAGGTCAGCAAATGTCAGTGGCATTAGGTTGTGTTTAATAAAAGGAATATTGGCTGCTAAGCGCGATACACGTTTATTCACATCGTCAAAGGCTTGCAAATATGGCAGTTGGACTAGGGCGAACAGAGCTTGTTCAAACGGGTTTTGAATAGCTGAGGCGGTTGCCAGAATTTGCTCGAAACAAGCCTCAATACGCTGTGGTACTTCTAAAGGTTGAAAAACACTTTTGCCAATACCTATGGGTATTTTGCGTAAACAGCCGCTGGCATCTGGGTTATCTAGCAGGTTATCCGCTAGCAGCGCGTGCAGGTTGAGCAATGTGTAGCGGTTAAAGCCAATGTCGTCTGCCGCGCCCACCAAAAATTCAATAGCTTCTTTATGATTCAAAATCATTTGGGCTTCGATACTCGCTTTGCCTTCGGCGGCAGCACCGAATTGGATTAAGCGGCGAGTATCTAAAAGCGAATAGGTGTTGCCTTCTAATCGGCTGGAATTCCACGATAAATCAATGAGTAGGCGATGTAGTAGTTGGCGGGCAAAGGTACCTGCGGGTAATGGCCCTGAGTCATGTGTTTTACTCAGTTGCATAAGGTGGGCTTGTTCGCTTGCACTGAGGTAAGCACTGCTATTTGGGCGATAGTGGTTCAGAAAATCATAGTTGTAGCCCACGGGTTTGCGTTGAATCGTGGGTTTATTAATTTCTTTAATACAGTCGAGCGAGGTGGTGGAGAATGGAAAGGCCTTTTGTGGGGGCTCTTGTTGGGCCGACAGTTTTAGCGCTGCCGTCATGCTGCGTTCATTATTTGGAGCGGGCTGTGCTGAATGAGATAAAAAGTAGCGTATATCTCGTCGGCTACCTGTTTTGTTGAGAAGGCCTTGTTCGACCCATTTTTTTAGCCAGGATTGCAGGGTGCGGCGCGGAGGGGCGACTGTCTTTGAGTCGGCTTCCTTAGTCGATATGTCTAATGCGGCCAGAGCGTCGAGCAGGGCTTGTATGCTCATACCTTCTGGGGTTTCAGCGAGTAGCGTCGATACCCGTAACCATTGCTCTTTTTGCTTCTTGCTCATCATATCAGCCTCTAAGCCGCACAATTTTCATGCGCAACCTCTATTCTATTTATGCGCAAGAGTAGCAGTTATGCGCAACAATTAGGGCTTTTTTGCGCAAAAAAAGAGCTTATGCGCAGCTTTTCAAGTTTATGCGCAGAATTTTTAGCTTTATGCGCAATTTTGGCTCAATTACGCAGGCCCAGAGGCTTTGCCGCGATGCATTATTAAAGGTAAGTTTTGGGGCCGCTAGGCCTATAGGGCATGTAGAAGCCGCTTCCTATTAAGTTACGCTAGCTCTAGCTATCTAAATCAATGTTTATTGGCCTCTGTTCGACTTGTTGAGTCGCTTGAGGTTTAGGGTTGTGGTTGTCATGTCTCGAGGATTGTTACCGGATATAGCAAGATTTAGAGTGTGTGTCCCAGTAGTTCCCAGTAGTTCTCACCAGTAGTTTTGTTCAAAAATCACCGCCGCGTATTAATTTCTCTGGCACGCTCAAGCCATCCGTGGTCACTCCACACGCGTTCCCGACGCGTGAGGGCCTGAGAAATTAATACGCGGCGGCTTCATGACGAGCAAGATTTAGAGTGTGTGTCCCAGTAGTTATAATCGCTATAGCGATTCAGATCCAGCTTGGGGTAGGTTGTCGTTAGCGCGCCAATCAAGTTGATACGGCGCTGTGCCAAGATGTTTCGTGCTTTTAGGTGTAATTTCCATATCGGCCGAAAGGTGAGTAATCACTTACTTGGCACCTCTTTATCTAAGTCTTTTTTGGAGTGACTGTCCCTGCAAGTACCTACTGCCAGTGAAACAGTCGCTCATTGATTGCGTAATCGTGGTACATAGTGGTTGGAGAAAATTGTTTTTCGTTTTTATCTAGTGTGACGAAAAACAATTCAATGTTTTGATCATTGATTGCAAACAGGCCTTCTCGCGCAGCGGGTTGGTATTCGAAAGTTGTCGCGCCAAAGCCTACCAAGATTTGCTCTCGTGCGTAACGGGCATGTAATCGCAGTGATACATCTTTCAACTCAGGCATAACTGGCTGGTCGTATTTGGTTTGCGCTAACTGCCAATCCAAAACATCAGAAAGTTCCTCTGCAACGCCAAGCTGTTTGAGGCCATTTAAGCTATGTTCAATCGATTCAAATCCGGCTTCACAACCATTTTTTTGCCAGAAATCATAATGGCACATCGTTACGTGTCGATCATTGATGTCTTTCGGCACGAAGTCGTGCATGCAAAGATATTTTAAAAACAATAGGTAGTCGTGATCATCACAGGTAAGAATACGATTATGAATTGCCTTTTTAAACATTTTTAGTTCCAACTCGTCGTGCACGTTTTTATTGGTATTTTTCGCTGAGTTAACTAACTGAGTCCAACATCCGCGCTTATATAGCTCGTTAAGATCGATATGCGGATGTTGTGTTAAAAAGTTAGTTAATGTCAGCGGTGACGATGAATGCTGCGGGTACTGACGAATCATGGCTATAACACGATGCAATGTGAGTGAAGCCTTACGAATGTTGCTTAAGATCATTTCTTGAGTGCGCTTAGTTAGCTCTATGCGACAACCAAGGGGTGCATGGGGGAAGCCCTGTTTTATTTCATCGCTTATCGCGCGATTACTTTGACCGACTAAGGCTCTGAATTTATTGGCGAAATCATATTCTGGGCGAGAATTTCCGACAAAATCCAATATTGTGCAACATTCTTTTTCTTCAGCTAATCGCAAGCCTCGACCGAGTTGCTGCAAAAAGATAGTCAGGCTTTCTGTGGGGCGTAAAAAGAGAAGGGTGTCCACTTCTGGAATATCAATGCCTTCATTAAATATATCTACCACACACAAAACATTAATTAGACCAGAGCGAATTGCTTGTTGCTTTTGCTGCCGCTCATGACTGTTATCGCTAGTCAGTACGTCCGCATTAATTCCCCTGAGTAAAAGTTGCTTAACCATATATTGTGCATGATCGCGACTAACACAAAATGCCAATGCTTTCATCTTGCTAATATCTGTAATAATTTCTTGTAAGCTCAGTAGTATTTTGTCGAAGCGGCTTTGGTTACTGGTGTATAGGTTCGTTAGTTGAGCTATGTCGTAACGCCCACGATTCCACGGTATGCTACGTAAATCGGTGTCATCATCAATGGCAAAATATTGGAACGGACAAAGGTATCGGCGATTAATTGCATCAGGTAAGCGTAGTTCGGCAGCGATTACACCATCAAAATCACTCAAAATATCTGCGCCGTCATGGCGCTCTGGTGTGGCCGTGAGCCCTAGTAAAATGTCGGGATTAAAGTGCTCTAAAATTGCTCGGTAGCTGCTTGCAGAGATGTGATGCACTTCGTCAATGACAAGGAAATCATAATAGTCTGGGGTTAGGGTAAGTTGCTCTAACGTATTATTGATACTTTGTATCGATGCAAATAATTGACGGTAATGCTCCGGGGTGTGGCCGCCAACCAATAGTTCGCCAAATGAACTATCCCGTAAAACGCCACGGTAGGCCGCGCGCGCTTGTTTTAATATTTCTTCACGATGTGCTACAAATAAAAATTTGGCATTGGGTTTTGATTTTAAAAATCGAGCAAAATCAAAGGCAGAAATAAGTGTTTTTCCTGTGCCGGTAGCTGCCACAACTAGATTGCGAAAGCGTTTGTGGATACTACGTTCAACCAATAATTGCTCTAAAATTTCACTTTGATGAGGGAAGGGCGTAATGTCGAAGAAGTGCGATGGGCTATTATCGTAGTCACCACTTTGTTGCTTCAATGCGCGTTTTAATTTCTCGGCACTAATGGCATCACCACTAAAATCTTCAAAATCATTAGAAGCCCAATAGGTCTCAAATGTACTGAGCGACTTATCGATGATATGAGGAATTTCTTGCGAGGTGATTTTTAAATTCCACTCCAATCCGTTGGTTAGCGCAGAATGAGATAGATTTGAAGAACCGATATAGCCAGTGTGATAGCCTGTTTCACGCAAGAATAAATAGCTTTTCGCGTGAAGCCGTTCGCGCTCGGTATTGTAGCTAAGTTTGACCTCGGTATTGGGTAGGCTGGCTAAATACTCAACCGCCTTGGCGTCTGTAGCGCCCATATAAGATGTCGTAATAATTTTGAGCTTGCGGCCGCTGGATGTGAACTCTTCGAGCTCTTTTCGAAATATACGAATCCCGGCCCACTTTATAAATGATACCAGCCAGTAGATTTTGTCTGCTGATAAAATTTCCCTTTTTAGTTCAGATTCCAGCGATAAGCCAGCATTGCTTCCGCAAAAAAGTTCGCTTTGAGTTAGGCCCGTGAGTGGCGTGATGTTCTCAATGTATTGTTTTAGGTTTGCCGCAACAGGGTTTTTATGGTGATAAAGGGCGGTAAGTATTTTTCCTTGACTAGCGAGTAAATTCTCTTCAATAAAATCTTTGTCTTGGATTTGGCTTTTTATCCACAAAAGCAAATTGTTAGACAGTGTTATCTGCTGTTGTAGTCGATCATCGCCGTTAGGTATTGCGTCAATTGCATACTCGAGAATATTAGATAAAAACCGGGAGAGCCAAATTGATGCTTCATTATGACCAAGCTCACGCTCGCCAACATAAAAGCGATCCCGATCCAAGCGGCTTTCAATGAGTTCGGTGATTAGCTGCTCGTAAATACCCGTCTGCTGCATGATAGCCCTTTACTTTAGAATATTGGATTGAAGGCATATTAGTTCTGAAATGTGACCAATGACAGCCGTTTTGTTTGCGAAGCTATGCTATCAACTGAATATATGTGGTCAAGTTTGCACATGTTTGCAGGCTGCTGGCTATGCAGCTTTTGATCGGCACCTAATCAACCTGGATGATGGCTGTCGTGCTGTATGGTAAAAGCGCGGGATCAAGCACCTAGCGTCCGCGAGTATTTTATTGCCAAAGAGGGCAGTAAAATACAGCGGCCGAAATCCTACTCGCCACCACAAACCTACATTGAGCAGCATCGCAAGGCTTGTGAGCTTTAGTGCTGACGCCACCTTTACGAGTGACGCATGCTAGCCGGCGGTGGTTTTGCCATCTATTTAAACCTTGCCGTCGCAGTTGAGATGCCAACGTTGATGGTTTGGTCAGTGAGCAAAAAGCGGTATGCTTACAAACCGCTAGCGCTTTCACTTTATTGACTGTTTTCTTATGTCTGCCAATTACCAGCCGCCGTTTACTATTACGCCGAAGATTATTCGCTTGATTGCCGATATTAGTGAGCGGTTAGGGCGTATGGAGGCGCTCCAGCAGGGGCAAGATTTACGGCTGCGCCGCATCAACCGTATTCGTACCATTCAAGGGTCTTTGGCGATTGAGGGGAATACCCTAAGTGAAGCGCAGATTACGGCGATTCTCGAGGGCAAGTTGGTCATTGCGCCACCTAGAGAGGTGCAAGAGGCCCGCAATGCTATCAAAGCCTACGATTTGTTCGAGCAAGGGCAGCCCGCCAATGAAAGCCATCTCCTGAAAGCTCATGAAATCATGATGCTGGGTTTAATTGACGATGCTGGGCGCTACCGCAGCGGTAATGTCGGCGTAGTGAGTGGCGATATTGTGGTGCATATGGCTCCGCCCGCAAGCCAAGTGCAGCGCTTAATGGCGGAGTTATTGACTTGGTTAGAATCTACCGAACAGCACCCGTTAATTACCAGTTGTGTGTTCCATTATGAGTTTGAATTTATCCACCCATTTTCTGACGGTAACGGAAGAATGGGGCGGTTTTGGCAAGCTTTGATTTTAAGCCAGTGGCAGCCATTACTCGCACAGCTACCTGTTGATAGTTTGGTTTTTACACATCAAAGCGAGTACTACCAAGCTATTAACGCCAGCACTAAGACCACGGATTGTGCGCCTTTTATTGAGTTTATGTTGCAGGTTGTGTTTGAATCGCTTGCGGAAAGTGAAGGCTCTACGCCCCCAAGTTAGGGCACTTATCGGCGAGTTGGCCAAGCAAGAGCCTCTATTGCGTGAAGAGTTGCAATCTCGTCTCAATTTGAGTGATCGTAAATCGTTCAGGGAGCGCTATCTTAAGCCTGCCGTAAGTCTTGATCTCATTGAAATGACTGCACCAGAAAAGCCTAGGAGCCGCTCGCAACGTTATCGCTTAACGCCAGCCGGTCGTAAGTTGTTGGGTTAGTGGGGCAATAAAGTCGTTGCCGTAGCTAATTACACTTAATGGTCACCTGCGCAAATCCCGGCCCCTGAATTGTTATGCACTCATGCTGTGATCGGAGAAAATTCCAGTCCACACACTGGCACTTCTTTATCTCGGTAAAGACTCCACTCAAAGCTGCTTCGGTATTCATCGCCATTCGGCTCAATGTAAATCAGCATGCTCGAGCCTTTTGACTTGGTAGTTCAAACAGTCATTAAATGATAGCCTGCGAGTAGGAAGCTAGTTGGTTATAGTTTTGAGAATGTCTTAGTTTTGGTTTGAGCTAGCGGTAGTTACTGGTATTTTTTTAAAATAGCTATTCACGTTGTGCGAAGATCGCAATAAGTTTTTGGGTCAGAAAAAAAGCAAAGGTTGCGTGCGATAGGAAGCCGCTTTTTTATGGAGGGTATTTGTGAGTGATATGAAATCTCAAGTCGTTGCATCTGTTGTTGGCGCAGTTACTGGTGTAGTAGCTACGGCATTGATCGGTTTTCTGCAGGTTGTCAACCCTATAAAAGGGGAGTTGGATATTGTTAAAAAGGAACTTATGGGTTTAGAGCAGCGCTATATGTATGGCGAAGTCAATCGAGAGTCTAGGCAAAATGGTTTTGGTCTTGAAGTCTTTAATGTGGAGCGGCTTGCTTACGGTAAAGTGCGAGTGAAACTGTTACTTAGTAACTTGGCAGAGGAAGAGAGGGAGCACTTTAAAATTTATCGGTCAAAGTCCGCTATTCAGACGGAAACATTGGATGTAGTTACAGTGAGTCGGGTGAAGCTATACAATTTAGGGGTATCGAACTCACTGAGTGTAAAGGTTAATATTCCGCCATCGGCTAAACATATTCCAATCGAATTGGAGTTTGATGGGGTGGATGATAATGCTAAGTACTTGTCGTCTTTAAACTTGGTCTTAGGGGTTGGTTGGAGCAGATCAAATGACCATACGGTTGTATTTAATGATCTGGAAATACAGTAAGTGCTGCAGTTAAGCCTCATCGAACAGGTTTACGCATCAGTGGATGAAGACTATCGCATTGTATTGAGTAACAACTTAAAAGCGCAGGGCGCCGAGCCAGCCGTACACGCGGTGTTTATAAAAAAAGAAGGGCAGTCCATACATTTACCTAATACGTTTTTACCTTCGTAAGCATATTTGGTTCAGCATCGTGCAGTGTGTGAACTGTAAAAGCTAAAACCAGCCAGCGCGCCAGTATTGAGCTCGTAGCGGGCTATGTGGGCAGGATGCCCACGTGCAGCTTTCAGGGATGAACTTGTAGCGGCCGCAGCGTGATTAATATTGGCGCGGCGAGATAATGATCAAGCCTCCCAGTACCAAAAATTAAGGCTTCGCTCTAATTCGTTAACGCCTTTTGCATTTCGTGTATTTCTGAAGTGATGAACTATGCGTCGAGTTTAGGCGTGGGCTTATGGGGCATCTTTTAGCACCTCGTCGATCGAGCTGGGCGCTGGGTTGTATTGTGTGAGTGCATAAAGGCGATTGAGGTCGTCGAGGCTTTGCCATAATAGCAGTAGTTGGCGCAGTGAAATTTGGCCTGTCAATTCAAACTTTTTGAGCGTTGCGGCAGGCACTGTACTGCGTTGCGCTAGCGCTTCGCGCGAGAGCTTTTGTTGCTCACGTCGTTGGCGAAGGTGGCTGGCGAGTGCAAGTTGAACATCGCCTTCGGAAAGTAATTGTAGGCTGGGCATACCGCGTTCCAATGGATACAGTTGTATCTATTTTAGTCTATTTATGGCGCTTTTGGATACGGTAGTGTCCTTTTGCGTTTTTTGAGGGGCTGGGTTTGATGGTGCTAAAACAGTGTGCCCCCTATGAGCTTCTGACGCATAAAGGCTTGAAGCTGGGCTGGGATTAGTTGGTCGTTTTGGGTCGGTTGGCTGTCGGTGCTTAAGCTTCTCCGTATCGATAGCATAGGGTATTATTGCGGCTTAAATGGAGACAGCATATCGCCACAAGGAGGCTCGATGTCTATTAATAAAATTTTTACCCAAAATGCCCACTTTGTTCCGTTCGATAAAACCAAAGGCAATGGTCGTAAGGTGTTTATCGATACCGCCTTAATCCCCCGTTATATAGAGCTAACCCACAGCAAAGCAGTAACCCCCATGCGCTTAAGCCACGCCATAAAAGCGCTGCGTGCCCTGGCCGGTGGCTTTAGTTCATCTAGCAACCAGCAAAGCGCCTTTGCCCACCGCACCAGTGTTGATGGGGTGGAAGTTGCCTACACCGTATTGCAAGGCGGCCAAGGCCGTGAAGGTGGGGTTTATGTGACTGATTTAAGGCTTAAGGCTAGGCATGTTAATGCGGATGCGGCGGGTTTATACAATGTCGTACCACAAAGGAATATTTGGAATGCTGTAAAAGCGCCGGGTTTCAAATTGAGTACATTCTATGGAGTTATTTCTGCTGGTACCGCCGGGCCCTCTGGCGAAGCAGAAAGTCCGAAAACTGCCAGCGAATGCGGTAAATTCTTAGCTAAGAACACACGTTATGATGGCAAATACGATTTATTTTTTACCCCCGGTAGTCGGGTCGATAGTGAGGGCACTTGGTTAACACCAACGCAAAAACGCATGCCTACATCTGCGCTAGCGCAAAACTTGGCGAATGTGATACGTCAAGCTGAAGTAGATCTTACTTGGGCAAAAGACCCTGTCACATGGTATGTGCTAGAAGATGGCGCCAAGGTGCTACTGCAAGCCCTAAAGCTTTTGCCGGCAACGGGTGTAACGGCATTAACTAAAAATGCTTTTTTGTTTGCCAACCCTCGGGAATCTATGGCGACCCTTAAATTTGCTCTGCAAAAAGTGGGCATTACCCTAACCCCCGAGATGATTAAAGCCAATAGCTTGGATGCTGCCGCTGTGGTGCGCCAACAATTTACGCAACAACACGGTTTAGCGGTTATTAAAAGCCAAAAATCTATAGATAATAAAGTCGGCATTACTCAGTTGGCGACCAATAATAACTTGCTTAAAAAAATCGAATCCTTTGAAGAGGCCGTTAAAAAACAATTACTTGGCGCAGCGCAAGGGTGGAGCTAATGAGTACAGCTTTAGATGTTAAAAAAATAACCCTGCAATGGCCTGCTTTTGCTAAACAGCCTATTAATAGCTTTAAACTACCTGAATCACATTTAAGTTTTCGGCTGGACGTAGCAGAACAACGAGATTTGGCTCCGGAAGACTATGTGGGCTACGAGGTTGATCTTAATAGTGACGAGCTGTTTTATCAGTATTTATATGGCTTTCAATCCAAAGAAAAACCGTTTTTATATTTGGCGCTTGGCGATAGCGGCTTTGATGTTCTTCAGAAAGGTGGCGGTTATAGTGGTGGTATTTACGTTAGCATTGCTATTGCGCGTATTCAAAATATCCCTAGCGTTACAGATGTAAGAAACTGCAATGAGTTAGAGCAAGCGGTACAACATATATTCGACGAAGAAAACGATGGTGAAATGTTAGGCCCGGATTTTTGTTGGGTAACAGTTGAGGATAAAAAATTCTTACGTGAAAACGCAACTCACAAACGGTCTGATCCAAGATATATTTTCAGTTTACCCATTGATCATCGTCATATATTGACTTTCAACTGCTCTTTTGGCGGCTACGTACCCATTGGCGAACCACTCCCCCAGGCACTCTTCGATGCCTTAATGGATGGCGTGAAAGAGTTTTTAAGTTATGTTCAGCTAGAAAAAATTGAAGGCTAAATTTTTTTCGGCCATAGTTTGTTTGGTTTTTGGCTCAAGCGCCCCTCCTAAAAAGGGGGCTTAAGCTCGTACCTCTGGATCACTGCGGTTTATTACTCCACGCCCTTTTTAGGGAGCAAAACCCATGTCACCCCTGACGATTTCATTTTGCCGGCAACCTCAGCGGCATAGTCACCACTGCCCCAAAACACATCGCCACGCAGTGGGCCTTTGATGGCGCTGCCGGTGTCTTGGGTGATAAGCAATTTATTAAGTTGGGCGCCTTCGCTGGGGTGTTCGGCACTAATGTATAGCGGTAAGCCGTAATGCCAATAGGCTGGGTCGACGGCGATGGAGTGTTCTGCGGTAAGGGGCACACCGTGGGCACCGACAGGGCCAGAGTCTTTATCGTTATTAAGGCTGTTATTAAGTGGCCTAAAAAATATATACGATTGATTAAGGTTCATGATGCTTTGGGCGCGCTCGGGGTGTTGCGCCAGCCATGCGCGAATGCTTTGCATGGATACAGTGGCCGCGTCTATTTCGCCTTGCTCAATTAACGGTTTACCAATGGCGGTATAGGGTTGGCCATTGCGGCCGGCGAAGCCGACACGCATTTTTTCGCCGTTATCTAATGCGAGTAAGCCAGAGCCTTGAATATGCAAAAAAAACACATCCACGCTATCTGCCCATGCGATAGGTTGGGCGGGAATACTGTGCCGGTGAATTTCTTCGCGGGTCCAGTAGGGCTTAAGCTGTTGCCCCTCAATACGGCCCCAAAGTTTTTTGCCTTGCCAGCCTTTATCAAAGCTGCCTAAATTAACGGTGATGAGATCCTCGGGTAGGGCGTAAATAGGCGTATTAAAACCGGCTTTTTGCGTGACGGATGCGTTTAATTCGGGTTCGTAATAGCCCGTATAAAAACTATCGCGCACACCATTAAAGCTTGCTTCAAATACCTCAAAGTATATCTCAAAGAATTCCCGCGCCTTGCCCTGCCAAGTAGCCGCTTGTTTACACGCATAGTGAAGGTCGACTAAGGGCACCATTGGCTGGGTTTCACTCGAGGTAATGCTTTTTCTCAATAAGTTTTTACGGCACGATTTTTTAAAGGCGTTTAGTGCGCCTTGTTGATTTGATTCGCCCCAGCTTGGCAGCGCCTGGAACGACGATTGTTCTAGGTGTATGGCTTTTGGTTGTTGGGGTGTTTTTTTGACTGTGCTACACGCACCAATGGCAAGTGCGATGGTGACTAAAAGGCTGTATTGGTAAAAAGTGTAAAAATGCGTCATTGGGTGTGTCATTTGGTAAATAGTTTTTAAGCGTGCTAATAGCCGCCATGAAGTAGTGATTATGTTTTGGGGGCCTATGGTATATGACATTTGCTGTTAAGGGCATATTGGACATAGTTTAAGCACAAGTACACTGTCGAGGGTGTTGTGTTGTGCTGGCAAGGGTGTTGTAGGCTGGCGAAGGTTTATGCTGGTGTACGAGCCTTGGAATTCATTGGTAGGCTAATAAATCAGCTATGGTATTGCACCGTTTAACCACAGCACGATTAGTGTGTTTAAAACCGCCTAGAGCATGGTTTGCGCTAGCATGCGTAGGCCTGTGATAAGCAATACAACCGAGAACACTTTTTTCAATTTATTGGCATCCAACTTGGTGGCAATGTGGGCGCCAACCGGCGCAAACAAAACGGTGAGCGGCACAATACAAATAAAGCCAATAAAGTTTATCAGTCCATATGTCCCGGCTGGTGCATCAGCAGGCGTTGTTCCTAAAGCTAGCATCGTTAGGGCGCCGGGTAGTGAAATGATTAATCCTATTGCGGCTGCTGTGCCAACGGCTTTGTGGGTAGGGTAGTTGCAGAGTGTAAGTAAGGGAACGGAAATTGTGCCACCTCCAATGCCTACCATAGCGCTGAAAAAGCCAATCGATGTGCTCATGGTGGTTTGCCCGATGCTTCCTGGTAGTTGCTGGAATAATGCAGACTTCCCCGTTTTAAATAGCATATTTAATGCAGATAACATTGCAATTAAGGCAAATAATACCGTTAGCCAGGTGCCGTCCACTCGAGTTACAAGCCAGCTTCCTGCGATAGCCCCTGTAAGAATAAATATTCCCCAACGTTTTAGCAGATCAAAATCCACATTGCCTTTTTTATTGTGTGAAAAAATAGAGCTAATAGATGTTGGGATAATGGTAGCTAGCGATGTGCCCGTGGCAATTAACATTGCTGATTCGGGTGAAACGCCAAAACCCTGAAATAAGAAAAACAAAATGGGGACAATAACAATGCCGCCGCCTACACCCAGTAAGCCGGCTAATACGCCGGCAAACATACCGGTCGCAACCAGCGATAAAAAAGTGGAAAAATGGTTGCTTAAAAATTCAATGATGCTCATGGCAATATACTTTTATAAATAAATCTGGCGATGGCTTAGGCGCAGCACTGATGATTCTTAGTCATGTAGTGGATTGATTGTGCGATATTGGCAGGCCGATTGTTTTATGTTGTCAATTCTTTTCTCACAATTTCGGCGCCAGCCTGCAGTGCATTGAGCTTGCCCCTTGCTACTTCGCGGGATAAAGGTGCCATGCCGCAGTTGGTAGAAGGGTATAGTTTGTCTGCATCCACATATTTAAGGGCTTTTCTTAAGGTTGCTGCCACTTCTTCTGGGGTTTCTATGGTATTGCTGGCCACATCAATGGCGCCTACCATAATTTTTTTACCTCGCACCAGTTCAAGCAATTCAATGGGCACGCTGGAATTATGGCATTCAAGTGAAATAATATCGATGTTGGAATGTTGTAAATTTGGAAACACTTCTTCGTACTGCCGCCATTCGGAACCGAGGCTTTCTTTCCAATCGGTATTGGCTTTTATCCCATAGCCATAACAAATATGAACGACAGTTTCGCACTTAAGCCCTTCAATGGCTTTTTCTAAACAGGCGATACCCCATGAATTGACTTCGTCAAAAAACACATTAAATGCTGGTTCGTCAAATTGAATAATATCCACGCCAGCGGATTCTAATTCTTTTGCTTCTTGATTTAGAATTTTGGCGAATTCCCACGCTAGATCTTTACGGCTTTTATAGTGATCGTCGTAGAGGGTATCTACCATGGTCATGGGGCCGGGTAAGGCCCACTTAATGGGTTTGTCGGTTTGCGCGCGTAGAAACTTTGCATCATTAACAAAGATAGCGTTTGGGCGGCTTACAGTACCAACAACACTGGGTACGCTGACGTCATAGCGATCACGGATTTTTACCGTTTTTCGCTTTTCAAAATCCACGCCCTCTAAGTGCTCAATAAACGTGGTTACAAAATGCTGGCGGGTTTGCTCGCCGTCGCTCACAATATCGATACCCGCCTTTTTTTGTTCTTGCAAAGCCACTCTTAAAGCATCTTGTTTGCCTTCAATCAGTGCTTGATTTTCTAATTTCCACGGTGACCACAGTTTTTCAGGTTCCGCTAGCCACGATGGTTTAGGTAAACTTCCGGCTGTTGATGTGGGTAACAAGGTTTTCATATTCACTTTCCTATAGCCCTTAAGCGTAGTTTCGAGACCATTGGTCAAGTACAGATTGATAGGGTTTGATGAAATGTTCTTCAGCAAATTTTCCTTGTTTAATGGCTAGCTGGCTGCGCTCTTCGCGATCATAAACCACCTGAGTTAGCGAATGATCTGGGTGTTTTAGATTCGGCTGATAATGGTTGCCGGCGATGGCATTGGCATTGTAGATTTCGGGCCGATAGATTTTTTGGAAAGTCTCCATTGTGCTGATCGTGCTAATCAGTTCAATGTTGGTGTAGTCACTAAGTAAATCGCCAAAAAAATAGAATGCCAATGGTGCAACACTATTGGGCGGCATAAAGTAGCGCACTTCAAAGCCCATCTTCTTGAAATATTGTTCTGTTAATGACGACTCATTTGGCTGGTACTCAACACCCAGTACAGGGTGTTGGTTTCCGGTTCGATGATAAATTTTATTGTTTGAAACGCTTAGGCAAATAACCGGTGGTTTTCTGAAGTTAGCTTTGTAAGTGTCTGAATTTAGAAAATCTTTAAACAGCTTGCCATGTAAATCACCAAAGTTATCCGGAAAGCTAAAGCTCGATTGGCCTTTATTATGATCTAGCAATAACACGCTGAAATCGTAATCGCGCACGTAAGACGAAAAATTGTTACCGGCAATACCTTCGATACGTTTGCCGGTTTTGTGATCGATAATGTTGGTTTTCAGGATTTCAATACATGGAAAGCGCTCGCCATTCCCCTTAATATCGATATCCACAGATATGATTTGTAATTCCAACGAATAGCGGTCAGCTTTTGGATTGTCCCAGTTGGCCAAACCATTAAATCGACCATCTACCATGCGCAGGGTGTTGCGCAGGTTCTCTCGGCTGCTTTCGCCTCGGGCTAGATTGGCGAAGTTCGTTGTAATGCGCGTGCTATCTGCGGGTTGATAGTTTTCATCAAAGGGGGTGCTTGTAATTATGTATGTAAAATCGTTACTCATGGCGACCTCTTCCTATTTTGTACCAACAGATTGAACTGTTGCGTTGCTATTGGCGCAATTTATACTCGCCTATGCATGAATAAAATCGATTATATTTCATGCACTTATGAGGTTTGTTCATGTGTTGATTTTGCGACGCAGTGAAAAGGTTTGTTCAGCGCTAGAAAAACACGAAGGAGGGTATTGGAGAGGTTGATATAGGGCGGCCACATCGGGGCTGATTGCTGGTGAATGTTCTGGATAACTACTGCTAAGGTGGCTTGATCAGGAGTTATCCCAATAGGGGCATCTCTAAAAATGCACTTTTTCCGCGATAGCGGCTTTCAGCTTTTCGCTCCTCGACATTGTGCCTCTCGATAACTGCTCGCTTCGTTATTCTAATTAACCACTTCCTTGTGGCGGTGCAATGTCTAATAAGGTGCTTCGGGCGCCGATGCAAAAGTATTCAGTCCATCCATGGGCATTAGCTCCGTCCTAGACCAAAACGCCAGGTGCGTTTTGGGTTGCCGCCGGGCAATCCGTAGGATCGAAGCCAAAGAGGGCTTCAACAAATCCTCACAAATTAGAGGATCAATTTGCACAACTTGCTGCCCGCAGGGTGAAGCGCATGGATGCGCTGAATGATTTACACCACGTAAACTGCGGCTCTCGGCTTTGGCTTCCTGCGTCGCTCTAGCTCCTGAATCCATTCAGTCGTCCGGGCGGTGCTTCATTGCTCTCACAAAAAATTACTATTTTTAGAGGTGCCCTTAAGTTAATGACATTGCCACGGACGGAGGAAATGCAGAAAGTTGCCGGGAGCAACTTCTGCCCTTGCTCTCATAAAAAATACTATTTTTAGAGATGCCCATTATTTAAACTTGAAAGCTGTTAATTCAACGGTGCGGTTATCTATATAATAATTTTTAATTTAAAAGTTACAAGTTTTAGCTTGATAAAAATACACGCTAATTTTTAGCTGTCATTTAATTTGTGCAAAGATTGGTGGCTGAAATAAATTTGTTGAAATGCTAGCCAGTAATGGCCTAAAGGTCTCTGCGCGGGTAGCGTTATTGTAGTGTGAAGTATTGCTGTGTAGCTTACAATACACGCCGATTTTCACGCTTTTTTGGGGGATGTGCGGGAAAGTAGGGGGCAATAAAAACCTTGTAAAATCGGATAGTTAAAGTAGGAGAAGGTGGTTCAAGCTTCCAATGTTTACTTGCGAATTATTATTCAGGGTGTTTTTGTAAAATTGTGGGCACTTTAATATTTTCTGAAAATTAATTTTCTGCGCGAGCCTAAAATTGTTTCGATATCTTTTTAAAAATGTGACATGGCAGCACTTTCCGGCTAGTGAAAAACACGCGTTGACTGTAGTTTGAATGCATAATTTCTTCATTGGCACCATGGGGTCTTTATTTTATTAGATCGTTAGTATGTGTGAGCCTTTCGAAAGAAAAAATTTAAAGCAATAAAATAATCGAGTTGAAAAGGTTGGGCTAAAGGTTTTTAGTGAGCAAAGTGGCGCTATTTTAGCTGCTGCGCGAGTTATTTAGCGATGACAAAGTTCTACGACTCATACCATTTAATTTGTGCAGCAAAATGTTAACTAGGAGTGGCAGCGTGATCTCTAAATCTGCGGGCAGGCTAAATATCGCCAATAAGAAACTACGATGGTCTTACGGCGTAATTCCTTTTGTTAAACTCCCTTCACTTGCGGCGCTTGCCTGCGCCACCTTTTTGACAGCATGCACCGGGGAACTCGAGGAGACCAGCTCATCTAGCATCCCCCAGGCTTCTAGCTCATTGGGTGGCTCAAACTCAAGTGATTCGACCTCGAATAGCCCTAGCTCAAGTTCAAGTGACATAACTTCAAATAGCTCTGCCTCAAGCGATTCGAACCCTTCTACTGGGGTTGAAGGCTTGATTGGAGAGGCGGCCAGCGGCGCTGATGAATGGGAAATGCATTGCGCCCTATGCCACGGTAACCTAAATACTATTGGCTCAGATGGCCGCGTTAATGTGGCTATTGGTACCGCTATACGCTTTAACGCCGATGGCGGTGGCATATCAAATACCGGTAAATCCTACGATAGCTTGGCATCTTATATTGCAGCAGAAATGCCTCCGGTGGATGCCACCGCTTGTAACGCGCAATGTGCGGCCGATGTTGCAGCCTATATGGAAACCTTTGCCGAGCCTGAACAATCCAAGCCGTTTGCCTGTTCTAGTGAGAGTGAGCTGATGTACGGGCAGCGTACGATCCGGCTATTAACCAGCCGAGAATACCAAAACTCAATTGAAGACCTGCTTGGTCTTACTGACGAGTTTGGCGATAAGTTGGCAAACTACGATAGCTACTTAGGCGGGTTTGTGAGTACTGCCGCCCAAGCGGTCAGTGACCGCCTTGCCGAAGCGCATCTGGATAATGCCGAAAAGATTGCATCTTGGGCGGCTGAGAACGGAAAACCATTTACTTGTAATAATGCCGCCACATGCGCCACTAAGTTTATTAATGAAACGGCCTATCGCGCTTTTCGGCGCCCGTTAACCGCTACCGAAAGCGAAGAATATCGCAAACTCTTTACAAGTTTCGGTACCACTGTGGGTATGGAGGCTGCTTTAACAGCACTGCTAACCTCGCCGCAATTTCTGTATAGAGATGAAACGGGCATTAGTATTCAAGAGGCTATTGAAAAGGGCTATTACGACAATCAAGGCTCTATTGCGAGTGCTACAGTAGAAGCAGAAAGCTATGACCCTGCATCGCCAGCATCGCCTTTTGAAACACAAATTGAAGGCGGCCGAACAGTTGTTGTATGGCCAGGGCAGGGTGGTGAGAATACTCAAGCCACGGATAATGCACAGGGGCAGCTTTTCTATCAGGTAGTTGCCACTTCGCCGGACTTGAGCCTGTTTGCTACGGTGAATATGCCCAACGGTACAGACGATAGCTTTCACTATAAGCTCGAGGGCCGAGATAATGCATGGACGGCCCAGAATAACGTTAGGACGAACGGCTATGAAGAGATTGCGGTTGCTTCTTGGAGTGGACTGACCGCGGGCCAAGTTTATACGCTAAAAATTCAGCGAAGAGAAGACGGTACAAAAATCGATGCGTTTCGCCTTGTAGGCGGTGATTTTTCATCGGGTGAGGTGCAAGAGCCATCGCAGTCAACCGAGGTTGCACCATTGGCTGATGCAGACGCAGATGCTTATGTATTGCCTCCTTACGAATTCGCTTCTGCACTCTCATTTATGTTTACGGGCAGTTTGCCGGACTTAACCTTATTGCAGGCCGCTCGCAATGATGCCCTTACGACTTCAGAGCAAATTGCGGCGCAGGTAGAGCGTTTGGTGAATAGTGCGCGTGGCCGCGAGCACTTTAGTAACTTTGTTGGCGCGTGGATGCAAACTGATGGGGTAGCTGAGCTGCAGCGTGGAACGGTTGCTGAGTTTACGCCGGCGGTGAGGTCAGCGATGGCTGAGGAGGTTCGAGCGCTTTTCCGACATGTTTTTTACGATGATGCTGTACCGTTTAGCGAGTTTTACAGCGCAGACTATACCTTCGTTAACAGAACTTTAGGTGACTTCTATGGTGCGCAAGGTGGCCTAGATGACAATTTCGCTAAAACCTATATTGATGGTCGCGGCGGTATTTTGACCTCTGGGGCGTTTATGTCCCTCAATGCACACGATAACCGTACGGCGCCTATTCTTCGGGCTGTTGATATTCGAGAGCTTATGCTTTGCCAGCATATTGCGGCGCCGAATGCAGAGTTAGTGGCCGATCGCGATGCAGCGCAGAAGCTTGTTGAGGCGCATCAACAGACATATGGCGCTATTAACAGCCGCACATTCTTTGAGTTGTACACCCAAGACGCTGCGTGTGATGGCTGCCATAAGCGCATTATTAACCCTCTGTTTGGTCTTGAAGATTTTGACTCAGTAGGGCGTATTCGACCTCCTGCCGGAGGCGGCTCGGTGATAGAAACTTTGGAGGGTGGCGAAGAAGTCGAGGTCGCGTTGGCAGGTACTTTGTACGGTGTTGAGTCGATTACCGAGAATTCTCAAATTGACTTTGTGGGTACACGAGACCTTGCGATGAAGCTGTCATCGACCCAAGCCATTAAAAGCTGCTTGATCAGAAAAGGCTTCCGATTTGTTACGGGCTTGCCGGCATCCCACGATGACTTCGACCTTAATCAGCCAGAGTCACTGAGTGACAAGCAAGCAGAGGACTACGCGTGTGCAGCTAATACCATGCAAGCTGCATTAGATGACTCTAACGAGAGCCCGCGGGCGATGTTTGAACGGCTGGGTACGTTGGAACTGATTAGGTTCCGCAAGTAGCCCGCTTAATCGCTTAAATATCACCCCCGTTGCCCCCCAAATGGGTACCCATTTAAAGGTGTAGAGTATGAAAGATACAAATAGAATAGTGAATAAGACGCGCCGAGACTTCCTGTCGATGGTTTCAAAAGCCGGATTTTCTGCATCCGCATTGAGCGGCTCAATACTTGCGTCAGGTATGCTGGCTAACCGTTTTGCTCATGCGCAAGGTGGTGTAAAACGTTTTTGTGCGGTGTGGGCCGGTAACGGTTCGCCAAATGGTGCTTGGTTGCCGAATGGTACTCAAATGAACGATGCCACGAGAAGCCTAGAGGGTGTCAAGGAAGTCTGTAACTTCCGAGAAGTTGACATTGTTCGCGGTGGCCATGGCAATATCCATAAAGCGCTTGGCTCTTTGAGAGGAGGCAGTGATTGGACAGCGGACACGGTTGACCAACAAATTGCGAGCGTTATTGGTACAACTACGCCGTATCAAAGCTATCAGTTGGGTGTTCATGCGATTCGCAGTTGCTGTAACGAGGTGATGGGCCGAAAAGGTGGCCGTCGCATTCCGCCCCAAATTAATCCTAGCAATGCCTATTCCGCATTATTTGGCGGCAATATTCCCGTTAATAACGTAAACAATGTACTAGCTAAAAAGCAGAGTATTCTTGATGTAAATCGCGAGGCCTTAAAGCGTTTACAGACTAAGCTCGGCCAATTTGAGCGGGAAATGCTAGAGAGCCATGTGGATTCCTTAGATAAGTTAGAGAAACGCATTATTGCAACTTCTGAGCCTCAGCCCGATATGCAAGAGGCTTGTAAGTCGCCCTCCTGGAATGCGAATGGTTATGGCACGGATACTCGCGCCGCCTTCGGCCACCAGACCGAGTTGCAAATGGACAACATCATCAATGCGTTTGCTTGCGGTTTAACCAATGTTATGACGCTGCAATTGGGGAATGATCAGGGCGATTGGAACCCCGTTGGCACGAATTTTAGAAACAATTACCACAATTCTTGCCATGCGGCTTCGTTTCCAAATTATGTTGAATTAAATCGTTATTTGAATGCGCGTTTTGCCTATTTAATTCGGGGCTTAATGGATAGAGATGATCCTGCCGTACCGGGTACCAAAATGATTGACAATACGGTTGTATATTTTGTTACCGATATGGGAGATGGAAGATCCCACAGCGGCGCCAATGGGCCTAACCTTGTTGCCTCGAGAATGCCTGGCTTTAAAAACTATTCGGCAACAAAGGGTGGCGATAATCGGCATATGATTGATGCTGTAACCGTAGGTATGGGCCTAGAGCAATATATGGGCACCAATAAAAATACGCATAAAATCTGGCCGCATGGTGGCGGCACAGTAGCCACCCAAATTCTTGCGTAATGGCTTTATTGCTTTAATTTAAACGTCCCTCGGTTAGGGGGCGTACCCGCCAAAATATAATCTGCAGTTTTACATGAATGGATGCTGCGTTGCTTTGAAGCACGCAGTGTTCATTATCCTTTCACAGTCGGTAGTTTTTCTTCAATAGCGTTTCTTCAGATGCTCTTTGGCACCTTGCCAAGCGGCTGCGCCGATCGCTTTTTCCAGTGGTACGGTATTAATGGTTTGTGCATGCTTTCGACGCTCCGTTAATGCAAGTTCGGGCACCGTCGGCAATGCGCAGAGTTCGTTCATTATTTTTTATAATTCATCGATAAGCGTCAGGCTTTTGGGGAACTTCTTTATTTGGATTAACTACCTTGGTTGTGCGTCGTAAATTGGGTGAGTTACGACCTGTGGTTTAAATTTTATTCGGTAGTTAATGTGGGGAATCGTTTTATCCACAGCATTTTATCTTTTTAGCTTGTTCGGCTTTATCCATTAACCAATCCCTATAGATAAAATATCGCGCTTTTAAGTATGCATTATCTGGCATTGCGGGTGCTTGCATAGTATCCACCCACTTTATATGGGGGTATACGATAAAACGTAATTAATGAATAATGGCGCCACAATTAATAAGGTACTTAAAAGGCTCTAATCGATGAAATTTGGTCGAACTCAATACGTGTGGATGTTGGTCGTTGTTTTTTTAATTTCGGCTTGTGGAAGTGGTGGCGGAAGCGAAGACAAGCCGCCGCTTTCTTCAAGGGCAGCTGCGAATTCGCAGTCTGTTGCTGTTAGCTCTAGCCAAATGTCCTCATCCGTCAGTTCATCCATTAGTGTTCCTGAGAATGCATTAAGTGCTGTAAGCATTGCTGATAGCGATGGTGATGAAGTGGCTGATGCAGTTGATAACTGTCCTGCGGTTAGTAATAGAAACCAAGTTGATGCGAACCTTGATGGTGTTGGTGATGTGTGCGATGCCAGCTTACCCGAGGCGCCGGAGGGCTTTACGCTTTGTTCACCTCAAACCGCTGCTGAAGATAACCCACCCAAATCCTGCCATATTCGCTTACCTGCGCAAATGGCGTTTGGTGTTAATGGGACATACGTATTTATTGATGTGCCTGATGATGAAGGCCTAGGCGTTATGGATTTTATTTGTGAACGCGCGCCTTTTCGACGAGACCCTACACCTGGCCAAGGGAAATTTTGTTTTGTAAATACTGATTCTTTTGGGCCTGTGGATTCGGATTTGGATGGCGTAGCCAACGATATTGATAACTGCTGGGATATCCCCAATAGCGACCAGCAAGATACAGCTGGTAATGGGCGAGGTGATGCGTGCGACTTTGGCGAAACCCGCGCGCTGCTATCCGTTGTGCCTGCCACTATTGATTCCCCTGAGGTATTACAGCACTTTGATCAAGCGTTCATTATTGGTGAGAGCCGCCTTATACATTGGTGCTTTCCGGCGATGGGCGACGACGAGCAAAGCAGCCAGCCGAGCAATGCTAATGAATGGCCGCAGCACTGTATTCAGGGTGAGCTGAGTGACGATTACCGCTTCGAAACGCCGGTAGTTTCACCCAATGGCGTCGAGGTGGGTAATTACGCAGAGGGCGTACTCACCGATGATGGCGTCTATATTGTTATCACTACGCCGGAGCAAGACACAGAGGTTTTTATTGGTCTGAATCAAAATTTGGATGATGCCGACGGCGATGCTATCCCAGACGAAAATGATAACTGTGTCGATATATTTAACCCAAGCCAACAAAACCGTGATGAAACGGGTTTTGGGGATGCTTGCGCATTTCCTTACTCAAATTTATTTGCCTCGCCTCGCCAAATAATCAATACCCATAGTGACAGCAATATCCAACTTGAAGCTTTTCGAGTGACCGACAATGGCTTACTACAGACGACTTTTATCGTAACAAATACGATGTGTGAACAAGGTTGTCGTGTTGATTTCGAAACCTCGATGGGTGCTAGCCCGCTGGTTGTTGATTTGCCGAGTGAAATTTATGCCGTATTGCCATCAGACTTATCGACTTTACAGTTGCAAGCGGATGTATCTGAAGAGGGTGCTGCACGCATTCGTTTGCAAACGAGCAGTGGAGAAGTGCCTTACGAGTTTCTCACACAGCGCCCAGATATTATCGATAGCGATGATGATTTTATTCCCGATGTAATCGATAACTGCCCATGGCACAGCAATGTTTTGCAAATCGATAGTGATGCCGATGGCGCAGGTAATGTTTGTGATTCACGATTTAGCGGTGTTTACAAAACACGACAAATGAGTTTTGAAAAAAACACACAAACCTCTCCCGATATTGAACAGGCATTAATACTCGATAGCTTTGTGATTGATCGCGCTGGCGAGCTAACCATTGACTTGGCGCTGTATTATCAAGATGGCAATATCAATTGTGAGCCCTGCGTATTAAGCGGTACACAGTTTATAGAGTCGCAACTGCAAGACCTCGATATTATGGCGGTTGAATCGCTAAATTTCGCGGGTGTTATTGATGGCCAATTAACGACAGAGCAAGGGCAGGAAGCGGTTGCTTGGTCATATTCCGGTACTGTTGATACCCAAGGTGTTCTGGCTTTATCCATTAGTAGCGTCTTCCCCGAAGGGGATATTTTAACAGAGGGTGCAAGTAGTCGTTATATCGGTTTGCGTTTAGACGTTGAGGATAAAGACTCCGATTTAATTGCTGACTTTGCCGATAACTGCCCACTGCTTTCCAATGTGGATCAAGTGAATACGGTCCAAGATATTCAGGGGCTAGAAAGCCAGAATGATGAGCGTGGTGATGCATGTACGTCGCCCTATATGGGTTACTACACACTGGCTTATTCGGGTGATACGCGCCGGCGGATACCTGTATCGCAGGTGAATAAAAATACACCCTACGGGGCAGTAGAGGGTATTCGCGCTTTACCTGATGGCCAAAAATACTATGCGAACACTGATCTTGGAGGTAACAAGCAACCCATTTCTCTGATTATTGATGCCGATGGTGTTCTGCACTGGGGATATCGCGGCGAGGTTAATTCTTTTTTATGTAATGCTGACGCTATTGTGGGTTGGCAGCTGCAGCAAATCGACTATGAAGCTAAACGCGATCAAATTGAAAGTATTTGGAGTGAGATAGATTTACTTAATTTTAGGCGGCAGAAACCGCTAGTTATTTTAGGGATTCAAACACCAGTCACATATCCACGTCTAGTGGATGCTGTCGCTGAGTACGATAAATTAATGCGCCAAATGATTTTTAGTCCTGCAGGCCGTACCTATGAGAATTACGAAAAGCTAGTGGCTTTTGCCGATGAAGCGACGGCTCAAATGGTTGACCCGACAGGGTTTCTTAATGATGTTGGTAGTTTAATTGGCGTAAAGGTGGGGGCCACACGCCTTGCGCAAATACAAAAGATTTTAAAAGGTTCGTTATTTGATAAGCGGCCCACTTTAGCCCAGTTGCGTAATTATGATTCCAGTGTACAGGCATGCCGTTTTACCTCAGTTGATAGTATGGCGTCTGTTGACCCAGTATCGGGTGAAATTACTGGAGAAATGCTACTTAATCGCGGTGGCGCTACGATTAATAGTGCTCAACTAGAAGGCTCAATCGATGCGCACGGTAACCTCCGATTACAGCAAAAACTCGCTGGGGTAGAGCCTACTATGGCCGGCTACAACACACTGGATTTTTATGGTTTTCAACATAGTCAATTTCAGTTTGATGAGGATAAAAACCTCGTTGCCGACGCCACAGAAAGTATACCGCTAGGTTTTAAGGTGTCTTTGGTGAAACCTCGCTATTGTACTTATGAGCCTTTGTTTCAAATTACAACATGCAGGCTAAAAGCAAAAGTGCGTAGCTTGGGAATCCCCCTGTTGAATACAGAGCTAAACCTGTTAAATGCGTCGGCCTTTGATACAGATAAAAGTATTAGTAACGGTACGTTTGATATCCCAGGCTCGCCTACCACTAAGTTTTTTTCTTTCACGTATAAGCAAGTAGAGACAGACCGTGAGTGCGGATCCATTATTTGTCGCGTGTCGGTACGTGAAATGAATATTCCGGTGCCGCAATGGGAGCTTGTGTCACCTGTTGTGTCGTCGTATGTTGCGCTGGCTGGGCCTAAATCAGAAGGTATTTTTATTGATACAGCGGTTGGCCAAGTGCAAACTTTGGACGTTGAGTTAGTCGCACGTAATTTAACCGGTGCTATACAAACGTTGGATGTCAGTGACACCAATGTTTCCAATTCCGATGGGCTGAGTATGACGCTAATGCAAGATGGCGCGCCGCTTAGTGAGCTAGATATGCAGCCTGGTCTGCAGCGTTTACCCCTTCAGCTTCGAATAGATACCCGAGGCGCTGCTGATGAGCTGAATAATTCGATCATCAAATACGCGATGACTATGCCGACAGAAGTAGGCACCTTTACACTCGAGAATGAATTATATGTAAATGTGCTCAATACTCGAGCCGACCGCGATAAGGATGGCATTGCGAATTATATCGACCTTTGTCCGAATGATAGTGGCTTAGCCCCTGATGGCTGCCCTGCAGGCGTGGCGCCTGCTAACACGAATGGTATTCACACTTTAACCTTGGGTGATGGTATTAGTGGCGTCTTTAGAGGGGTTGTTACCGATGTTGGTGGTGTCCACATAGGTACGCTGTATATTGACGTGAATGCTAAAAATGGTGAGTCGTGGAGAATTCCGTTAACGCAAGCGACGGCAAAATTTGATGATAGCGGAAGGTTTAGGGGGACCGCCCGAATTAAGAGCCTTAAGTTAGGTAATGGTGATGGCGAACAGTTAGATTTTGGGCAAGAGGTTGAGCTGGATTTTGGGATTGATCAAGGTAAAAATTTATCAAATTTAGATGTGCCTTTGGTAGATGAAAAAGATTATGTCTTTTTCAAGTTTAAAAACGAGACAGTTTTGAAGCTTGGCGATATTGCTTTAAATTCAGGCCTTGTTCCGCAACAAAAAATTACCTTAGCAATGGATCCTAATGACCCCTTCTTGTACGGTCGTATTAATGGTTCTAGCGAATTAAGTGGGAGTAAGTATTTTTCGTCTATTGATAATGTAGGGATTGGTATTTCTACCCAGGGTAATATCCCCTTCGAGGCCGATGTTGGCCTGCTCGAAAATATTACAATTTCCGATAGCGATAAAGAAGTGCTAGGCGCATTTGACAATGCTAACTTGTTACTGCGGGGTGATATTCCATTAAAGCAGTTCCCTGGGGTGACTGTTGGCGGTGATATTTATGTTTCTGCACCGATGGATGATGTCTTTAATGGTGATGCTTCTGGTTTTGCTTTTGGGGCTAATGGCACAGTAACGTTTAGCACAGCATTATCCGATGATGAAAATTCACTATTATCACTGCTAAATGCTGATTTAAAGCTTGGTCAGGCAACGGTTGGGGCATCTTCTGATGGTTTGATTGTAGCGGGTATTTCTAAATCGCTGAGTGCTGCGAATCTGTTGCCAGACGAAATTGCCGATATTTTAGGCTTTGGTCAAACCACAGAAACCGAGCTACTTGCAAAAATATCGGCCGATAATATTTCTGATTCGTCTTTTGAGTTTTATAACGATGTGAGTTTTGCAGCACCGTTACTAAAAGATTTGGGTATTATTAAAACAAGCAGCATTCCCATTGCCTCAGCATATTTTAAAATCGATTCCGATGCCGTTAGTTTTTCGGCCAAGAACCGCACAAAAATGCTGTCTGGGTCAGCTTCAAGAGAAATCGACTTCTCCGGTACTTTCCCGCTTAAAGAGGATGACTGGGATGAGTGGGAATTAAAAATCGTCGGTCGAGTCAGTACGGGTATTCCGGGTATTAGTTTTGATAGTGATGCAACCGCAGTGTTACGCGCGGACAAATTCACCATTGAGGGGAAATCGGATTTTGCTGGCTTGGCTAATATTAAGCTGAAAGGGGAGGCGACACGCAAAGACCTGACATTAACGGGGTCTTCCTCGGTGAAAATTCCGTTGTATATAATTATTGCCGGTGAACGCACCAAAGTGGCCGAAATTTCCGCCAAATCTAAATTCACGGTCAGCACGAAAAAAGGCGTCACCGCAAAAGTTTCAGGCTCGATAAGAGACGGAAATGGCAAGGTCATAGCCAGCTCAAAACTGTCGGCATCCGTTAGGGGGGATTCTATGACTATTTGTGTTGATTTGGGCGATATCTTAGGTAAAGCCTGCGGAACCATAGATTAAGTTAAATAAACGTTTCAAAGCTCATTGAATCCTTATCGCGAGGCTTGCCTATTTATTAAAATGGGCAAGCTACATTTTTTGGGGCAGTGGGCCTGCAGTCTCGAACTCTACCCTATTCGATTGAATATCATTGTGAGCTTTACCACCCCTTTTACTCAACATAGCGAAGTTTAATGATTTAGCCGCGTGGGCAACTGCCCCTTGATTCCTGACGAGAATGATGGCCTCTTCTTGCAAGTTATCGAATACCGCTTGTATTGGCGTTTCTGGTTTATAACGCACTGCAATAATTGAGGAGAATTGCCTCTCATTAACGTGCTCGGTGGTATTAGATTGTGGGCGGTGGTATGGGGCACCGGTTTGGTTCCCGCAATATGAATTGAATTAGTCCATAAATTTAATTAGTAAGCTAATGCGGGTTTATGCTTACGCAGGATCTTCGGAACCCTGTTTGTCAGAAGCTAGCAGAAACTCTGTTGACATAGCCGAACAAAATTTGTTTTATAGGTATCGCCTATTTAGAGTGTGAGTTTAGGTTTATCGCCGAACGCTTACTATCCGAATTCATCCATCAAAAAATCAATGAAGCAGCGTACTTTTTTCGATAGGTACTTCCTATGGGGATAGATGGCGAATAGACCAAATTCAAGTGTTCTGTAATTGGGTAATACTTGAGTCAACGTGCCATTCTTCAATTCTTCTTCGACAATAAATCGAGGAATCATACCGATGCCTCCATGCGCTAACGTCATTTCCTTCACGGCTCTTGGGCTATTTGCAGAAGCGCGAGACATCACATCAATGGATGCCGTTTCGCCGCTAGGTGTGACAAAAGGCCACTTCTTACCAATACGGAAATTACTGTCGATGATGCAAGTGTGATTTTTTAGATCGTTTGGAGAATCTGGTGCTTTTTTTGATTCTAAATAAGTGGGTGACGCGCATAGTATCAAGGGAAAGGTGTTGATGGATCTTGCCACCATGCTGGAATCATCAACGCCACCGATTAGAATACGGACATCAATACCTTCTTCAAGCATATCAATTGCTTTGTCACCCAAAAGTAGTTCGACCTGCATCTCTTTATGCTTATCGAGAAATTGGGGTAACACTGGAGATAGCTTCATTTCGCCAAAGGTTTGCGGGGCGCTAACCCTAAGCAACCCCCTTGGTGATCCCTGTTCTCCTGTGACATCATCGACCAGTGCATTAAAGCTATCAATCAGGGGAAGTGCGTTTTCATAATAATTTTGCCCGGCTTCGGTTAGCGCTAATCGACGGGTAGACCGGTTAAATAGCCTCACCCCCAATTGTTTTTCCACCTCTCCGACATATTTACTGACCAAGGCTTTCGAAAGCCCTAGCCGGTCGCTTGCTGCGGTAAAAGAGCCGGTTTCAACTACGGCCACAACCGTTCTCAATCCATCTAATGTATCCATGATTGTCAATATATCATTGACAATCATTCAACAGCAAGCCGGTTTTTCCCAAAGTCGATTTTTTGGATACTGATCTTCATCGGCAGTAAGCACCAAGTTGAGTGCTGAAACAACAGGAGGCCAGATATATGAACAAAATTGAAATTTACACAAGACCAGGATGCGGCTATTGCACGCATGCTAAACGTCTTCTTGAAAGTAAAGGTTTGGACTACAGCGAGTATGACACTTACGCGCAGCCTGAGAAATTCCAAGAGCTACGTAGACGTACTCAAGCGCGAACCTTTCCTCAAATTTTTGTTGATGATCTGGCGGTAGGAGGGTTCGAAGACCTTTTAAAGCTTGAGCAGCAGAATAGATTGCCTAAGTAAAGTAAGCCGCTTGCAACAGAAACTTAAGTAAAAACTTTTTAATCACAAACTCACTCAGGAGCTAAATCATGTCAACAATCAAACTATATCGTCATCCACTTTCCGGTCACTCACATCGCGTTGAGGTGTTCTTGTCATTGCTTGGTTTACCGACCGAGTTAGTGAATGTGGACTTGGCAAATGGCGCACACAAACAAGCTGACTTCTTGAAAAAAAATCGCTTTGGTCAGGTCCCGGTAATTGAGGATGGTGAAGCAACGCTTTCAGATTCTAATGCCATCTTGGTTTATTTGGCCAGTAAGTATGACACTAACCACGAATGGTTACCTCGAGACGCGAAGGCAGCTGCAGACGTTCAACGCTTCTTATCTCTAGCGGCAGGAAAGATCGCTTTTGGTCCTGCGGTCGCAAGACTGGTTAACGTGTTTGGTGCTGGTTTGGATCATGAAAACGCCAAGGCTATCGCACACCATACTTTTGAGCTGCTTGAAGCTCATCTATTGGAGCAAGATTGGTTAGTGGGCAGTACGCCGACTATTGCTGACGTTGCCAACTATACGTATACCGCTCATGCACCGGAAGGTGATGTGTCACTTGAACCTTATCCGAATATTGTCGCGTGGTTGAATAGATTTGAAGCGCTTGATGGCTTTGTGCCAATGCAAAAAACGGCCGTTGGCCTGAATCGATAAGACAATCAAAATGTCGAAATGATTAGGAGATGAAACTATGATCACTGAAATTCAAATGCTTGCTGGTGCAGGCGGACTACTACTCGCGCTCACCCTTATTCAAGGTACGCGCAACGTTATACTTTTAGGGCTTCCGGTTGCTGCAGGCAATCAACACGACATTGCACCTTGGTCCGGTTGGAATGATAGGCTGAATCGAGCCATCCGAAACTTGATTGAAGCCATCGCCATATTTGCGCCCATCATGCTAGCAGTGCACGGGTTAGGATTAAACAATGACGTCAGTGCCTTGGGTGCTCAGATTTTTCTGGTGAGCCGCATTGTGCATGCGGTGATCTATACACTTGGGGTGCCTTGGATTCGCACACTTGCATGGTTTACCGGCATCATAGGTATTGTGATGGTGGGCGCTCCACTTTTCACATAAGTCGTATCTAAAACGGTTTACCTAATGATTCAAAAGGGTCAGACCAAGGAGGAGTCTCCGATGGTCGGCCCAATAAAAATTATGTGCATATACTTAGCCAATTAAGTGCATAGTCAGTTAAGTTCTGCGTAGTGAGGATTACCTTATGACAAACTCAATACAGGATATTAAACCTTCACCCTTTCATTCGGGCGAACAAAAAATCCAGGCTCGCATGGGCGTTAGGGAAAAAATGGAACGTTTTGGTCGAAAGGTTATTCGAGACTTTATGCCAGATCAGCATCGAGAGTTCTATAATCAGTTGCCGTTTGTCTTTGTCGGGCATGCCGATGGTGAAGGTTGGCCGTGGGCTTCCATCTTGTTCAATTCACCTGGGTTTATGCACTCGAAAAATGAACGCTCGCTATCGATTAATACCTTACCTGTAGAAGGCGACCCTCTTCAGGAAGCCATTGTGCCTAAGACTCGACTCGGTTTACTCGGAATAGAATTGCCAACACGGCGGAGGAACCGATTAGCGGCACACATTAAGCGTAAAACGGAACAAGGGTTTGAGCTGAATGTAGATCAAGCGTTTGGTAACTGTCCACAATATATTCAAACTCGTGAATTGGAATGGCTGGGTGCTGATTCAATACCGAAGCCTGAAGTTCAAGAAATCACGTTGTTTGATCAGGGTGTACAGGCGCTGATCTCGAATAGTGATACTTTTTTTGTGGCTAGCTACCTTGCTAATGGTAGTGAAGAGGCCAGCGAAGGTGCAGATGTTTCTCATCGAGGCGGTCGGCCAGGTTTTGTCCGGGTGGATGATGACAAGACGCTGACCATTCCAGATTACATGGGCAACAACCACTATAATACGTTTGGGAACTTTATTGAAAATGCCAAGGCTGGTTTGCTCTTTCTTGACTTTGAAAACGGTCACCTTGTGACATTGACAGGCACCGTAGAGATTTTGTGGGATTCGCCTGAGACAAAGTATTTTGAAGGTGCAGAGCAGCTATGGAGATTCCACCTTGATCATGGGCGAAAACTCAAATATGCACTTCCGCTCAGATGGAAATTGCAGGCGTTTTCTCCTAACACGTCTTTGACAGGTAGCTGGCAAGAAGCCAAAGCATCGGAAGATGCTGCAAAACTTAAGAACGAATGGCGGCCTTATAAAGTTGAGAAGATTGTTCGGGAAAGCAGTGTCATCAAATCCTTCTATCTCTCTGCTGTTGGGCATCAGGCGCTAAAGTTTATCCCTGGGCAATTTCTTACCCTGAAGGCTGAACTTGAAGGTAAAAAACAAATACGTACTTACACCTTGTCGAGCGCGCCGGCTGATCATCAGTATCGAATCAGTGTAAAGCGCGAAGATTCACCAGATGGTAAGCGCCCTAAAGGGACTTTTTCCAGTTACTTACATTCAGACATAAATGTAGGGGATACGATACTCGCTAAAGCCCCCACGGGAGCATTTCAATATAATTCAGAGAGTGATCGTCCGGCTCTGCTTCTTGCGGGTGGTGTCGGCATTACGCCGATGATCTCGATGGCACGACATGCATTGAGTGAGGGGCTTAGAACGCGAAAAATGCGTTCGATCACCTTCATTGGTGCTGCGCGCAGCCATCAACAAAGGGCATTCTTTGAAGAATTTAATGGGATTGCTGAGGCGTCTCAAAATCAGATACAAGCCTATTGGGCATTGAGTGAAATCAGTCCAGATTCAAAACCCGGAAAAGACTTTCAGCACGTCGGTCATATTTCAAAAGACCTGCTTCAAGCAATATTGCCACTGGATGAATACGATTGTTATCTTTGTGGTCCGGCCGGATTTATGCAGGCAAGCTATGATTTATTGCGCTCGTTAGGTGTCAGCGATTCTCGTATTCATGCCGAAGCATTTGGCCCGGCGTCATTGAAACGAAATGCTGATGAGGCAACGAAAAGCGTCGTATCGCAACCAGTTGCTTATCAAGCTATTGTGGAGTTTTCCAATTCTAAAGTTGAACAGGCCTGGTCAAAAGAAGATGGCAACTTATTGGAATTTGCAGAAGCGCATGGGTTTGCTCCTAAGTTTGGTTGTAGAAGCGGACAATGTGGTGCATGCAAAGTGAAACTGACGTCAGGCAAAGTCGCTTATGAAACGGAACATCCAGAGGGGGTGGACGATGGAGAGGTTTTATTGTGCTGCTCGGTTCCGGCTAGGGTTGAAGGAGAAGAGGTTGCTAGGATTTCTATTGGACTTTAGGTGTTTAGGTTTTACAAAGCGTTACTCTAGCATTTGTGAACCATTCGATTGCAGTGATTTCTATCTCGGAGGGTGGGTGATGATATTTCAAGAGCTGGTTAAGGTTCATGGCCTGAAAGCAGGGCAAGTCGCACTAACCGTAGGAACGTTATTAATATTAGTAAATCAGTACGATGGAATCTTTGGTCAGGAGAATTTTCTACTTTTGCCGGCCTTGATAACCTACGTTGTACCTTTTCTAGTATTTCTGCTGGGTAAAAGAAAGGAAGGTGTTGGATGTTAAACATAGATCTTTCCCAGCGGTTGGTGATCGAAACCTCAGCTATGAACTGGACTGAAAGCCCAGTTTCAGGTGTATCACGTAAACCGCTTGAAAGAGAGGCTAAAGAGTCTGGGCATACAACAAGTATTGTGAGGTACGAAACGGGCGCTAGTTTTTCAGAGCATGGTCATCCCTTGGGTGAAGAAATCTATGTGTTAGAGGGAGTGTTTTCCGACGAAACGGGCGATTTTGGACCGGGCACTTATATTCGCAACCCTCCAGGCAGTGTTCACTCCCCTTTTAGTAAAGAGGGCTGCACTATTTTCGTAAAACTGAATCAATTCAATCAGAAGGATTCAACTCAAGTTCGGGTCGATACAAAAACATTTCCTTGGCAACAGGGCATAGGTAGCCTAGAGGTAATGTCGCTGTACAGTTTTGAAAGTGAGCATGTCGCCTTGGTTAAGTGGCCCGCAGGGGAAGTGTTTCAGCCACATCGACACTTTGGTGGAGAAGAAATTCTGGTTCTCTCGGGAATATTTAGAGATGAGTGTGGCATGTATCCGAAGCATACGTGGATTCGCAACCCTCACATGAGCCAGCATCATCCTTATGTTCATGAGGACACCGTCATTTTGGTCAAGACAGGGCATTTGCCAATAGAGTGATTTACTTTGAGCTAGCTTTTGAGTTTGAAGGTTAATAAAAAGCCCTAAAGGCCAGTAAGGACTCATTAGGGCTTAAAAATTTGGTGGTGGGGCGGGACGCGGGTTCAGTTCCCCCTTTCGCAACTGAACAAGTCCATTAAATACCTGCGATTAGCTATCGATATTTGTGCCCCTAAACGGCCCTAATTAGCTTGATTTGATCCGTAGTTGTGAGCGTTCATGGTGGTTACCAAATTGTCCAACAAAGGAGTTTTGTAAACGTCTCGCCAGCCACACCTTTTAAGCTTTATTCAAACGCCAAGGCATAAGCTCATCCAAGCTGCAATTTTCCTTCGGTATCTGATTTAACAGACTACGAAAAAATCTTTATATTCAATAATATAGGTTATCTATTCAACTCCCGCCGCCAACTTAACCAAAGATACTGTTGTGCTCAAGGGGCAAGATTTTGATGGGCGGCGGGAAATCCGTTTTGGGTAAAGCCAATCATGCGGTAACTAGTGGGTGCAAGGTAATTGTGCGGGCCGTCGCGTGTATGGAACACGTGTAGAGATTCCATGGATGGCTTGCGCGCCTGCGAAATGATTATCTTATGCTCGGCTGCTGGGGCTGCTGGTGGGAATTTATATTGAGCTAACTTGGTAAACTTCAAACTTCATTTCTGAATTAATTGCTCTACATCGCTTAGATTGGCTATGCTCCTTCGGTAATTGATTACGCCCGATATGAGACATGAGACGGCTGGACCGGATATTGAGCGAATCTCATTATTGTGGCGGCGGGAATATACTCAGGGCCATCCATGGCCCTGACCCTTCGGGCGCCGTTCGGCGGTGCAAAACGTTCCGGACGTTTTGTGAACCCGCTACGTATTAGGTGCAAACCAGCGCTTTACACCACCCATAAAAAAACCCATTCAAAAAAGACTGTTGCTTCGCTGGGAGTTTATAGCGAGGCTTGATGCGGTGGCGGGAATATACTCAGGGCCATCCATGGCCCTGACCCTTCGGGCGCCGTTCGGCGGTGCAAAATGTTCCGGACGTTTTGATTTGTACCGCTCTTGCGCATCCTGCGCCCGCGGTATTAGCGCATCCATGCACGTCAACCCGTTACGTATTAGGTGCAAGCCAGCGCTTTACACCACCCATAAAAAAACCCCATTCAAAAAAGACTGAATGGGGTTTTTTTATGGGTGGTGGAGGCGGCGGGATTTGAACCCGCGTCCGTCAGCACTCCGTCTTCGGCTCTACATGCTTAGTTTCCGTTAATTAATTTAACCCAATCACTACCCAACGGGCAGGGCGTGGTGGGCGAGTTCGCTTAAAGTTTTGCAATGTTGCCACGATCTAAACAACACAGCTATCCAGTTCTATATGACAGTCGTTAACGCGGTACTGGCACCTTGCTAAAGACCGCTAGCGGCGAACCGCTAGGTAGTGCTTCACAGGCTACTTACGCAGCTAGTTGGGCACCGTAGTTGTCATCGTTGGCAACTAATTATTGTGCAGCTTTGGATTAACGTGATTGGCTACCATCACGACATGCACCTTAGATTTTGTTACCGGCGTCGAATCCTAATCGCCCCCTTTTCGGTAGCAAGCTGCTTGCACAAAATAGTGAGGTAAGCAGCTTGATGTGAAAAGTGTTTCTTTCAATGCGCGGATCTTGCATCTACTTGAAGAGTATTGCCAATAGGCTGTTAGTTGGCCTTTGGTTCATCAAGCAGGCCATTATAGGCGTGCTCGGCAGTGGCAGCAAGCGAAGTCTGCATTGTGGTGTAAATGTGTTCTATTGGCGGTTGCTTATAGAGTCTGTTTGGTTGCGGCGTAGGCCGGTAACGACTTCTTCCAGAGCTTTGTCAAACACCCTATTATTTTCGAGCGGAATAAGTTGTTCGCTTTTAATGGCAGTTATTACATCATCTATGGCCATATCGATGACTTTGATGCCATTGCGGTTAATAAAAATATAGCGATTGGTTTGCTTGATAATGGCGGCTAATTGGCAGCGGATTGTGCCTTTGTCGGGCGCTTCCCAGTTAAATAGTGCGCCGCGGGGGAATTGCGCTACCTGTTCGCGCAATAGAGCATCGGCAGGGGTGTCTTGTTCGGTTTTTGGTTGTGCCGTGTTAGCGCTTGCTGGGGTGGCCGCAGTTGTTTGGTACTGAGATTTAAGTACTCTATTCGTTTTTGGTGATACTTCTAAGCTGCCTGGTGCAGGCGCTTCGTTTTGGTGGCTATTTTTAAGCTGGTAATGTGTGGGCGCAGGCTTGCCTTTTAGGCAGCTGCACAATGTTCGGTGCAGTTCTTCGAGTATTTCGGCGGTATCGAATGCGTTGTGTGCACAAGTGGTTAGCGCTTGCTGAATGTATTGCATAGCTTTAGGTAGGGCGTTACTGCGCTCTATTTTATCGGCGGTGTTAGTGCAGGCGGTTGTTAGATGGCAAATGTCTTCGAGTAGATGAATATGTGCAAGCCATTTAGGCGAGGTAATGCTGTCGCGCATGGCGGTTACTAGCATTACGTTGCGCCAAAGTTTGGTGGCAAATGCATGTACAACCGGTGCCGCATTGGCAGTATTCAGTATTTTGGCAATAAGGGTGTCGGTGATAAGTTCGGTTTCTTTGGCTTTGGCTTTGCCTTGCGCACTACCGTGTAAGCGAATGCCCAGCAGGGATAATTGCTGGCGTTCGTTGTTAAGTGTTTTGCGTAAAACCGCGAGCGCCTCTATGAATATGGTGATATCGGTGCCGTAGTTTTCGACAATATTGTGCGTAATGCGGTCTAGGGTGCGAATAGTTTCGGACTTTAAGTGCGGGTCTTGTTTTTGTTGCCAGCCAAGGCCTGCTAAAACGAGTTCGTTTAATAAACTGCGTGCTGGGTGCTGGTTATTAATAAGAAACGTTTTGTCCAGCAGGGCAACTTTAATGGTGGTGACTTGTAGGCGGTTAATGTAACCCTTGGTCATGGGTTCTAGATTATCGTTGCGGGTGACGACCTCAAACATCACGCCAATAAGTTTGATCAATTCTTGGTCGTGGTTGCATAGCTCACCAGAAATATTTAAGCGTTTTTGCGTTTGCTGTAAAAGTTGCGTCATGCAAGTTGACGATTCTAGAGCTGTGGCGCTGCTAAGCTCGCGCTGTGCGACTTGTATAATTGTTATGAGTTCTTTGCGCGTTACCAGCTTAGCGGGCTTTTTTTCCCCAAGTACGCTATCGAGAATGCTGGCGGTCACTTCGTTGAGCGGTGCAGTATTTTTAGGTTGGCGCTGGCTAAGCTGTGATATGTGCTTGCTACTAAAGTGCTTGTCGAATTCTTTGGCTTTGGCTACGCCAATTTGGTCCAGCAGGTTATCTACAGCTTGGTAAATGTTGTGTAGCTGGTCAAATAGGGATGCTTGAAAAACATCACTAATGCATTGCATGGCCGGCGCAGGCAGTTGTAGGCGTGTTATTTGTGTGCTGTACAGACGTGATAATACCGTTGGGTGTAGCGGGTTGGTCTGGTGCGCGTCGTTACTGCTGTGTTGCTCAATATTATGGGCGGTAAGTACACCTTGTATGCGTGTACTGATGCTAGCCAGCCGGTTTTTGTTTTGCGCTATGGTTTCGTTTTCCAGCTTTTCTAAGTTAATGCTCCAGCGGCTTGCGCTATCGGTTGCTTCCGTGTTGGATGTTGGCGCGTTACTTTTGTTGTGGTTATCGACTAGCTGGCTAAAAGCAATATCAATGCCGCCGAGAAAGTGTTGGCAAAAGTGCGGCTGTTGCGCGCGCAGCAGGCGGTTAGCATCAAATAGTTGGTTTTGTATGTCGGTTGAGGTTGCGCAATCTGCGGCGTGAAAAATGCTGTCGTTGCATTGTTCGAAGCAGTGATTAAGCAGTGCCTCTAGCACCATGCGTGTTTTTTGGTTTAGGCATGTTAAAGCTGATGGTAATTTGCCCAAGTTGGCTCGCTCTTGCGGGCTGAGTATTGGGTTTAGGGCGATTACATTGGTGACTGCTTTGGCGGCTTCTGTCACTTGGGGCTCCTGTCTCACGCATCGGCGTATTACTACTGCTTCATTCTGATTTCAAAATGGAATAAAAGCGTACTTCTCTTAATTCAATATTAACAATATCACATGCTTAAGTATGAGTTGTGAGGGGCGGCTCATTTTAGAGATAAGCGTTAGATTATTAGGGCGTAAGCGGCAGTTTAAAAATACTATTGGTTATATGGGGTAGTGTAAGCGCGCTATTGCAGGCACCTTAAGTTATAAGTTGTGGTGTTTTAGGTGTTGCTTATAACTTAAGGGGAAGGAGGCAGGGGTTAGCTTATGCGGAAGTACAGTTGGTTGAGCACTTTACCGGACACTAGTATTTCGATGCGGTAACGCCCTGCTTGGGCACCGCCACGGGCAAGGTCAAAAACAAATTCGTTTTCGCCCTGTGGGCCTTTAACAAAGATATGTTTGGAGCCAAGAGGCTCGCTATTGTCGTCGCGATAGAGTTTGGCCGATAGCACAATCTTGGCGTTCTCAAAATTTTGGTAGTCAAACTTAAAAAAGATTTTGTCGTTAACAGCAATGGTGCGCGGCTGTTCGCGATCGATTTGTACTTTGGGTAAGCCCGAGGCCCGGATCGTATCGATACGAGGTTGGTGTTGGTACTGGTGCTGGGCAATAGCTTTTTGAATGTTGGCCGCTGCGGTTTGAACAACCTGTGTTTTGGGGAAGTTTTCCAGTGCATTATCGGCAAGTGCGAGTGCTTTAGTGTAGTTGCCGTCGTCTATGTGCTGCTGCGCGCTATTTTGCAGTTGTTCGGCCAGTAGGTCTCGTCGTTCTTTGGCTAGGCCGTTGCGTTTATCCAGTGCAAGTATAGCGGTGTAAGTTTGGTAGGCGTTGCGGTTTGCTGGTGCGTAATAATTGCCTTTGCTCGCGTAGCGTTGGGCTTGAATCATTAGAGCTTCGGTTTTTTCCTCAATAGAGGCCGAGCTGAGCAGGTTGCTCTCCATCTCTAGCGCTGGCACATAGTTGGGTAAAATGGTTAGCGCTTGATGGGTGTAATGGCGGGCGCCTTTAAGGTTGTTTTCACGCAGGGCGCCAGCGGCTTGCTTTACTAGCATCTTGGCAATGCGTTCTAAGCCTTCGTGTGCCGGTTTTAGTTCGGGGGCTATTGCCAACGCGGCTTGGTATGCGGCGGCGGCGTTATCTTGTTCTGGCTCTACGTAATTGCGACGTTTATATAGGCGGTGGCCATCTTCGAGTAGTTTTTCTAGTTTGCTGCGCTGTGTCATTTGGGCGCGGGCTTTATCCATTGCCGGCGAGCTATGGCCAGGGAATATTTCAAGCACGCTAGCGAGTGTGCGCTGGGCTTGTTTAAATTCGCCTTTGTTGAATTGGGGCTCCAGTTTGGCTATTTCTTCGTCAGCCAGTAATGCGAGTGTTTCTTGCGCGGTTTGGTCGTTAGGGATAAGCGTTAAAATAGCGCGGTAACTTGTAACCAACTGTTGTAGGTTTTTTTCTGAGGCGTAATTTTTGTAGGCCTCGTGAGCCTGTTCGACCTGATGGGTTAGCTGCGCATACTGGGCTTGTTGTTCTTTGCTGAGCTTGGGGTGTTTACCTAATACGAGCTGGGCTATTTTGCTTTGTGCATTGGGTGATTTCACCTGGGGGGCGGTAGCTTCAATGGCCGCCGGTTGATAACTGGCGACAAGGTAAATTCCCACTGCGGCCAAGCTGGCAACGCAACCACCGGCGACATATAAAGGCCATTTAAGGTTTAGTGAGGGTGGCTCTTCGGTTTTAAACGAAAGAGTAAAATCTTCGGGGCCATCGTCATCGCTGGGTGTGCTATCGCCATAGCGGTGAACCGGTTGCTCGCTGACCATGGTGGGGGTGTCAAAGTCAGAGGTGTCGTCACTATTGTATTGTGCGACTTGCTCTGCAATGTAGGCTAGATCTAGGTCGTCTAGCGCTTTGATAAACTCAGCGCCGCTTTGAAATCGGTCGTCAGGGCTTTTTGCCATAGCTTTATCAATTAGCCACTGCATCTCACGCGCATAGTGGGGCAGCTCGGGCACGGCTTCTGTAATGTGGCGAATACCAATGGCCACCGCCGAGTCGCCCTCAAAGGGAACATAACCGGCGGCAAGGTAAAACAAAACAACGCCCAAACTGTACAGGTCGGCTCTTGGGTCTACATCATTGCCTTTGGCTTGCTCGGGGCTCATGTAGTGGGGGGTGCCAATTGCGGTGCCGGCTTGGGTTACGCTGATGTCCGCTTCGCTGGCGCGAGCAATGCCAAAATCCATCAATACGGCGCGATTAGTGCCGCTTTCAATCATGATGTTTTCGGGTTTAATATCGCGGTGTACGTAGCCTTTGCCGCCAGAAACATCCAGTGCGCTGGCGATGTCTTTGACGGCTTGGATTTTTTCTATAAAGGTTAGGCTTTTACGGGAGTGCTTAAGGTCCGCGCCGTCGATGTATTCCATCGAGAGGTAGTAGGCGCCATTGGATAACCCGACATCGTAAACCGTGACAATATTGGGGTGTATCAGTTTGCTAACAATTTGTGCTTCGCGCATAAAGCGCTGACCAAAAGTTGGATCTTCGGTGAGCGCTTTCGACATAACTTTTAGCGCGACTTCGCGCTCGAAAATATCCTGCACTGCCAAATAAACAGTGGCCATGCCGCCTTTGCCCAGGGTTTTGATGATTTTGTAGCCTGGGATCTCTACCGCCATGATGTGTCGTGTTCCAGTCAAAGGTATTGGTGTATTTGTGGGTGGCCATCATAGCCTAAGCGCCCACGGTTGAGTAGTTCGGCGCATAATCGATCGAGGGTTTTGCGGGCAATTGCTGCAGCGCGCATCAATACGGTGCAGCATCGCAGTGGTGGCGAATTATTCGTAGTGTGGGTCGTACATTCTTTGGGCGATGGTTTCTCGCAGGTTAAGTGGTGGCTCGGACTGAGCGAGTGCTTGTGCGTAGGCTGTTTTGGCAACGGCCACGGCAATATCTAGCGATACCTCACGGATGCGCGTTAGCTTGGGGTAAACCGAGCCTGCGGCTACTTCTTCTTCGGTGACGCATTGGGCTAGTGTGCTTGCGGCGGCTAAAAACATTTCGTCAGAAATCAACTTCGCCTCGGCCACAATAGCGCCTAGGCCAATACCTGGGAAAATGTAAGCATTGTTACCTTGGCCCGGTTGGTAGCGGTTGCCGTCATATTCCACCGGCGCAAAAGGGCTACCACTGGCAAAAATGACGTGGCCATTGCTCCAAGCATAAGCTTGTTCGGCAGTGCATTCTGCTTGAGAGGTTGGGTTTGATAGGGCAAATATCACTGGGCGTGCATTGTGTTCGCACATTTTACGAATCACGCTTTGGTTGAACGTGCCGGGGCAGCCTGTTGCACCGATTAGCACATCGGGCTTGATGTCTTCTATGGCTTCGATAAAAGGCATTTGCGTGTGTGCGTGGGCATAGGGCAGGTTGTGGGACATTAAGTCGGTGCGGCCTTTAACGACTAAACCGCTAACATCAACAAACCACAGTCGGGCCAAGGCTTCGGGTTCACTAAGACCTTCGGCCATTAAGGCGACTTTTAATAGGTCGGCTATCCCTGTAGCGGCAGAGCCTGCGCCTAAAAACATTACTTTTAGGTCTTTGAATTGCTTGCCGGCTGGTTTGCAGCTGGCATATACGCCGGCAAGTGCTACGGCTGCCGTGCCTTGAATGTCGTCGTTAAAACACAGCACTTGATTGCGGTAAGTATTTAATAATGCGTAGGCATTGGGCGTTAGGAAGTCTTCAAATTGAATTAAAGCCTTGGGGAAAGCATCTTGAATAGCGGTAACGAATTCGTCGACTAACTGAATGTAGTCTTCCCCGCGAATGCGCGGTATCGGTGTGCCAAGGTAAAGTGGGTCTTCACGTAGGGCTTGGTTATTAGTGCCAACATCCAGCATAACAGGTAGGCATTGCTCCGGTGGAATGCCAGCGCAAGCGGTGTAAAGCGCTAGCTTGCCAATGGGGATGCCCATGCCATTGGTACCTAAATCGCCTAAGCCGAGTATGCGTTCACCGTCGGTGATAACGACAACGCGAATGTCTTTTTCGGGCCAGTTATTCAGAATTGTACGAATGTCGCCTTTATCGCTAGGGCTAATATAAAAGCCGCGCGGTTGGCGAAATATATGGGCAAACTCGCGACAAGCTTGGCCTACGGTGGGGGTGTAAATAATGGGCATTAGCTCTTCTATGTGGTCAATTACCAAGCGATAGAACAGCGTTTGGTTGCGCCCCATAAGCGACTGCATAAATACGTAGCGTTCGATGTCGCTGTCTTTTCGCCGAATATTGGCCAGCGCTCGGCGCTTGTGATCGTCCAAGCCAAAAACAGCGGGCGGTAACAAACCGCGCAGCCCAAGCGCTTCGCGCTCTTGATGATTAAAGGCAGTACCTTTGTTGTGACGAACACTGGAGAGCAAGTCAAAACCGCGAAGGTTATGTGCGCTCATTGATTTCTCCTTGACCATTTCTGGGCTTTGGTAGGGCGTGCTTGCTATAAGTATGTGCGCTAATTGGCATTTTTCCCAACACTCAATAGAGATTTATTTACTCAAGTGTTGCTGCTGCAGGCTATGCGCGCTAGCGCAAGCCACACATTAACCTAAGAACAGCAGGAATTAGGCCACTTGCCGTTGCCGCTGGCGGTATTGGGATAGTTTTATTGTGGGGGTGGGGTTGTTGTATCGGCAAACCGAAAGTGAGGGCGGCAATGCAAGATGCCAATGGTCGAACGGCTTTAGCCTAATAGCTTTGTTTTTTAAATTGTAACTATGCAGGCATCTACGAATTTGTGCTTCGCTAAAGCGGCCCTGACAGTCAAGACCAATTTCACTCTCCCGCAATGTCTACCTTCACGCATCCTTGCTGAGGCTGAGGCTGGGCTCTATGTACGCGATCTTGATACGTGAATGCCTAGAAAGTAATCAGTCAGCTCTCCGAGTGAGCAATTTTTTTTTATGGCTGAATAGTGACTTCAAATTAATAGAACAATAAGTGATATAGCTGCCTTTTAAGGCATTACTTCGGTTTTGTGGCCTCTTATTATCGAATTTGACGCTAAGCTTTAGGAGGCTGGGGCGAAGCTTTGCCTATTGGAAGCTGTGAGTCTTGCCGTGTGGCATGCAAGGTGAACTTAGTGAGTTGTAAGTTTTAATGGGTTAATAGCTTAATGGGTGTATTAAAAAGTACCGAGAAACCAAACCAGAGCGAGCGTATTTTTGCCGCTTTGTTGCGCGGCGTAAATATTGTGCACAGCCCATTTACCGGCTGGTTAGTGCTTGGCTTGTCTTTGCTGATTACAGTATCGGCATATTGGGTGGCTAGCCGGCAAATGGATATTCTTGCGAAGCAGCAGTTTCACGCGCATGCCGATGAAATTCACAGCGCCATTCGAGAGCGCATGCTGGTATACGAGCAAGCATTGCACGGTGCGGTTGGGCTGTTTAACGCATCGCAAAAAGTTGATCGCGATGAATGGCGCTCGTATGTGAACTCTATGAATTTAAAAACGCGCTTGCCGGGTATCCAAGGGGTTGGCTATGCCGCGCAGCTTTCCCCCGAGCAATTGGCCTCCCACGAAAGCGAAGTGCGCAGTGAAGGCTTCCCCGATTATTCTGTGCGGCCGCAAGGGGCGCGCGAGTACTACTCTTCGATTGTCTACTTGGAGCCATTTGATTGGCGCAATAAGCGGGCCTTTGGTTATGACATGTGGTCTAACGAGGTCCGGCGTGAAGCCATGCGTCGTGCGCGTGATACCGGTGAGGTGGCCACCTCAGGCATTATCACCCTAGTGCAAGAAACCGATAAAGACGTACAAAAAGGTTTTTTAATGTATCTGCCTTACTATGGTGGCCATCAAAGTTTTACGGACTCTTCTGAAATACACAACATTCAAGGGCGGCGTAAGCATTTTGCCGGCTGGGTTTATGCTGCGTTTCGTGCCAATGATTTAATGACCGGAATTTTAAATGGCAATGATCCAAATCTAGGTTTTACGATTTACGATGGTGACAGCGTTGTGCCTGAAGAAAAATTGTATCGCTATCGAAAAGCCAGCTCGACCGCGCGGACTAATACATTTTCGTTAATAAAACCTATTAACGTTCAGGGGCGGCTGTGGTCAGTTGCTTACGAAGGTGATGCAAGTGCCATGTTAAGTTTGCAGCAGGCGCAGCAGCCTTTTTATATTTTAATGGCAGGCATTGTTATTGATGTACTGCTGTTTTACGTGATTATGTCGCTTCACTTCGTGAATAAATATGGCCGAGAGCAAGCCTTAAAATTACAGCAATCACAAGAAGCCAGCGAGAAAAATTTAGCGCATCAGGCCCGTTTAATTGACGAGGCCGAACGCGCATCGCAAACGTTTTTTGAAATAGCACCCGATGCACTTCTGGTGGTTTCGGCTGACGGGCATATTGTGCAAGCTAACCAGCGAGCCCACGACCTTTTTGGCTATTTACCGAATGAGCTAACAGGGAAAAATATCGATGCTTTAGTTGATACGTCTGTAGCTGGACGGCATGCCGAGTTACGTGCTTCTTACACGGCAAAGCCGGTTTCTCGCAACATGGGAGCAGACAGCGCATTGGCTGCGGTTAAAAAAACTGGCGACTCGTTTCAGGTAACGGTTAATCTTGTGCCTTTAGAGTACCGAGGTGAATTGCATACTGTGGCTGCGGTACACGACGTAACCGATCAAAAAGCTGCTGAAGAAGCCCTAGCGCAGGCGAAAGAAAAAGCCGAATTAGCCAATCAGTCAAAAAGTGAATTTTTGGCAAATATGAGCCACGAAATTCGTACGCCATTAAATGCAGTGCTGGGTTCGGCGCAGCTGCTGGAAAAAACGTCTCCATCTGCGGCGCAGCAAAAATACGTCAGTATGATTAGAGGGGCGGGTGAATCATTGCTCGGTATTATTAACGATATTTTGGATTTTTCTAAGGTCGAAGCCGGTTGCATGGAGTTGTCGGCCGCACCGTTTGATTTGGATGAACTGCTAGAGCGCTTATCGATGATGATGAGTGTTAATGCGGGCGATAAAACCTTACAGCTGGATATTACCGTTGCGCCTTCGGTGCGTCGTTCCTTGGTTGGGGATGCGCTGCGGTTGCAACAAGTACTAATTAATTTAACCTCTAACGCGATTAAATTTACAGCGCAAGGCAGCGTTAAAGTATTAATTGAAGGTGATTTTAACGCGCAAAATCAGCTACAGAATATTGTATGTACGGTATCTGATACTGGCATTGGCATGACTCCTGAACAGCAGGGGCAATTGTTCAGTGCATTTTCGCAAGCCGATGGTTCTATAACGCGTCGTTATGGCGGTACGGGTTTGGGGTTAGTAATTTCTAGCCGCATTATAGATTTAATGGCGGGCCGAATTTTTGTGACCAGCGAGGCTGGCACAGGCACCGTTTTTGGCTTCTCGATTGATTTACCCGTAGCGCAACAACAGCCGCGCATACCTTTTATTACCGATAAGCCCTCGCGGGTATTATTGTGCAGCGGGCACGAAGGTACTTGTGCGAGCATAAAGGCAAGCATTGCTTATTGGCAGTGGCAGTTAAGTGTTCTTTCGCCCAAGCAGTTGTTGAATGCGCAGGGGCTAAACGGTGTGGATTTAACCTCGGTCGATTTTGTGTTAATCGATGTTGATGAACTTGGCTGTACCTTGGCGCAAGCGCATGAAAGCCTAATAACGCTAGGTTTATCGGCGAATACGCCGTTTATTATTTTGTTGAGTGGCTGCCAGCGTGGAATACTTTTAGAAGAAAATAATCACTCTTATTTTTCAGCGCATGTGACCAAGCCGGTTGCAGCCCAAACATTATTGGCAGCGCTTAATGAAAACTATATGGCCAGCCATAATAATCATCGTTTAGTGGCCGAAAAACATGACGATGAACACGTGTTGACTTCGTTGCATGGCATAACGGTTTTATTGGTAGAAGACAATATACTCAATCAAACGATTGCACTGGATGTGTTGTCGGATTTTGGTGTTACAGCCACTGTGGCAAACAATGGTCAAGAAGCTATTGATGCTTATCTGGCGGCCTTAGCTTCTGATAATGGTGTGCGATATTCGGTGATATTAATGGATGTCCAAATGCCGGTAATGGATGGTGTAACAGCGACTAAAATACTAAAAAATGAACATCAGTGCGCTTTACCCATTATAGCGATGACAGCTGGGGTGCTGGAGTCTGAGCGTGAACAGTACAGCGCTGCAGGCATGGATGGCTTTGTCGCTAAGCCTATTGATCATGACGAACTGTATCGTGAAATAAAAAAATGGCTACACAATGCGCCGGCTGATAATGACGATAGTCAGCAATTGCAAACAGTGAGTGACCAACAAGAAGGAGAAAATGTGGAAATATTAAACCTTGAGCGTTTAAATGATTTAACGCGTGGCCGCGCGTCTAGAGTTACGCGTTTATGCCAGTCGCTTAGCGCTGTTATTGAAAGTGGTGATGTGCCGCTAAGTGATGCCGAGCGCGCTGTAAATGAAGGCGATTATCAACAGGCCAAGTTTTCTTTGCACAGTTTAAAAGGCCTGGCAGGCAATTACGGCGCAGACCGCTTACATACACATATTCAAAATGTAGAGGCCATGATTGAAAGCGATCAAGTGCAGAGTTTAGGGCAGGAAATCGAAGTATTAAAAACTGAAATGGCCGAATTTATTGAGTGTGCTCAGCGCTGGGTTGATGATAATCAATCGGCTTAAAAACTAGATAACTTATAGCGCCTACCAAAGGCGCTATAGCGTTGAGTGCCTTGTGAAGGGCTTTTAGTCAGGTAGCAAGTGCGGTTACAGCTTGATATCAGGTACAGGGCAATCGAGCACTAATGCGACCATGCGCAGTAATGTAATTTCATCGTCGGTAATGGTGCCATCACTTTTTATGCAGGCCACTAAAGCTTTCAGTAATGCCGGTTTGCTAAGCGGTTTAAGTTGACTTAGTTCGGTGAGCGCCGCGTCTAATTTTTTTAGCGATACAGCTTCTGGGGGTGTTAGGTTGACCGCTAAAATAGTATTTACATTATTCAATAATTGTATGCGCTCGGCAGCATTGGTATGGCTGGCGGCATAGTAAAATAGAACGCCCAGCGCTTGTGCGCAGTCACTCAGCTTCTTATTACCGCTTAAGCTTGCCTTAAAAGGTGCAATGGCTAATCGGTAAATACACCACTCAAATAACGAAAGTTGTTTATCTGCTTCAATCAGCGCTTTAGCGCAGGATTTAAAAACACCGGCTTGCGTAGCGGATTGATCTTGCAGCGCACTTTCTGCCATTAATAAAAGGTTGTAACAATCGCTTTGGCTAAGGGGGTATATTGCCGGCAACAAATTGGCTAGGGCTTTAACGGTTGCTGGGTGTGCATTGTTACCTAGGTGGTTATGTTGTGCTTCATGAAACGCTTTGGGGGTGTTAGCGATGATCAGCCCGTAAATTAAGGCGCGGGCACTGAATGCGTTATGGCTAGCTTCAATTAACGCGCTAGGTAGCTGTTTGATATGGGCTTTGGCGGCGTTAAGGTTTTGTGCAGACGGTTGGCCCACACAATTGACCAGTGCATCGCCGGCTTGTGCTGCCGTCATGGTATGCGCAGTAGCGCTGCCATTTGATCCGGCAAAGCCCACTGTATTGTCCATGGTACTGTCGGTTGCGGTGTTACTGAATTGTTGGTGTTTGTTGCTGCCAGAAGCGCTTGCATCTAACGAGTGACCAAGCCGGCTTATGCGCTCTTCAATATCGGGGTGAGTGGAAAAGAGGCGGCTAAAAAAACGTGCATGCAAGCTTGAAAAATAGAAGTGACTATACTGCTCGGCATTTTCAGCATCAATGCCGGCATCAGCTGGTCCGCGCGCGATTTTTTTTAAAGCATTGGCTATGCCCTCGGGGTTGCGGGTAAATTGCACGGCGCTGGCATCGGCTAGGTACTCGCGCTGGCGACTAACGGCGGCTTTAATTATATTGCCACAAAAAGTGCCGGCATAACCTATGGCCATTAACGCAAGCCCAACCCCTGCTGATTTATTATCCGAGCGTGACCTACTGCTGTGATACCGCCGGCGGCCAAACATAGAGCCGCCCACCATGTGTTGGCCTATCAGACCAATTAATAAAATGCCGTGTAATAGCGCAACAAGGCGCATATTGATTTTCACATCGCCAAAGTTGATATGGCTAAATTCATGGGCAACAACACCTTGTAATTCGTCGCGGGTAAGCTGCTCCAGCGCGCCTTCAGTAGCAGCAACAACAGTTTGGTGGCGATTAAACCCCGCGGCGAATGCATTAATGCCTTGGCCGGGGATTACAAAAACCTTAGGCACAGGGTTGCCAGATGCTAGCGCCATTTCGGTCACTATATTAAAAAACTGTTTGTGTTGCGGGTTGTCGGTTTCGGGGTGAACGTGTTTGGCGTTCATAGACAGTGCGACTTCAATACCGTTGCCGCCAAGCTGAAAGCTTTTATAGGCGCTGCCTAATAGTATTACTGTTAATGTCCCCAGTGCGGACCAGGCGAAAACAGGGCTGGTAAATAAGGTGGTTAAGTAGTCTAGGTTTGTCCATTGGGTGCCCATTGCGGTTTGTGTTTGAAAATAAGAGACAACGCCAGATACGACAATGGCCGTAAATAATGCAACGGCGGTTACCGCTAAAGCGAGCAGCAGCACAAGGCGAGTGGTTTGGCGTCGGGCTTTATCTTGATGTTCAAAAAAGTTCATGGCGGCTATTGCATCTCGGTCGATGAATAAACAGCCCGTAATGTTAGGGCTGTTTATGGCAGCTAGGCAGGGGACATCGTCTTGTTAGAAAGACACCCGTTAAAAAGACACTTTAGGCGCTTCTGCAATGGCGGCGCTGTCTTCAAATTCTAATAAGGCGGCTTTTTGATTATGGCCAAACATGCTGGCAAAAATAACAGTAGGGAAGCTTTCGCGAAAAATGTTGTAAGCCATAACGGCATCGTTAAACGCCTGGCGTGCAAAACTAACGCGGTTTTCGGTAGATGATAGTTCTTCGGTTAATTGTTGCATGTTGGTGCTGGCTTTAAGGTCGGGGTATGCCTCCATTACCATGTTAAATCGGCCCATGGCTTGCCCCAATATTTGCTCTGCACCGGCAAGCGCATGAATGTGGCTGCCATCACCGGGGTTTTTACCTGCCGCGCTAAGCTCGGAGGCTGCCGCATTACGTGCTTTTACTACTGCCTCTAAGGTTTCGCTTTCGTGCTTAAGGTAGGCCTTAGCGGTTTCGACAAGGTTAGGGATTAGGTCGTAACGGCGCTTAAGCTGGACTTCGATCTGGGAAAAGCCATTTTCAAATTGGTTTTTTAGTTTGACCAGTTGGTTGTATAGGTAGATGACGTAAAGTGCAAAAATCACAACAACGCCAAGAGTTATCAAGCCTGAGGTGCCCATAATCAATTCCTGTTACATGTAAGTTTTTGGTGAGTCTAATCCAGTTTTACGTGACTGCCAAGCCTTTGTTGTTCGGTGCTAGGTTGTTGTCAGTCGTTTCGCAGCGTTAGCAACTTGAAGCGTAGCCGCCAAAGCAGCACAAGGCTAGGGGTAACCATTAAGGCCGTAATGGCGAAAAAGAGCGCCCAGTCACCGTTGAAAATATCGACTAATAAGCCGCTATTGCTGGCTAATAGTGTCCTCCCTAGATTGCCAAGCGAGGCCAAGAGTGCGTATTGCGTTGCCGAAAATTGGTGGCTACAAAGATGTGAAATAAAGGCCACAAAAGCAACCGTTGCCCAAGCACTGGTGAAACCATCAATAACGACAGTGACAAAATAGAGCCATTCAACGGGCCCAGCGATGGCTAGCAGGCAAAACATTAAGTTGCTCGCAGCCATAAACAGGCCGCTAACCATTAGGCCTTTTAGTAAACCTAGGCGAGCATTAAGTATGCCGCAGGGGATTACGCAAGCCATGGTTACAAGCCATGTGAGCATTTTAGAATAGGTGGCTATTTGTGTTTTGCTAAAGCCAATTTCTTTGTAAAACACTATCGACATTCGGCCTAAAAATGCTTCGCCAATTTTGAATAGAAAAATAAACCCCAGCAAGCTAATGGCAATGGCCGGGCCGTTGCGCATAAAAAAGTCGCGCAGCGGCAGAATAAGGGTGTGGTAAGTGTTGGCGAGTAGTTTTTCATTAAATGAAGCGGCATGTGATAACCCTTGGCTGGGAAGCTGGCTAAGGGTGTGCAGCAAAAAGCCAGCAAGAAAAATCTCGATAGCGATAATTACCGGGATAAACCCTTGTGATTGCTTAAAGCCTGCGGGAATACCCCAGCCACCAACAGCCCAGATGGCAATGCACCATGGCAGGGCCATTAATAGGAGTAGAGCCTTTTGGTGAATTTTTGAGCGACACTGGGGCAGTAGCAATGCTGCTGCTTCAGGTTGAGATGTCGTAGTTTGGGCGGCGGGCATTAAAATGCATAGCACTGTTGTGATCGCGGTAATTGTGGCTAGTAGCAGGTATAAGCTTGGCCAGCTCCAGCCGACATCCGATAGTGCCAAGGGAATAAAGCCAATAGCCGCGTAACCTGTCCACCAGCCGCCGGTAGCGGCCGCGGCACCGGCAGAAATTAAGGCTTTTTCTTGCGGTTTAAAGCTTTGTACTCGGTAGGCATCAATGGCGATGTCTTGCGTCGCAGAGGCGCAAGCGAGTATTAAGGCAATAAGGATGAGTGTCTTGGCTGCATCTGTTGGGGCAAAAAGGCTCATGCTTAAACAGCAACAGGCAATAATAATTTGACAGGTAATAATCCAGCTTTGCTTATTGCCGGTTTTGTTGCGCGTACCCAGTACGCGAGCAAGTGAAAAACGATCGACCAGCGGCGCCCATAAAAAGTTGATGGAGTAGACGGCAAATATTAGACCGGCAAAACCGATGCTGCTGCGGCTTAACCCGGCTTCTTGCAGCCAAAGTGTTAGCGCAGAGCCAATCATTACCCACGGGAGACCGCTAATAATGCCGAGTAAAAAGATACTAATGATGCGGCGATCTAAATAAATATTTGCTGTTTTAAACGTTGTGAGCACAAGAACCACTCGTGTTATCTGATCGAAACTGCGGTTTTTGGTGGTTACCTCAGCATGAGAGCCATAATGTAGCAGGAATTTTGAGAGGAGAGTCTCACTAAAAAGCATTTTCGGTTATTATGCACACATTCTAATCTGTTGGGAGACGCGTCCGTGAAGTTAATTTTAGGTATTGCATCGAGCTTATTAGCTGCATCTGCTATGGCTGGTCAAATTGAATTGAAAAATGGTGACAAAATAGGTGGCCAATTAAAATCTGTACACGGTGAAAAGCTCGTGTGGAAGGCCGATAAAGTGGGTGAAGTGACTGTCCAAAAAGCGGACATTCAAAACATCACCTTACCGGAGCCGGTAAAACTGCGCGGCTACGACGAGCCTTGCCAGCTAACCGAATTCGCCGGCGGTATGGTTCGTTTTAACTGTGCTGAAGAAGCAAAAGAGTATTCTCTATTAAGTTTGCACGATGTTGTGCCTTTTTCGTCTTATGAAGATTCCCTGCACAGCTACAGCGGCAAGCTAACACTGGTTGGTACTGAAAAAAGCGGTAACGTTGAATCGAGCGACTGGTTGGCTGCATCGCAGGTTAAGTTGCGCATCAACGACTTTAGGCACGATTTTGAATTGCGCTACACCGGTGAATATTTAAAGGTTGAAACCGAAGAGGGGCAGGCCCCAGTGAGAAGCAGCGTGAGTGAATACTACAAAGGTTTTTATGGTGTTAACTGGTTCTTTAAGCCGCGCTGGTATTTGTTGGGTGATTTAACCGCCGAAAAAGATGATGCCAAACAAATTTCAGAGCGCTATGTGCTTGGTCTGGGTTCGGGTTTCCAGTGGTGGGAATCGGATATTACCGCGCTTAAATTGGAGGCCAGCTTACTAGAGACCAAAGAGCACTACGACCTAAGCGCTGCCGATATCGCTTTGGGCACTGAAGGCCGCAAAGAGTTTTCTTCTGGCCGTATTGCTGTTGATTTTCGCTATTTGTTTGCTCGCGATATTGCCTTTTTTCACCGCAGCAATGTATCGCAAAACCTAGACGACAGCGATGATTGGCGTGCTAATGCTGATACGGGCTTATCGGCTCCATTGGGCTTTGGTATATCGGCGAGCTTACTAATGACATACGATTACTTGAATCAGCCTCAAGAAGGCGTTGAGAAATCTGATACCACTTACCGTGTGGGTGTTACCTATAAGTGGTAGAGTACTGAATAGATAGGCTTGCCTTGAACTTTATGCTGTAAGCCTCATTGTTGTTTTACGACAACCCATAAAAAACCCCGTCTAGTACGGGGTTTTTTATGGGTTCAACTTTATACATGGTGTTGTTATGCGTGGGTTTTTACTGTTTGTGGTGTTATTGCCGGTTTTTGACCTGGCCCTAATGGGACACTTAATTGGCTTTTGGAATACCATTTTTCTTGTCTTGGGCTCTGCCGTTATAGGCTTTGCGTTGATTCGCTATCAAGGTATAGCGGCGTTGAATGCAGGCCGGGCCAAACTTGCCGCTGGGCAAATGCCTTTATCGGAAATGACAACGGGGTTGTTTTTGGCGTTTGCTGGCGTGCTGTTTATTCACCCTGGCTTTATTACAGATTTGCTGGGGCTCATTTGTTTGATTCCTGGTGTGCGTCAACTGATGGCAAGTTGGGCTTTGGTGCGTTTTTCGAAAGGAGGGCGCAACCCCTTCGAGTCGCAAGAGACAATCCTTGAGGGGGAGTTCGAGGAAGTTAGGCCCCGAGATGCAGCGCACATTGAGCAACACGAATCGAAAAAAAACTAAAAAAAACAGTTTGCGGGTGTTGAAATCGATGATTCCGCTCCCATCATGGCTGCACATCAGTTCTGCGTAGTTGTTGAGTTGTCACTGCGCAACCCCGCATCTGCGGTTTTAATAACAGTTCTACTCTATTAAAAGGTAGAACCATTTACAGTAAATCGTACACTTTGGAGATTCGTCGATGAAAATTCGTCCCTTACACGATCGTGTTGTAGTGCGTCGCAAGGAAGAAGAAAAAATGAGCTCAGGCGGTATTGTGCTTCCTGGTTCAGCCACGGAAAAACCTAACCAAGGTGAAGTGGTTGCCATTGGTTCTGGCCGAGTGTTAGACAATGGCGAAAACCGTCCTCTTGACGTTAAAGTGGGTGACATTGTAGTTTTCGGCAAATACGCCGGTACAGACACCATTGAAGTTGATGGCGAAGAGCTGATCATTATCAGCGAGAGCGACATCAAGGCCGTTGTTGAAGCATAAATCGCAATAGCGATATCTCTTCCAACTCATTGAATTATAACCCTACTGACAAATTAGTAAGGAACCAGGATCATGGCAGCTAAAGAAGTATTGTTTGGCGACAGCGCTCGTCAGAAAATGTTAAAAGGCGTGAACGTATTAGCGGACGCAGTAAAAGCAACTTTAGGCCCCAAAGGCCGTAACGTTGTATTAGAAAAATCTTTCGGCGCACCAACAGTCACCAAAGATGGTGTTTCTGTTGCTAAAGAGATCGAGCTTAAAGATAAGTTCGAAAACATGGGCGCGCAAATGGTTAAAGAAGTTGCATCACAAGCTTCAGACGAAGCGGGTGACGGCACAACCACAGCGACTGTTTTGGCTCAATCTATCGTTAACGAAGGCCTTAAAGCAGTAGCCGCTGGCATGAACCCGATGGATCTGAAGCGCGGCATCGACAAAGCAGTTATTGCAGCGGTTGCACACATCAAAGAAATTTCTAAGCCTTGTGAAGACACTAAGTCTATTGCACAGGTAGGTACTATCTCTGCAAACAGCGATACCGCTGTGGGTGACATCATTGCTGAAGCCATGGAAAAAGTGGGTAAAGAAGGTGTTATCACTGTAGAAGAAGGCAGCGGCCTTGAAAACGAACTCGACCTTGTTGAAGGTATGCAGTTTGATCGTGGCTACTTGTCGCCTTACTTCATTAACAACCAAGACAGCATGAGTGTAGAGCACGATTCGCCGTTCTTGCTTTTGGTTGATAAGAAAATCTCTAACATCCGCGAACTTCTTCCTGTATTGGAGGCTGTTGCTAAAGCTGGCAAGCCTTTGGTTATTGTTGCTGAAGATGTTGAAGGCGAAGCGTTGGCAACTTTGGTTGTTAACAACATGCGCGGTATTGTTAAAGTTTCTGCTTGTAAAGCGCCTGGTTTTGGTGACCGTCGTAAAGCGATGTTGCAAGATATTGCAACTTTGACTGGCGCTACTGTTATCAGTGAAGAAGTTGGCCTAGACCTAGAAACCACAACGCTTGAGCACCTTGGTCAAGCTAAGCGTGTAACTATGTCTAAAGAGAATACAACTATCGTTGATGGCGCTGGTAATGCAGACGAAATCAAGGGTCGCGTTTCTCAAATTCGCGCGCAAATCGAAGATACTTCTTCTGATTACGACCGTGAAAAACTTCAAGAGCGTGTTGCTAAATTAGCTGGCGGTGTAGCCGTTGTTAAAGTTGGCGCTGCAACTGAAGTCGAAATGAAAGAGAAAAAAGCACGTGTTGAAGATGCATTGCACGCAACACGCGCCGCTGTAGAAGAGGGCGTTGTGCCTGGCGGGGGTACTGCTTTGATTCGCGCTGTTGCTTCTATTGTTGACCTTGTTGGTGACAACGAAGATCAAAACGCGGGTATCGCTATTGCACGTCGTGCGATGGAAGCGCCTTTGCGTCAAATCGTAGCAAACGCTGGTGAAGAAGGCTCTGTTGTTTGTGACAAAGTGAAGTCACAAAACGAAGCGACTTATGGCTACAATGCCGGTACTGGTGAGTACGGTGACATGATCGCAATGGGTATTCTTGATCCTGCGAAAGTAACACGTACTGCGCTTCAAGCAGCGGCTTCTATTGCTGGCTTGATGATCACTACCGAAGCTATGGTTGCTGATGCACCTGAAGATAAGCCTGCAGCAGCTCCAGACGCTGGCGGCATGGGTGGTATGGGCGGCATGGGCGGCATGATGTAATCTTTGCTCCCACGCAAACCAAAAAAAGCGGCTTTTTAGCCGCTTTTTTTTGGTTTAAAAGTGGGTGTTTTATGCGCTAGCTAAAGTTGCTCGCGCTTGTTTTTATAGCTGTCGTAATTGGGAATCATACGCTCCAGCGGGCTATTAAATAGCGGGCTTGAAATAATCAGGTCGGCGCTTGCGCTATTGCAGGCAATGGGAATATTCCAAACGGCGGCTAAGCGCAACAGGGCTTTTACATCTGGGTCGTGGGGCATTTGAGTGAAAGGGTCCCAAAAAAAGATTAAGCAATCAATTTTCCCTTCTGCGATTTTACTGCCAATTTGTTGGTCGCCGCCGAGCGGCCCACTTAAAAACTGTTTAACCTGTAAGCCCAGCGCAGTAGCGACTTTGCCGCCAGTGGTGCCCGTACCGCATAAGTGGTGGTGTTCGAGTAGCGCTTTATGTTTAGCTACCCAGCTTAATAAATCTGGTTTTTTATTGTCGTGGGCAATCAGTGCGATGGTTTTTTTAGCGGGCAATGCAGCTGCAATATATTCCATAAACCTACCTGTTGAGTGATTACTGGGGTTTTGTTGCTCTTATTACAACACGTTTTGGGGCAGGGTAGCCTTCAATGGTTTTGCTGGTGTCGTTAGGGTCTAAAAAGTCCTTCAGTGATAAAAATTGCATCCATTGTGTTGCGCGCTGCTCATCAAGGCTAGTGGTATTAATATCAAGACAATGGATGTCCTTAAAGCCCGCTCGCCTTAACCATAATTCCAGCGTTGGTATCGAGGGTAAAAACCATACATTGTTCATCATTGCGTAACGCCCTTCAGGCATTAGGCTGTAGCCGAGCTCACCATCAGCAATAAGGGTTTCTAGTACCAGTTCGCCGCCAGCTTTTAGGGTGTCTTTTAGCTCCCTTAAATGATCAATAGGTGAGCGCCGATGGTACAGCACGCCCATTGAAAAGGTCGTATCAAAAGCGTTTAGCGAGCTGGGCAGTGCCTCAATGCCCATAGGCAGTAAGTCAACCGGGGCCGTCGCTAAATACTTTTTGATTTGATGAAATTGGACAACAAATCGTGGCGACGGGTCGATGCCTATGACGCGTGCGGCGCCTTCGCCATACATTCGCCAGCAGTGGTAGCCGCTGCCGCAACCTACATCTAAAACCGTTCGGTTTTTCAGTGGGCTAATGCCTTTAATCACTCTGTCCCACTTCCAATCAGAGCGCCATTCAGTGTCAATGAAAGTGCCAAACACCTGAAAGGGACCTTTACGCCAAGGGATTAGTGCGCGCAAGCTAGCATCTAGTTGCGCCTGTTGTTCGCCGGTGAGGTCTTCAGGTAAACCGATTTGTACGCGGTCGGTCAGTGTGACTTGGCTTGGATTTATTTCTGGCATAGCAGCAAGCGCATCTAGCCAGCTTGGCAGGTCGCCATAGCGTTTGGTGCAAAGCCCATTTTGGGCGGCGCTTGGGATGGCATCGGCAAGGGCTTGCAATTTGCTGCCTTGCAGGGCGGTAATTAAAGGGCTGTAATCAATCATAGGTGCTTATGGGCCATTATTTAAAAGCAATCATGGAGGCAAAGTTAAAGCATTGGAACCATAGCTCAACACCGCTAAAACCTGCTTCTTTTAGGCGCGCTTGGTGGCTGGGGAAGCTTTCGGGGATAAGTACGTTTTCGAGTGATTGGCGCTTCTGGGCAATTTCTAAATCACTATAGCCTTGGCTGCGCTTGAAGTTGTGGTGTAGCTCGATCATTAATTCGTGGTGACGTGGATCATCAAAGGCCAGTTTCTCAGACAAAATCAAAACGCCGCCAGGCACGAGTGCTTGCGCAATGCGCTGCAGCAAGGCTGTGCGCTTTTCGATAGGTAAAAACTGTAAGGTGAAGTTGAGTACAACAACGGACGCAGGTTTAAAGTCTACGCCGTCAATATCGGCTTCAATAATGCGAATATCAATGTGTTCGGGCGTATCCTCTTTTACCAAGCTTTGGCAGCGCGCAACCATTTGAGGAGAATTATCGATGCCGACAATATGGCATTTTTTGGCGCCTAGGCCATTGCGCATTGCCAAAGTGGCTGCGCCCAGCGAGCAGCCTAAATCGTAGCAGTGGGTATCGTGTTGCGCATACCGTGCGGTGAGCTGGCTGATCATGTGGATAATGGTGCTATAGCCGGGTACCGAGCGCTGGATCATATCGGGAAACACCGATACCACTTTGTCATCAAAACGAAAGCCTTCAACGATATCGCTAGGGCTGGCGTAAAGGGTGTCGGTGGTGGGCGTATCCGCGTGCTTGTCCTGAGTATTGTTCGATGGGGTCATTGTGGGCCTCTTATCTATGTTGCCATTTTACCTGATGCCAGTACAAAAGCCGAAATCTGCTGTTGTGCAGTGATATTGGCTTTGCTTAAGGCGGCGTGAGTAATCGGCAAGGCCTTGCCGCTTTGGCTGGTTCGGCAAAATATTGGCGATAAAAATAATTAGCGCAACCTTAATAATTTTTATATATAACAATAACTTAAAAAAATTATTGGGCGTGAAAAAGGGCTTGGCCTTGCGCTTGCATTCACCTTACTGCAAAGACAACTTTACTATTTAAGTGGGTAATAATTGACGAACCCTGCAAATAGTTAATTGAGCAGTGAGGGCTAACATGGCGATCTCGTTTAAAGACACTACCGGTATCTATGAGAGTGCGTTAAGTCTTCGTAGCAAGCGTTCCGAAGTTTTAGCGGGCAATTTAGCCAATGCCGATACCCCTAATTACAAGGCGCGCGATTTTGATTTTCACTCGGCACTCAATGCCAGCATGGCAACACCGAATGCCTCCGGTGGTCATATGCGTGTGACACATCAAAATCATTATCAAATGAATGGCGGCTCGCCTTTGGGTGGCGAGTTGGAATACCGAATACCTACCCAGCCGAGTATCGATGGCAATACCGTTGAAGAGCAGGTAGAGCATGCGGCATTTATGGAAAACACCTTAGAGCACCAAGCGGCTTTTACCATGTTGAATAGCCGTTTTAAAGGCCTTAAGGCCGCTATAAAGGGTGAGTAATTACACTTTAAGGCCGTAAAAATAGTTTTAGTGATGTATATGGGGAGTAATAACGATGAGCTTAAATAATATTTTTGATGTGGCAGGTTCTGGTATGAACGCGCAAAGCGTGCGGCTAAATACTACCGCGAGCAATATCGCTAATGCCGATACCGCATCATCAAGTACCGAAGATGTTTACCGTGCTCGTCATCCTGTATTTAAAGCGAGTTTCAACCAAATGTTAGGCCATTCACAAGAGGGGCTAAACCCGCAAGACGAAACTGCTGGCGTGGCTGTGTTGGGAATAGTGGAGTCGGATGCGCCTTTACAACCTCGTTACGAGCCGGATCATCCTATGGCCAATGAAGACGGTTATGTGTATTACCCCAACGTTAATGTTGTTGAGGAAATGACTAATATGATTTCGGCCTCACGATCTTTTCAAATGAATGTTGATGTCTTGAATTCGGCAAAACAAATGATGCAACGTGTTCTTTCTATTGGCCAATAAGCGTCGGAGTTAATATGACAGTTTCAGCGGTAGGTCAATCATCGGCGATTGATGAATTAGGCATTGCAAATAAAACGAAAGACGATCCGAAATCGGGCGAGCTAGGGCAAAAAGCTTTTTTAAAGCTCATGATTACTCAAATGGAAAATCAAGACCCGCTTAGCCCGCAGGAAAACACCGAATTTATTGCTCAATTGGCGCAATTTAGTTCTGTTGAAGCGCTTGACAGCATGAATAATAAATTCGATAACTTGACCGAAAATTTTGTCGCCAATCAAGCATTGCAAGCGTCTTCGTTAGTTGGCCGCTCGGTGGCTGTTCCCAGTGAAATTGCCCAATTAGACCCGAATAATGTCGTGGCGGCGAGCGTCGATATTCCCGCAAGCACACAAGATGTATCGGTGAAGATTTACAGCGAAGGTGGTGCCTTGTTGGATCAAGCAAATATTGGGGCGCATAGCGCCGGCGAGATGGTTGTACGCTGGAACGGTCAGCAATTGGAAGTGAATGGTACGGTAATGGATTGGGAAAGTAGTGCTGAAGGTGGTCAGCCTGCAGGTATTTATCGCATTGAATTTGAAGCCTCAATTGATGGAGAACCGACCCAGTTAGAGGCTGCGTTAAGTGCTAATGTCAATAGTGTAACCGTCGGTAAAGATGGCATGTTAACACTGAATCTAGCCGGTATTGGCCCTGTGAAAATGTCTGATGTTAAGCAGTTTAATTAAATGGCATTTCTAAATTTTTTAGCGTGATTTTTTAGTTGTAACCAAGGTGCTTTGTAAATTATTGCAATGCTACCCCCAGAAGTATAGGAGCGTTTTATGCCTTTTAATACAGCCTTAAGTGGTATTCGTGCCGCTTCCAGTGATTTAAAAGTCACGGGTAATAATATTGCGAATGCCTCGACATCGGGCTTTAAGCGGTCGCGTGCAGAATTTGGCGATGTGTATGCCATCAGTGTTTTAGGTTCAGGGTCTAATGCAATCGGTAGCGGGGTGCGCTTACAAGATGTGGCGCAAAACTTTAACCAAGGCAGTATGGCATTTACTGAAAACTCTTTAGATCTTGCAGTTAATGGCAATGGTTTTTTTGTTGTTCAGCAAGGTGGTGAACAATTTTACACTCGCGCTGGCACATTTGGTTTAGATAAAGACGGCTACATTGTTAATAATGTTGATGCTCGCTTGCAGGGGTTTCCCGCCGATGGGTCGGGGAATATCAGTGGCCTGCAAGGTGATATTCAAGTGCGCACCAGCAATTTAGCACCGCGTGCAACAACCGAAGTGAATATGCTATTAAATCTTGATGCCTCTGAACCTGTATTGCAAACAACCGGTACTGCGTTTTCTACCGATGGTAATGCGGTGGGCGTAACGCAGGCCGGTTTGAGTGATGATACGGTTACAACGATTGAGGGCACCTCCTTTACATTTCCAATAACAAATGATTTTAGTAGTACGCCGATGACATTCGATGTCGAATTAACGGCTTCAACAGGGAATAATGGTACAGCATCTGTCAATTTAACCACCGCATCTGGTACCCCAGCAACAATTACAAATTTTAATGAGTTGCGTACATTAGCTGGTGTGATAAATGCTCAATTGTCGCAGCCTACACCACCGCAATCGAGTATTGATGTACTGGCAGAAGCGGTCGATTTAGGGGGCGGTAGTTATCGCTTAGATTTCGTGGCCGCTATTTCTGGTGAAGCATCACAAGTGAGAGTATCCAATGGTTCTGCAAATACCATTGAGATTGGCATGGCGCCATCGCCTGCAATTAGTACTTCTGTTGCCGGTATCGCTGCAGTTGATAACGGCTATCCTCGGCAAGCGATTGATGTCACCGATGACGAAGGTAATACAATTACTTATACAGCGGAAAAAGGCGCTACTGCTGCTGAGACTGCATCAGAGTTGAATTCTTTAACGGGTGTAACGGCTTCTGCTTCTTCGACGTTAACAATCCCATTTAGTGGTTTTACCAATAGCAACGGCAACATGACCGTGACGGTAAACGGCGTTCCCCTTGGGGCTGATAATTTATCCTCTTTAGAATCGAATATTAATTTATTATCGCGGACAACCTTGCCTGGTATTTCGGCTTTAGTGGATCCTGACACGGGAGATTTAACGATTTCATCAAGTGTTGGCGATAATTTACAAATTAGTATTGATAGCTTGGATGATGGCGATAGTGTGGAAGTGCTGGGTAATCCAAATGCACCCGGGGCCATACTTGAAGTGGATGATGACGGCGTGTTGAATAATCCGTCGGCACTACCATCGGATGCAAATTCTGTTGTTGTTGGCGGTAGTATTGATATCGTTTTAGATGAAGGGTATTCGGTTGCCAATGCAGTGCCCCCTTCGGTAGGTTTATTTGGGCCTTTAACGAGTCAAGCTTTTTCAGATGTGGTTCTGAATGATTTCGATCCGGCCGATCAAGACACTTATAATTGGGAAACACAATTAACTATTTTTGATAGCTTGGGTAATTCTCATGTTGTTACGCAATATTATGTGCGTCAGGAGTACGATGTAGCTGATCCCGCCACGGCGCCAAACCATTGGCAAATGTTTGTTCGCATAGATGGTGAGGATGTTGGCGATCCAGATACCTCCTTACCACCGCCGGAAAATACTTTGCCTACGCGTGCAGGCTACGACGTATATTTTAATGATGACGGTTCTTTAAATCGCTTGTTAACAGAAGATATACTTATTTCGAACTGGACGCCAAAGGATGTCAATGGTGAGCCTAATGGCGCTATGGGGCCGACGAATGTATTAAATGGTGGGTCTACATTAATTCCTGATCCACCAACGAGCTCTAATTTTGTAATTAATCTTGAAGGTACAACGCAGTTTAGCAGTGATTTTTCCGTTAACGATGTTGACCAAAGTGGTTTTACTACAGGCCGTTTGTCTGGCCTAAATATTGGTGACGACGGCGTTATTTTTGCTCGCTTTACCAACGGCGAATCTCAGGTGTTGGGGCAAGTGGCGCTAGCTGATTTTGCCAACATGGAAGGGTTGCAACCTGCAGGCGATACGATGTGGGCAGAAAATTATGAATCAGGTGCCCCTAATATTGGCGGCCCCCAAAGCGGTGCTTTAGGGGCTATTCAATCCGGTGCTTTAGAAGAATCTAACGTGGATTTATCGGAAGAGTTGGTGAACCTAATTATTGCGCAACGCAATTTTCAGGCAAGTGCTAAAACAATTGAAACGGCCGATGCCGTGACGCAAACGATTATTAATTTACGATAGTTTTTCTTTAACATTTATTATTTACCACTATTTAAACGGGGCCTTTTGGCCCCGTTTTTTGTTGGCACTGGCCTTGCATTTCAACTATTGAATAGAATTTAAACAGCAAATAGTTGACGCGGGTGAATAATGGATAAAGCGCTTTATATAGCAATGACTGGTGCCAAGCATAATATGCTGGCACAAACCGCACATGCAAATAATTTAGCTAACGTCAATACAACGGCGTTTAAGTCTGATTTTGCCGCTGCGCGCAGTATGCCGGTATTTTATGGTGAAGGTTTACCTACACGGGCCTTCAGTATGACCGAACGACCCGCTACAAACCTTGCCCATGGTGCTTTACAGCAAACCGGTCGCGATCTTGATATTGCTATTGAAGGCGATGGTTTTTTAACGGTGCAAGCACCGACCGGAGAAGAAGCCTACACCCGTGCCGGCAACTTGTTTATTGATAGCGTAGGTATGTTGCGTACCGGCAACGGGTTGCCGGTAATCGGTAACGCGGGGCCCGTTGCCGTGCCGCCTAACTCTAAAGTCGAAATTGGTACCGATGGCACAATTTCCATTATTGCTGCTGGGCAGGGTGTCGACGCCCCAGCAGCAATCGATCGCATTAAATTAGTCAAGCCAGATCCCGGGACTTTAAGTAAATCTGAAGACGGTTTGTTTCGCCAATTGGATAACCCAGAGCCATTAGACCCCGACGGTGCTGTTAGTGTGATATCAGGTTTTTTAGAAGCCAGTAATGTAAGCGCTGTCAATGAATTAACCAGCATGTTAACGCTGGCACGGCAATACGAAATGCATGTGAAACTGATGGCAACAGCAAAAGAAAACTCAGAAAGCTCTGCACGTTTAATGCAGTTTAATAATTAATTCATTTTAGCCGACGTTATGTCGCTAATAGATTGGCCATTTTGGCATTGAGGTGATTTATGCACGCAGCATTGTATGTCAGTAAAACAGGGCTTTCGGCTCAAGATAAGCAGTTAACGACTGTTGCGAATAACTTGGCGAATGCGTCGACCATTGGTTTTAAACGTGATACCGCGGTATTTGAAGACTTGCTGTACCAAATTCAGCGTCAGCCAGGCGCCGATTCAACCGCTGATACTCAGTTGCCTACAGGTTTGCAGTTAGGGACGGGGGTGCGTGTTGTTGCAACGCAAAAACAATTTACCGAAGGTAGCTTACAGGTTACCGATCAAGCGCTAGATGTTGCAGTCGATGGCCGCGGTTTTTTACAAATATTGCAGCCTTCCGGTGAAATTGCCTATACCCGCGACGGCCAATTTCACTTAAATCGCGATGGTCAGTTAGTGAATGCCGGTGGTTTATTGCTAGAGCCCAATATTACTATTCCAGAAGGCGCAAATAACGTCACTATTGGTACTGATGGCGTGGTTTCGGCCTCTATTCCCGGTAACCCCACACCGCAAAACATCGGCAATATTGATCTTGTTGATTTTATTAATCCCGCGGGCCTACAAGCTATCGGTAGTAATTTATTTGTTCAAACCGGCAGTAGTGGCGACCCCATTAATGGTGCGCCCGGACAGAATGGCATGGGCCAATTAATGCAAGGTATGCTGGAAAATTCCAATGTCGATATTGTACAAGAGATGGTCAATATGATTACCACGCAGCGGGCCTATGAAATGAATTCCAAAGTGGTATCAACAGCTGATCAAATGCTGCAGTTTATTACACAGAATGTTTAATTTGAGTTATTTGGCATTGCAGGTGGTGAATATGAATTTAAAATATTTACGCATACCGTTAGCGGGCGCTTTAAGTGGTCTTGGCCTGTTACTGGTAGGCTGCGCGTCCCAGCCTACACCGCAGCCAGGCGATCCACATTTTGCACCGGTCGTTATGCCTTCTGTGCCGCCCGTACCTGCCACAAACGGCTCGCTATTTAGTGAGCGCTCAGCGATGCAGCTATTTTCCGATCAAAAGGCTAATCGCATTGGCGATTTGGTTACTGTGGTATTAAGCGAGCAAACGGTTTCAAATAAATCGGCCAATGTCGAGGTTTCGAAAGAGTCTGATATTTCGTTGCCGTCACCGACTGTTTTTGGCGCCCCTGTAACAATCGGAGGCAATACCTTAGCGACGAGTGTTTCTGCTGAGCGCGATTTTACCGGTGAAGCCGATGCTGCGCAAAGCAATAGTTTACGCGGCAATATTACCGTTACTGTGATGGATGTATGGCCAAACGGTACTTTGGTTATTCGTGGCGAAAAATGGATGACACTTAATCGCGGTGCCGAGCTTATTCGTATTAGCGGTTTAGTACGGCCAGACGATGTTTCCAGCGATAACGAAGTACTATCGACAAAAATTGCTAATGCGCAAATTACTTACACCGGTACAGGGGAATTGGCATCTTCGCAAACAATGGGTTTTATGAGCCGTTTCTTTAATAGCGGTTATTGGCCGTTCTGAGGTGATTATGTGGCAGCGTGGCTTATTATTTTTAGCGATTTTTATACACGCTTTCGGGTTTGTACCTTTAGTGTATGCCGATCGAATAAAAGATCTGGCTAGTATAGAGGGTGTGCGTGCTAACCAATTGATTGGCTATGGCCTTGTAGTAGGGCTTGACGGTTCTGGAGATAAAACAAATCAAGCGCCATTTACGACACAATCTTTTAATGCCATGTTAAAACAATTTGGCATTACTATTCCGCCGGGTACTCGCTTCCAGTTGAAAAATGTCGCCGCGGTTGCTGTACACGCAGAATTGCCGGCTTTTTCCAAGCCTGGACAAACTATTGATATTACAGTGTCCTCTATTGGCGATGCAAAAAGTTTACGCGGTGGCAGCTTATTAATGACGCCGCTTAAGGGGATTGACGGTAAAATCTATGCGATAGCGCAAGGCAACTTGGTGGTTGGTGGCTTTGGCGCCGAGGGGCGAGATGGTTCTAAAGTGACAGTGAATATTCCCAGCGTTGGGCGTATTCCCAATGGTGCTTTAGTCGAGCGTTCAGCGCCCAATACATTTGCGGAAAAAGAAACTATTGTTTTCAATTTACATACCCCCGATTTTACAACCGCTAAAAGGTTAGCCAAAAGTATCAATAACCTCGTTGGCCCAGATACGGCTAAACCGTTAGATGCCGTGTCTATTTCTGTACAGGCACCAAGGGATACAGGGCATCGGGTAGATTACTTATCGTTGTTAGAAAATATCGAAATTGTACCGGCCGAGGCCGCCGCAAAAGTCATCATTAATTCGCGTACAGGTACCATTGTCGTCGGGCAGAATGTGCGTGTTTTCCCTGTTGCAATTACTCATGGTTCATTAACCGTCACGGTTGACGAAAGCTTAGCGGTGAGCCAGCCCAATGCCTTTGCCGATGGTGAAACAGCGGTAGTACCAGAAACCGATATTGATATAGAAGAAGAGTTATTGCCCATGTTTAAGTTTGCGCCGGGGCCTACTTTAGATGACGTTGTTCGAGCGGTAAATGAAGTAGGCGCTGCGCCAGGGGATGTTATGGCCATATTGGAAGCTTTAAAACAAGCCGGTGCTCTGCGGGCAGAGCTTATAGTAATATAGAGGGTCTTTATTATGTTACCTGCATCTTCGCGCGCGCCGGTTCAAACGACAGCGGCTTATACCGATTTAAACAGTTTGCAAAAAATTAAAGCCGAAGGCGATAAAGATGTTGCCTTACACAAAGTGGCCAAACAGTTTGAATCTATGTTTGTCAGCTTACTCTTTAAAGGTATGCGACAAACCAATGCCGTTTTTGAAGAAGGGAATATGGGGCATAGCAATGCCGAGAATATGTACCGTGATATGCACGACCAGCAAATGTCGCTGAATATATCGGAAGGCCGAGGGATGGGTATCGCGGATATGGTATACCGCCAGCTTAAAGGTAATATTCAGCCTGAAAAAGTCAATTTACAGGGCTTAGATCATAGTCAGATGCATAAAAATAGAAGCTTATCGCCATCGAATAATGCTCAGCTACAAGCCACATTAAATTTAACCGATAAAAATGTTACCGAAAATCCACCGGTTAAAACTAAAACCATGGAGAAGCCGCTCGACTTTTCACCCAAAACACCACAAGAATTTGCCCAAGGCCTGTTACCTGTTGCCAAAAAAGTAGCTAAGTCTTTAGGTTTGGACCCGCTGATGATGGTTGCGCAAGCCGCATTAGAAACCGGCTGGGGTAAACATATGGTTAAAGATGCTTACGGCAAAAATGCTAATAATTTATTTAACATTAAAGCCGATTCACGCTGGCAAGGCGATAGTGTTAAAACGCAGACTATCGAGTATCGAGATGGCATTGCTGTGAAGGAGTCTGCGCGTTTTCGGCGTTACGATTCCATTGCGAGCAGTGTTCAAGATTTTGTCGGTTTTTTACAGGCTAACCCGCGTTATGGTGATGCGCTAAAAAATGCCAGTAATGGACACCAGTTTGTAGAAGCCTTACAGCAAGCGGGCTACGCAACGGACCCCCAATACGCGAATAAAATTAAAGCTGTTTATCAAAAAGTGCAGACCTTAAACGATGCCGAGCAAAAGCCAGCATCAGATAACAACACGGCTTCGACAACTGGCTGGAAAAGCTAGGAGGGCGCATGGGTAGTGATTTATTAGGCATTAGCGTTACCGGTTTACGGGTTAGCCAAGCAGCATTAAGCACTACCGGCCACAATATATCCAATGCCGGTACTGAAGGTTATAGTCGCCAGCGGGTAGATCCCATTACTAATCCTGCGACGGTTCAGGGCGGGCGCTTTGTGGGTAATGGGGCGAATGTAAATTCGGTAGATCGGATCGCCAACAGTTACGTCTCGCAGCAGTTGCGCATCGATTCTAGTTTAGCGGCAGATTTAACCGCCTTTTTTGATCAAAGCTCGCAATTGGATAACCTTTTATCTAACGAGTCAACGGGTTTAACCGGTGGTTTACAAACCTTTTTTGCGGCTATGCAAAACGGCGCCGATGATCCTACCTCAATTCCAGCTCGGCAGTTAATCGTCAGTGAGGCCGAAAATTTAGCGGATCGCTTTAATAGTATAGATGCGCGTTTTCAGGTGCTTGAAGGTGGCGTGCGCGATGGTATGGAAGTGGCCGTTGAGCGAGTTAACGCACTAGTGACTAACATTGCCCAGCTAAATTTGCGTATTACCGATGCTATTGGATTAAGTTCTGGCGGCGACCCCAACGATTTATTAGATCAACGTGATGAAGCCCTACGCCAGCTTTCTAAACTTGTACCCATACAAACATTTGACCAGGGGCGCGGGCAAACAAACGTACTTATTGCCGGTGCTTTGCCGCTTGTGGTCGGTGTAGAGGTAAATACTTTATCACTAGAGCCTGGGCGAAATGGTAGTGGCGTGGATGATGTAATTTTATCTGACGGCAAAGCAGGGCGGGTCGTTACCCAAGCTGTAAATGGCGGTGAATTAGGCGCCTTAATACGTTTTAGGGATGATAGTTTGCAGCCTGCCTACAATAGTTTAGGGCGTGTTGCAGTGGTTATGGCCGACGAATTTAATCGTATCCATCAACAAGGCATTACGCCTGAAAATGAATTTGGAAGTCGATTTTTTACAGATATTAACGACCCTGTAAATGTCCGCCAGCGTGCGATTTCATCCAGTGAAAATACATTACCAGCCGATAGGCAGCTTGGTGTTTACATTAAAGACACCGCTAACTTAACAACCAGTAATTATCTTGTTGAAATAAAATCAAATGGTTTATACAGCATTACGCGCAATGACGGTGGTGTTGAAGTTGCTTCGGGTTTATTACCCGGTGATTACCCTTTCTCAGTTGAATTTGATGGTTTAGAGCTAGAATTTGTTGGTGGTAGCTTTACAGAGGGTGACGAGTTTACATTAAAGCCTCTTGCTAATGGCGCGCGCAATTTTGGCCGTGTAATTGCAAACCCTGAGGATATTGCCTTTGCTGCACCAGTGGTAACCGATGCTGAAATTGGGAACACTGGCAGTGGTAAAATTACTGCGGGGAATGTGATCGGATTAACGAATAATGAGGGTGAAGCTTTACCGTTATTTGAGCATGTAGGGGAAATGTCGCCTCCGCTGGTTATTCAATTCACCTCTGAGCGAACTTATGATGTGTTAGATAACTCGGACCCTGCAAGCCCTAAGCAGCTCGATCCGCCAATAAGAAATCAGCGCTTTATTCCGGGCGTGAGTAACCCTATTTTCCCCACAATTGAAGGTCAGCATCAGGTATCGATGGCTGGCGAAATGGTGGGTTTGCCTGAAGGCCGTTCGCCAGTAACACAAGCGCTGGTTAACCCGCCTTACATTAATACACCGAATCCCGTATCGGGCGTTAGCGAGTTGGACTTCAGTGTTAATGATTTTTCTGGCGTTAATCAGTTTTCGTTTGTCGTCGGTTTAAGTGATACTGTTCTTGGCGCACAAGATACCTTAACGACAGTGACTGTTAGTGGTTCAGATATCTCTTCTGAAGATGAGCTTTTACGACACATAAATAGTCAGTTGGGGCCTTCTGGTGTTCGCGCCTATGTTGCCATTGATGGTGTAGGTAACCGAAGTTTGGCGGTTCATGCTGTAGATGAGGGCTACGGTAATGTAAGTATTCAAAGTTACAGTGGTCCTGCGAATGGTACAGCAAATAATTTATTGAATATTGGTATCGAAAGTGGTTTGTCTTATACCAGTAATGATGGTCTTAATGGTATTGAGGGTGTCGGAACGCTAAGTAACGGTTACCCAGCAGAGCGTATAACCTTAACTAAAGCTCCAGCGCAAGCGGGTTTACCACCTACAACTTACACTGTGTTCAGTAATTTACATGGCAGCGCAAGAGAACTAGCCAGCCAGTTAAGTAATATTCCAGGGGTGGATGCCAATGCGTTTACCTATGCGCAAATGTCAGATTTTAATTTATCTCGTAATGAACCGCTGCAAATTTCACTGAATGGACACGAACTAGTCGAGTACCGTGCCGGTGGTGTAGAGGGAAGCCGTTCGATGGTACAAAGTGTACCGGACCCCGACACAGATCCTGTGGCTTTTAATCAGTATTTAGCGGCGCGCATTAATGGCAATGAAACCTTAAAGCAGCAAGGCATTTATGCTGTTGCGGGGCAAAATACCGTAACGGGAAAAGCGGAATTACGCGTTTACAGCTCGGAAGGCGACGATTTAGCTTTTAGTGTCGTTGCGCAAAATGGTGATGGTGTCCGCGTGAGCGATGGTGAGCACAACCCTGTGACACTAATTGGTAGTGGCAATAATTCGCCAAGCCAAATTGTGGTTGGCGGCACAATGAATGTGCGTATGGACGAAGACATCACATTAACAACGCGCCCACCCACAAGTTTATTATTTGGCAATACAAGTGCGTCTGATTTTTCTGCCTCTACGTATTTGGGTATTGATGTTAGTTTGTCTGGTGTCCCTGATACTGGTGATCGCTTCACGTTGGATTTTAATCAGGATGCGGCATCCGATAACCGCAATGCCTTAGCGTTAGTCAATGTTGAAAGCGCACGTATTATGAATGGTAATACTGCAAGCTTAACCGATGCTTACGGCACGTTAGTGGAAGAAATTGGGATTACAACCAATGCCGCTAAAATTAATTCTGAAGCAGCAGAAGCCGTATTGGAGCAAACCGAAACATTACGCAATTCTATATCGGGGGTTAACCTCGATGAGGAAGCGGCAAACCTTATCCGCTTTGAACAGTTTTTTCAGGCGAATGCTCAAGTGATTTCGGTGGCACGAAGTTTGTTTGATACTTTGATCAGTTCTTTTTAACGACGGTTAATCGAGTAGGGCGCTAGTTCTATTGAGTAGGTAAACATTATGCGTATATCTTCACTGCAGGTTTTTAATATCGCCGATAAGAATCTAGCGCGCGTCAATAAAGAGGTGATTGAAACGCAAGAGCAAATGTCTACAGGCAAACGAGTATTAACGCCAGCGGATGATCCTGTGGCGGCCACTAAAATTATGCAAATTACGCAAGAGCTTGAAATAACCGCTCAGTACCAAAAGAATATTGATATTGCTGAAAATAATTTAACAATCGAGGAGTCTGCATTATCAGCTGTTAATAGCTTGTTGCAGCGCACGCAAGAGCTGGCCTTAAAGGCTGCGAATACGGCAACTTTAAGCACTGATGAATACGCTGTGCTATCGAGTGAAGTGGACGAGCAGCTAAAAGAATTATTGAATCTGGTAAATACTAAAAATGCCAATGGCGATTACATTTTTGGTGGTTACCGTACTGCGGGAGTGCCTTTTTCCGGCGACGCCTCTACGGGTTTTCGCTACCAAGGCGATGAAGGTCAGCAATTTATTAAAATAGCGAATAATACAACAGTCGCAGCGACGGATTCGGGAAAACGAGCATTTTTAGATGTGGCGAGCGAGCGCAATACCGTTAGTACTTACGAGGCCAAAGGTAATCTATCATCTCCAGCGGCCAAAATTAATGTGGGGCAGGTAGTTGATCAAGCGGCCTATGATAGGTTCTATCCTAATGATATTGTCATTACTTTTAATTCAGACGACGCAGTCTCACCAGCCAATAAAAATTACACGGTCACCGAGCGTGGCAGCAATCGTATATTAGCAGAGAATCAAATTTACTCCGGCGGCGATGAAATTGTTGTGCAAGGTGTTTCGGTGCGCATTAGCGGGTCACCAGCTTCTGGCACCCCAGTGCAGGTTGCTCGGTTCGATTATGGCGCTGAAGCGGCGCCAGTAATACCAACGGTTATTGCCGCCCCAGGGGAAACCTTTACATTGCGTGTGGGGGGTAAAGTTGAAACTTTTGTTTTAAGCGGTACCTTTAATAGCAATGCTGATATTACGGCAGCGTTAAATAATGTAGCCAATGGCAATGCAGAAAAACTGCAAAACTTAGGAGTAACGGCCAATAGTGAAGGTTTGCGCCAAAACTATGGCGTGAACATGCAGTTAGGTGATGCCTCTGGCGATATCGCTGGGCTTTTAGGGATTGCTGATCCTATCGCCGGCTATACCACCACCGACGGTGAGGTAGCCGGTGTAGGTGATCGGTTCTTTATTGATTCGTCTGAAAAACAAGATATTTTAACAACGTTAGCGCGTTTTAGTGAGGCCATGAAAAGCTATGACGGGAGTCAAAGCAGCCGCAACCAATTATCAGACCAAGTGGCCAGCACTATCGCCAACTTAAACAATGCGCAGACGAGTGTATTGGATGTGACAGCATCCATTGGCGCGCGAATGAATACGTTAGATAGTACGCGTAGCCTTCATTTTGACAGTGAGTTAGTCAGCCGCGATGTGCTTTCAAATATTCGTGACCTCGATTATGCCGAAGCCTCTACGCGTTTATCGCAACAAACGCTAATACTGCAAGCCGCTCAACAATCTTTTATTCGGGTTAGCCAACTAACATTGTTTGCCCGTTTATAATTATCTCGCCCCATCTTATAGGGTGGGTCTACTCCTTCTTAGCGCTGCAAGCTAAACGCTAGCCTCTTTAGAATTTGACTATCTAATCCGGTTAGATTACGTGATTGCTACTTCTCGACACTAGCTTAAACCATCTTTAGGTGAGATGTGCCCTTTAGGTTTTCCTGTGTAAAACGATGGCGTAAAGCTTTACTAAAAATTAGTGCTGCCAATTTTTAGCCCTTTAGTGACTGTCAAATTTCTTATTTTTAATCGAGCAGCGGAAATGTTCCGTCAAAGAAAAGCGGCAATGATTGTTCCTGTGCCTTGTTAAGCGTTGCCGCTTTGGCTTTTTCTCTATTGAAAACCCTTTAAAAACAGGGTTTTGAGCCTTTTAAACTACAAAATAAATAAAATATCAAGGTTGGCATAGTGGTTGCAATTTCCTTTATGACAAAGTCAATATTATTTTTGACATCACCCACCTATAACGTACGGGTGATTTAGTGAACACAGGAGATGAGTTATGCCTCTAGTCATTAATACTAACATTGCTTCTTTGAATGCTCAGCGACAGTTAGTGAATTCTGGAAATGAGCTGTCAACAGCAATGGAAAGGTTATCATCGGGTAAGCGGATTAATACCGCTGCGGACGATGCTGCAGGTTTAGCCATTTCTAATCGAATGACGGCGCAAGTCCGTGGCCTAAACCAAGCGGTAAGAAATGCCAACGATGGCATTTCATTAATTCAAACCGCCGAAGGTGCCCTGGATGAAACCACCAATATTCTGCAGCGTATGCGAGAGCTGGCAATCCAATCGGCTAACGGAATTTATGATGATTCCAACCGAAAAACATTGGATGCGGAAGTTCAGCAGCTTATTAGTGAGCTAGATCGTATTGCACAAACCACCACCTTTAATGGCCAAACATTATTAGATGGCAGTTTAGGGAATGTAGAATTACAAGTCGGTTCACAAGCAAATCAAACCATTGAATTTAATATTCAAGCGATGGATGCTAAAACCTTGGGTATGGGGTCTGTGAGTGTGGACGTGCTGGGGTCGGAAATTACTTCAACACTAAGCTCGTTAAGTTTAGATGAATCAGACATTCAAATAAATGGCCAATCTATTGGCAGTTTTGATGGCTCGTCAGATACCTTTCAAGATCTTATCGATGGTGTTAATGATAATGTACTGGGTGTCGAGGCCACAGGTTATACCTCACTCGAAGGGACAACCGTGGGTGACGGCGTATTGGAGAACGGTAATAAATTGCAAATTACCTTGGTGTCTGCTGATGGTAGCGGAAACAATGTATTTAATATTACTGATACCGATAATCTCGCTCAGCTGGCTGAAAAAATTAGCACCGTGACCGGCGGTGCGGTCAGCGCAGACATCGACGATAGCGGGCAGCTTATCATTAGTAATAATAGTGGTTCGACCATTGAAGTGATGGGCGTTGATGCAACTGGCTCCTCTAACGCGGCGGCAGAAATAATTGAACGGGCGACCGGTTTTAATACTTACGATGGCGCCGCGGCAACAACCGACCAAGCTTATGGGCAAATAATATTAACTTCCGAACACGGTGACCCAATTACGGTATCGCGTGGTGCGACGGGTACCTTGGAAGACCTACAAAACTTAGGCTTCCGCGAAAGTGATGAGGCGGGTGTTGTTAAAGGTGTGGGTTTAGGTTCTACCGGGGCGGCACAGGCTTGGAATGTCGGAGATTTGACGATAAATGGTATTGTGATTGATAACGACGATACCGATAGCTTGCAAGGTAAAGTCAATGCCATTAATGAACAAAGCGCCGATAGCGGTGTAGTGGCGCAAGCATTTGCTTCGTTATCTATCGATATTAGTACCGCCGATTTAACCGTAGTCTCAGCCGCGGCAGATAATCTGACACTTAACGGTGTGACTATCGACTTGGGCCTTTCGGCTAATGCGACAGCATCGGATATTGTCGATGGGTTTAATGCGAATACCGACTTAACAGGGGTAACGGCTAGGTTGTCGGGTACACGAATTATGTTGGAGTCCGATCAAGGCTCTATCAATATTACTAGCCCTTCAGCTAACAGTATTATTGCCAGCGGCACTGCGCTAGCTGGGGCGAATTTCCAATCGTACATTACCTCCAGTACGGGCACCTTGGTGAACTCTAGTGTTGCTGCAACGTCAGGGCTTTCGCTGGTGGTAGAGGCGGGGTTAAAACTGGTTTCTACCAGCGAGCAACCAATTAGTATTGAACTGGGTGACAATGCCGATCCGCAAACGCTTGGTTTAATTGAAGCTAATTCCACGGCGGGAGGTCGCTTTGGTACGGCCATTGCCAGTGTTAGTGTTGATACAGTCGCCAAAGCGCAAAAGGCTATCGGTGTAGTCGATAATGCACTGGATGCCATTAATGATGTGCGCTCGCAGCTGGGTGCTGTTAATAACCGGCTTGATTTCACCATTAATAATTTATTAGTCGTGTCGGAAAACACCTCGGCGGCCAAGTCGCGGATTATGGATGCCGATTTTGCAGCAGAAACCGCAGCGCTAAGCCGAGCACAAGTACTGCAGCAAGCCTCGCAGGCAATGCTGGCGCAAGCCAATGCGGCGTCGCAGCAAGTGCTCCAGTTGTTACAGGGTTAATAGCTCATAAATTTAAGTTTGGAAATTAAAGCTTGGATAGTATTTAGGTTCTATTGCTGCAATGAATTGTGAGAAGGGATAGGGACACGCGTTGATGGAGCAACGATCGGTAATTAATGGAAGGTTATAAAGGAAAGCTAGGTGTGAGGATTGGGTTATGACAAGGAGCGTGGCATAAGAGGGAGACGATCCAAAACAGGGGGCGCCAGTTTTACTGGCGCTTGTTTCCTTGAAAGTCGTATAGGTTTAGGTTCAACAGACAAACGCCTTTTGATACAGGGCCTCTAGAGGGTTTTATCCTTACAGTAAGTTGCCGATGGCTGCACGCATTCGCGTCGCGGCTTATTTTTATGTAAAAAAAGTTAAAGTTATTTGCCGCTAGGCCGAAAAGTGGATTAGAAGCGCTCAATAAGAGCATCTTCAAATTGAATGAGTGTAGATCTCTGCACTCGAGAGACTATCGGTGAGGAGGCAACCATGCCACTTTATATCAATACCAACGTTTCATCTCTGAATGCGCAGCGTCAGCTGAACAAAGCAGGTATGGGAGTTGACACAGCAATGGAACGCTTGTCTTCGGGTAGCAGGATCAACTCTGCCGCGGATGATGCTGCGGGCCTTGCAATTTCTAACCGCCAAACTTCACAAATTCGTGGTTTGGATCAAGCCGTACGTAATGCGAACGACGGTATATCATTAATTCAAACCGCTGAAGGCGCACTGTCGGAAACGACAAACATTCTGCAGCGTATGCGCGAACTGTCTATTCAGTCTGCTAACGGTATTTACGGCGATAACGACCGCGCCACCCTGGATGCAGAGGTGCAGCAGCTAGTATCTGAATTAGACCGTATTGCAGAAACCACCTCTTTCAACGGGCAAAACATTCTTGATGGCAGCACCGGTAAAATTGAGCTGCAAGTGGGTGCGCAAGCTAACCAAACCATTGGTTTTGAAGTGGCCGCTGTGGATGCTGATACTCTGGGCATGGGTTCGCTTAGTGCCGATGTGGTGAGTGACGAGATTTCTGCGACCTTCTCTACGTTGTCTTTCTCTGACCAAGATGTATTAATCAATGGCCAAGCCGTCGGTGCTATTTCTGCGGGTTCAACGGTAGAAGATCTTGTTACTAAGATTAACGATAATGTAAACGGCGTTACCGCAGAAACAGCGGTAGAGCTAACGGCTTCTAGTGTGGGCACGGGTGTTGTCGGTACGACAGCTTCTGTTGTAACCCTCACTAACAACGACGGTACTACCCAGTCAATCCAAATCAAAAACACCGACAGCTTACAAGAGTACGCCGATGCGGTTAACGAAGGCTTTGGTGGCCGTGTAAGTGCAACCATTGGTGACGATGGCAAGCTCAGTATGTCGGCTGAAGGCGCTAAAACATTGGCGGTTACTGGCACCGATACCACCGGTAGTGACGGTACTGCACAAGCCAAGCTTATTTTAACGTCTGACAGTGGCGATGATATTACGATTAAACGTGGCGCTACTGGCACCATGACGGACTTGAATAACCTCGGCTTCCGCGAAATGGATTCTGGTGGTGTTATTGAAGGTGTAGGTTTGGTAGCGACCTCTAACGGTGCTAACGAATCCCTAACCGCCGGCGATCTCACTATTAATGGTACGGTCATTGACCATAACGATACCGATAGCTTGCAGGGCAAAATCGATAACATCAACGATGTGTCGGATCAAACTGGCGTAACAGCGAAGGCTTATTCTACAGCCAGTATTGATATGACAAGCTTTGTGGCCACTGGTGGTGCTGGTACTGACAACCTTGAAATTAATGGTATTCAGGTAGATTTGGCCTTATCGAATACTGGTACTACTGAAGATGTCGTGACGGCGTTAAACACCTTTACTGACCAAACCGGTGTTTCGGCAAGGTTGCAGGGCACTAATATTATTCTAGAGTCTGACCAAGGCGCGATTAATATCAGTAATGCTACCGCTAACACGTTCTTTGGATCTTCAACAGGTATTGAGTCCATCACTAAAGCCACTATTACAACGGCTTCTGCGACAGGTACTTTTGCTGAAGCAACCACCACCATGACATCGGCAAACTCGTTTACCGCTGAAGCTGGTTTGAAATTGGTTAGCGAAAATGGCAACCCCATTAGCGTTGAGCTGAAAGACGGTTTCGACAATGCTCGCTTAGGCTTGAAAGAGTCGAACAACCTGGGTGAAGGGTCATTTGGTACATCACTATCTTCCATCAGTATCGACACCGCAGCAAACGCTCAAAAGGCGATTAGCGTAATCGATAATGCATTGGAAACAGTGAACGACATTCGATCTGACTTGGGTGCGGCGAGTAACCGGCTCGATTTCACAATCTCGAACTTGTCGAACGTATCCGAGAATACATCGGCAGCACGTTCACGAATTATGGATGCGGACTTCGCAGCGGAAACGGCAGCATTAAGCCGCTCGCAGGTTCTACAGCAAGCTTCACAGGCCATGTTGGCTCAGGCGAATTCTCGTCCACAACAAGTCTTGTCGCTACTGCAGTAAAAATAGAGGGCGAAAGCCCTTAGCAACAGGGACGTTGGATGCCGGAGAGGAGACTCTCCGGCTTGTATGGTTATAGAGAGGTAATTCTATGAACGATATCAGTGTTATTCGGCCCAGCTTTCCGACAGCGTCGGTAGCGTCTAAAACACCGGTTTCAACAGCGCCTGTGGAAGAAAGCGGCAAAGGTTTACCGCTATCAACAACAAAGCCTGCAAAAACAGAGTCAATACAATCGGAAAACCCTGTTGAAGATGTCGATAAGGTGAGCCAAGCAGCTGAAGTTGAACGCGATCGCGAGGCGGCTAATAAAGCGCTAGAAGAAGCGGTAGATACAGCAAATGACTTCGTGCAGACCGTACAGCGCGATCTACACTTTAGTATTGATGATGAAACCGAGCGAACAGTGGTTAAAGTTGTGGAATCGAGCAGCGGTGAGATTATCCGGCAGATCCCCAACGAAACCTTTTTAGAGCTGGCACGAAAGATGAAGGAAAACGGTGAGGTTAACTTGGTGAATGCAACAGGTTAAGTATTGCGTGTACAAAAATTTTGTAACGTAGGTTAAGCGTTACAAGTTACAAATAACACGTATAACGCATCGGCCGAGAGAGGGTTGGCATGTGTTAGAAACGTTGTATTTACCGGAATTGGTGATGGCACCATATTTCGGCGGCGTGGGTTTTGGCTTTTATAAATAGGCCTGCGCACTTAATTAACCGGTTCGAAATACAGTTGATATTTTTTGGTATGCAGTTGAAACAGGTCTAATTGCATTTATCCGCACAACGCGGCGGTTTTAGGTTTGAGTTAGGTTAGGGCAGGTGGGTTATGATTGAAAACAATATTATCCAATCATTAGGTGCCGGATCGGGTATCGATTCGCGTAATCTCGTTACGCAGCTGACCGAAATTGAGCGCTCTGCACCGCAAGCACGTATTGATACAAAAACAGAATTAAAAGAAACTCAAATTTCAGATTTTGGAAAAATTAAAAGTGCACTATCGACCTTTCAAGCATCTGTAGAAGCGCTGACCTCGGACGAAGGGTTATTTAGTAAAAGCGCATCGTTTACTGAAAGTGACGCGTTGGTGCCGACGGGCCTAGGTACCGACGTTGCCTCAGGTACTTATAAGTTTGAGGTGACCTCCCTTGCGCAATCACAGTCTTTAGCGTCGCCAGAGTTTTCCAGTGAAGATGATCAAGTTGGCGAGGGTACCTTAACGTTTAATTTTGGCCACTGGGATAGTGGCACCTTTGAAGGTGATGCTGATGCGACGCCTACCACAATAACCATTGACTCCACCAACAATAGCCTTAAAGGCCTAAGAGACGAAATCAATAATGCTGAAATGGGTGTAACAGCATCGATCGTGAATAATGGTAGCGGTTATGTGTTATTGATGACGGCAGAGTCGGGTGAAAATAATGAACTCGAAATAACCGTTGCGGAAGCGGGTGGTTCACCCACAGATACTGACGATAATGATCTTTCCCGGTTTGGTTATACGGCTGAATTGTTGTCTGACCCAATGGTAACACCCACGCGCTTAACCCAGCAGCAAGCCGGCACCGATGCCACTTTGGTTGTTAACAGTTTAACGGTTAACCGCAGTACTAATTCGGTCACCGATGTGGTTGATGGCTTAACACTTGATTTATTAAAGTCGTCCCCAGGTGAAATTATTTCGGTCACGGTATCGGACGATATCGAATTTGCCAAACAAACCACCCGCGACTTTGTTGATGCCTATAATGCCTTGCTCGAAGAGTTAGAACCTGTGATTGGCTACGACGAAGAGAATGAGCAATATGGTTCGTTAGTGAATGATTCTTTGGCGAAATCTGTGGTAGGGCAAATGCGTAATATCTTTGCTTCAAGCGTGACAGGTTTGCCAGAAGATGCGACTTTTAAAGCGTTAACAAATTTAGGTATTCGTACAGAGTTAGATGGCACATTAAGCATTACCGACAAAGAATTTGATGCCGCCTTCAAAGACAACCTAGAAGACGTTCAAAATTTGTTATCAGCCAGTACCAAATCCAGTGCTAGCGATATTACGGTGAACAGCTTTGGTAAACAAACGGTTGCTGGTGAATACGATATCGTCGTTACTACAACGCCGCGTAAAGGTGCTTTTACTGGTGATACAGTTGCTCAGGGTTTTCCTTTCGATACTGACTCGTTATCGTTTGGATTGAACCTGATTGTCAATGGTGTGGAATCTGATTTAATTACGGTCCCTACCGATGTTACTTACGATACAGAAGCGGATTTGGCGGCTGCGATGCAAAGCGCCATTAATGCCGATGCAAACTTAAAAGCGGCGGGCGCTACTGTTACAGTAGCGTTCGATACAGATCACTTCGTGATGACATCAACAAAGTACGGTGCTAGCTCGAATGTTAATGTCGATTCTGTAACGGGTGATGTTGATTCCTTCTTGAAAATAGCACAAGGCAATGGCAGTGCAGGCCGCGATGTGGCAGGCACCGTTGATGGCGTGGTGGGTTTTGGCTTGGGGCAGGTGTTATTGCCTAAATTAGGCGAGGCTGCTGAAGGTCTAAGTGTAGTGGTGGGTGAAAATGCAACTAGCACGACGGTCAACTTCTCTCGTGGTGTGGGTGGGCAGCTGGACGAGCTAATTGATACCTTTTTGCAATCTAATGGCTTAATTGATAAACGTGAAGAAACATTAGAGCGTGATATTTCAACATTAGAAGGTGAAGAAGAGCGATTAGATCGCCGCATGAGCGCTTACGAAGAGCGCTTAATGCAGCAATTTATTGCGATGGAAAATATCCTTAACGGCTTGAACAACTCCGGTAGTTTTTTAGATAATTTATTTAAGTCGTTGCCATTTACTTCATCAAAAGATTAGCGCCTGTCTCGTTACAGCCCTATATTCCTACAGTCCTTAAGGTAATTTTCTTAAGCCATAATCCTCTACTATTTGATCATAAACGGCGAAGTCTTCGGGGTTCGCCTGGTAACGGTTGCCTTGCTGAGTAAATAAAGCATTGCCCCAAAAACCTGACTCTGTAGGCTCCCAAAAAAAGGTGCCTAAGCCACGATTGTCGGGTAGCTCGTGCATAATGTCGTTAAGCAATCGGCCGCGAGGGTTGTACTCGACAAAAGAAAACGATAATTGCGGGTAGCGGCTTGAAATGCGTTGCATAGTCGTGCGCCACTCGCTTGCTGGCCCTTGAAATTCTTCGTAGGCCGAAAGCCCCAAAACATCAAACGCAACGCCTTGCGCAAGGGCGCTATCGACCCACCACTCAAGCCCGTCTGGGTGATGAAAGTTCTCAATATGGAGCAGCGTTTTGATATTGGCTCCTACGCTGTTAACGCCAGCAATGCCCGCTTTTAATAGCGTTGCCAAATTGCCCCAGTTGTTATTATTGGCTGCACCATTAGGGCCTGTATGTGCTATGGAATTGTTGCCCCAGCAATCGGTTGCATTGGTTGCGCTGTGCACCAGTAAACCCGGTGTACTTTCATTACCTATTTGAACCATGTTGGGTAAGGCGTTTTCAGCGCGTAGTGCCTCTAATGTATCCATGGTGTACAGCCGTACTTGTTGGGCTAAAGCTTCAATACTGTTGCTGTTGCGCCAAGCATCGGGAATCACCTGTTTGCCTGGATCTGCCCAGGTGTCGGAATAGTGGAAATCGAGCAAAAAGCCCATGCCGGCGGCTTTAATGCGTTTGGCCGTGCGTACGATATCTTCCTTGCCATTATATGCTTGCGCTTTGCCGTGACAGCCAGCATTAGCGCCGCCAGCGGTTGATGTATACCCATGGGGGGACGTCGGGTCAACAAAGGTTCGCAAGCGAATAAAGTTAATGCCGTGGTTCTTCAGTAATTCGAGCAGGTCTTTTTCTTGGCCATCGGTATCGATGTAAATAGCGCCTTGGTCTAGCTGCTCTGACCAGTAAGAAATGTCCATTCCCAAAATAAAATCGCCGTCTGTATAACCTATAGGAGATGCAGAGGAAGAGACCGCGGCTGTGCTCGACGAGGACTGCACACTGGACGGTGCAATTGCGCTAGTACTAGATGCCGCGCTAGAAACCTGTATTTGGCTGGATGCTTGGCTTGAACGGCTACTGCTTGTGTTTTCATGGCTTGATGATGCGTTCGACCCTGTACATGCCGGTATTAAAGTAACTATCGCAAGGAGGGTAAAGCATTGCCAAGCATTTGCGCGTATTAGTGGGGTAAACATTCGGGTAACCATTGGTTGTGGGGTCGTGGGTTGTTTGCTTACGCGATTATACCAAGCTTGCGTTTTGCGGCTGAGGGTAACTGGCTAGCTTGTGATGCGCATCTCCTTGCGGCTATAAATCGTGCAGCCCCAAAGCGCTGTATTGCTTGCGCTAGGGCAAGTTATGGGGTGAATAGGGCGCCTAACCGTTTTAATTTGTGCCTTGCCGGTATCTTTTCTGTCGCTTGGCATAGCCTCTGCTATATATAAAGGTACACGTCAAGATATCGACACATTAGAAAAGACAATGTTTTACATTGACTGCGGATTCACGGTTGAGGTTGCTCATGTTTGAAAATAAAACACTTTTAATTACCGGCGGAACAGGATCATTTGGCAAAAAGTTGACCAAAACGCTGCTGGAGCACCATAAGCCCAAAAAAATCATTATTTTCTCGCGTGACGAATTAAAACAATTTGAAATGCAGCAGCAGTTTAATAGCGAAGTTATGCGCTATTTTATTGGCGATGTTCGGGATAAAGAGCGCATTTCGCAAGCGTGTGAGGGCGTAGATTATGTCATACACGCAGCGGCTTTAAAGCAAGTGCCGGCGGCAGAATATAACCCGACTGAATGTATTAAAACCAATATTAATGGTGCTGAAAATGTGATTCGCGCGGCACTTACAAATCGTGTGAAAAAAGTGATTGCGCTTTCTACCGATAAAGCGGCATGCCCGGTAAACCTTTACGGCGCGACTAAGCTCGCATCAGATAAGCTTTTTGTCGCGGCAAACAATATGGCCGCAGGTAAATCGGAATTTGCCGTGGTGCGTTACGGTAATGTTGTGGGCTCGCGTGGCTCTGTGGTGCCGTTTTTTCAGCAGTGGATCGCGGAAAACAAAGGTGATTTACCGATTACCGATTTAGAAATGACACGCTTTTGGATTACTTTGCAGCAAGGTGTCGATTTTGTGCTGACTAATTTTTCGCGTATGCATGGCGGTGAAATTTTTGTACCTAAAATACCTAGCGTAAGAATTACTGATTTAGCTGAAGCTGTAGCGCCAGGCGTTAAGACCCAAGTGATTGGTATTCGCCCTGGTGAAAAACTGCACGAAACCATGTGCCCGCAGGATGATTCCCATCTAACGGTAGAGTTCGATGATCACTATGTGATTACGCCAACGATTAAAATGTATCGTCCAGTAAATTTTGAACGCAATAAGCTTGATCAAACAGGTCAGCCTGTGGCTAAAGGTTTTTGCTATAACTCGGGTAATAACACCGACTTTTTAACCGTTAACCAAATACAAGCGTTACACGAGAGCGCGGATCTATGATCCCGTACGGCCGCCAGTGCATTGATGACGATGATATCCAGGCGGTAACGCAAGTATTGCGCTCGCCTTGGCTAACGCAGGGGCCCGTAGTACAGGATTTTGAAAAGGCGCTAGCAGCCAAGGTGGGTGCTCAGTACGCGGTCGCGCTAAGTAACGGCACCGCGGCGCTGCATTTAACATGCTTGGCCCTGGGGCTTGGCAAGGGTGATTATTTATGGACAACGCCACTTTCGTTTGTAGCATCGGCTAATTGTGGCCTGTATTGCCAGGCGCAAGTTGAATTTGTGGATATAGACCCAGCCAGTCGCAATATCTGCCCGGTAAAATTAGCTGATCAACTTGCGCAGGCCAAGACAGCTAATATTTTGCCCAAGGTCTTAGTGGTAGTGCATTTCGCAGGTTTGCCTTGCGATCTAAAGCCTATTCGAGAGCTAACAGACCATTACGGTATTTGTTTAATTGAAGATGCCGCCCATGCCATTGGCAGCTTGTACGAAGGCAGTGCAATAGGTAGTGGCGCATACAGTGATGCAACCATTTTTAGTTTTCATCCGGTAAAAACCTTGGCCGCCGGTGAGGGCGGTGCAGTGTTAACAAATGATGTCCAACTTGCCGCTAAAGTGCGCAAACTTGCGAGCCACGGGGTAGAAAGGGACAGTGAGCACTGGCAGAGTCCTCCTGCTGCCCCTTGTTATTACGAGCAGCAGGCACTGGGTTTTAATTATCGATTAAGTGATATTCATGCAGCTTTGGCTTTATCACAACTCAATAAGTTGGATGTGTTTGTCGAGGCGCGCCGCGAAAAAGCGGCAGCTTACTTAAAAGGCTTGCTCGACACGCCTTTGCAATTACCGGTAGAACCTTCAAATTGCTATTCGGCGTGGCATATTTATGTTGTAACTTTTGAATCTTCTGAAGTGCGTGATAGGTGTTATGAAACCTTGCGAGAGCACGATATTTTCACCAATGTGCATTATATACCTATTCACAAACAGCCCTTATATCGCCCATTAGCGCGTTACTTTGGTAGCCATTTTCCTAATGCAGAGCAACATTATGCGCGATCACTGACGTTGCCGTTATTTGTGACCTTGACTGAGCAAGAGCAAGCGCACGTAATTACCTGTTTAAAGGAAAGCTTATGACGCAATCAAAGCCAAGCGTATTAGGGTTAATTCCAGCAAGAGGTGGCTCTAAGCGAATACCGCAAAAAAATATCCGGCCTTTTTTAGGTAAGCCAATTTTGGATTATGCAATTAAAGCGGCGCAAGCTTGTGCCTTATTTGACGATGTTGTGGTATCTACCGATTGTGAAAAAATAGCGGCTATAGCGCGTGATTGTGACGCGAGTACGCCTTTTATGCGGCCGCCAGCATTAGCCGATGATTTTACCGGCACACAAGCTGTTGTAGAGCATGCGATTAAGGCATTAGCCGCGCACGGGCAGCATTTTGATTATGTTTGTTGTATTTATGCCACCAATCCATTGTTACAAAGCGCTGCGCTGGTGGAAGGTTTTAATCGGTTGCGGCAGGAGCAATGTGATTATGTGGTTTCTGCTGTGGCTTTTGATTTTCCTATCCAGCGCGCACTAGTATGCGATGGCAATAAAATTATGCCGGCTCAGGCAGAGTCAATGCTAGCTCGCTCGCAAGATTTAACGCCAATGTACCATGATGCAGCCCAATTTTATTGGGGTACAAGCCAAGCTTTTAGCCACGGTAAACTGCTGTGGGGCGATAAAACCCGCGCTGTAATTTTGCCAAGCACGCAAGTGCAAGATATAGACACCCTTGACGACTGGGTCATTGCCGAAATTAAATATCAGCGATTACAGGAGCAGTTAGGTGGCTAGCGGCACTGTACTTTTTCGCGTTGACGCATCCCATTTTTTGGGTAATGGGCATGTTGTGCGTTGCGTAGCGCTAGCGGAAACTTTAATTGAGCATGGCTATTGTTGTGTGTTTGCATGCCGTGATCTAGCCGGCAATGCAATTGATTGGTTGCAGCGGAAAAACTTTGATGTTGTCGTTTTACCAACACCAGAAAAAATTATTGAGCCTCAGCATAATGACTTTTCAACATGGGGGCAGAGCGATCCGCAATGGGATGCCCAGAACTCAGCATTTTGCTTGCAGCACTACTGCGCAGCGTGGCTGGTGATTGATCATTATGCATGGTCTGCTGCCGAGCATGAACTCTTAAAGCCGCTGGCGGCTAAAACTTTGGTGATCGATGATTTATGTAATCGCCCTTTAGCAGCCGATATCTTGGTAGATTCTGGGAGTCATATGAATGCGGATTACGACCCTTGGCTCAAATCGAGTAGTACACGACTGTTAGGGCGCGAATATTTACCGCTGCGAAAAAAATTTCGATCGTTACGTTCTGTAACTTACGCTAAGGCCGATATCCAATCGCATTTTTTAATCAGTTGTGGGGCGACGGACGCTGCCAATTATAGCCTCGCCTTGCTTAAAATTGTTGCTCCAGTATTAGCGCAAGGTAAGTTGCGCGTGACCTGTGTATTGGCTGCTAACGCGCCGCATATTCAGCAGCTTAAAGATTATTGCCAGTCGCATAGGGGAACTCAATTAGTGATTGACCCTGATGATATGGCTGGCCTTATTGCATCGACTGACTTTGTTATTGGGACTGCTGGCAGTGGTGTTTGGGAGCGTTGCGCACTGGGTAAGCCGAGCGCAGTGCTTATGGCAGGAGAAGATCAACGCAATAATTTTAATAGTCTCGTTCAGTTTGGGGGAGGTTGCGATATTACAAAGGCGGCTAATTGCTTTGCCATTTGCCGCGACAAAGTACTTTACCTGTTAAAGCAGTGGTATGAAAAGCCATATAGCGACCTTTACCAGCACCAAAAATCCGCTTGGGAGCTTTGTGATGGGCAAGGCGCGAAGCGTATCGCTCAAAAAATGCAGCAGGCTGCAGCATGACCACGGAAGCATTAAAGATAAGCTGTGTGGAAAACACCAACAATGCTTTGCAGATTAAGTGCGTTGTAGCGTTTGTTTTTGTTGTTTGCGCTTGTCTGGGTTTGTATTTTCAATATCCCTTTAACGCTTTACCGAATACTACCCCTTTTATACTGGCTTTTTTTCGAATAGTTTTTTTTGGTTTGGTAGTTTGTCGATTATGGTTTGGGCGCCATGCGGCTGCTTTATTGTGGGGGCACCAGAGCGTTAGCTATTTAAAGCCGATTGGGTGTTTGTGGCTACTTGTTGCTATTGCTGGGTGCTTAGGTATTGGCGGTGCCTATAGTCATTACCTTAACGCAATTTTGTTTTTTATCGTTTTTTACCGGTCAAAATACTATTCCATTGAAGATATTTATTATCAACTAGCTTCATTTGTTGTTATATTTTTACCGACTACTCAGGTTTGGTCGTTAGATTCTTTGTTGGGATGGGGGGGTAACGTTGGAGCTGTATTTGGGGCTGATATTACGTTGTTAGCGCTTAATGTCTATGCTTGGTTGCTGGCCTTAATGTTGTTGTCTGCCGCAACAGAAAAAGCCTTAACGGCTAATTGGCGAAAAGGGTTGAGCTTTTACTATTTTGTTGCTTTACCCCACTTAACCTTACCTTACTGGCGCTGGCTTAAAAACTATAAGTTATTGTGTCAGTTTTCTTCGTGGATGACGGTAATCGGGCAGGGTACGCTCTTTGTTGGTTACTTTATACCGGCATTGCTACCATTGTTGTGGTTAAAGCAATGCGCATTTGGTTTTTTGCTAATTTGTATCGTGGATTTATCGTTTATTGGGCAATTGTTTGTTGCGCAATTTGTGCTGTTTTTTCTTATTACCCTGGGTTCGCTAACCGATAGTGCGAGCTATGTACCTGCATCTACGCCTTTGCTAGGGGTTGGTATGGCGGCATTATTCATTGTTTTCGCGGCGATTCGCAGCTTTTTTTTAGAGCTTAAAGGCTACCATCAGTGGATGCCTAAGTGGTGTGATCAAAGCGTGCGAATTTTAAGTGGAAGCTGCCCAGTTAAGGTGTTTTCCGACGCGCATTTGTTTGGTCTGTATATTTATCAAGTCGTCGATGATTCGGGTAAAAATGTACTGCCAGCATTTATGGATGATGGAGGCCCAGGGCCATTACAGCGCTGGCACCCGCGGTATTACCAAGGGGCGATGTACAGTGTAACGGATGTTTGTTTAGCTAAGCGTTATTGGTCGGAATATAGCGGTAGCCGTGAGGACCGCCTTGACGACCTACTTGCGGCAGGTTTTACCTTGGCTGCCGATTCACAACGTTTAACCCTGCGTGTTAAAGCGATTAATCCATCAGAGCACTATGAGAAAAACACAAGTGCTTGGTTAGATGCGCAATGGACAAATATCTACGAAGGTGTGCGACAAAACGGCAAGGTGAGCACTCAGTGGCTTGGTCTTCCTCCGGCAGTTAAAAAAACAGCCAGAAATTTCAAGCGTTAAATGAATAAAAGCATAACGTCTGGTAGTCAGAATTGGGTGTAAAGGCATGGGTATGACAGCAGGTGATACGGGATGCAATGGTTTTAAGGTAGGCAAAAACTGTTACAACCAACAGCAGGTTTATATTATTGCGGAAATTGGCTCTAACCATAACCAAGACCTAGCAACCGCATTAAGCATGATTGAACGCTGTGCGCAGATGGGCGTTAATGCGGTTAAGTTTCAATCTATAAAACTTGACGGTCTTTATCAACCGGAGTTGGAATCGGATGAATTTAAACAATGGTTTAGCGCAATTGAATTAGATGAACAGTGGTATCCAGTATTGGCGGCAAAGTGCCAAGCGGTAAATGTCGATTTTTTGTCATCGCCGACATACGAGGGCTCAATCGCTTTACTAGAAGCGGTTGATGTACCTGCTTATAAAATTGCCTCGCCACAAGCGCAAGCGAACTTACCGTTAGTGCGGCAAGTGGCTGAACGCCAAAAGCCAATGATTATTTCGCTGGGTTATGGCACTTATCACGATATAGAAGCTGTAATTTCAGCGTGTGAAAGCGTGGGTAATCGCAAGCTTTCTTTACTGCATTGCGTTTCTCAATACCCTGTTAAACCTGAAGATGCCAACCTTGGTTTTATTCCAACGTTAGCGGCAATGACGGGTTACCCCGTAGGGTTTTCGGATCATTCGTTGGGTGATGAATTGGCGCTAGCTGCAGTGGCGCTTGGTGCTTGTGTATTGGAAAAGCATATTACTTTAGACCGTAACCAAACTGGGCCAGATCACAACTTCTCGCTGCAGTTTGATGAGTTTGAAAGGCTTGTAAAAAAGGTTCGCAACCTAGAAAAAGCGTTGGGTTCTACACGGCGACAAACGTTGGGGCAAGAAGAGATGGGCTACCGCTCATTTGTTGCCTTAAAAGTTATTGCAAAGCACGGTATTGCTCAAGGTAAAGTATTAACGGAAGGTGATTTTATTTTTCTGCGTTCGAATCACGATGGTATTTTGGCCAGTGATATTGAAATGGTGCAACGTTGTCGCACTGCGCAGCCAATTGCTAAAGGCCAGCTATTACAGTGGTCTGATTTAGCTATGGGGGGTTAAGGTGTCAAAAATATTGATGGTTATTGGCGGTAATTGGGAGCAAGAAATACTGGCTGAAACCGCAAAGTCGATGGGGTTAAGGTTGTTGTTAACTGACCCGGACGAAAATTGCGCGGCTAAAAAACATGCCGATATTTTTTATCGTGTAGAACCTAGGGATTTAACGCGCTTGTTAACTTTAGCAAAAAAGCACTCAGTGGCTGGCGTTATTGCTGACGAGTGTGATTACTCGCATTATGCGGCGGTGGTAATCGCCCACCATTTGGGGCTGCCTAGTGACGGCTTAGCTGCAGCGCAAGTGACGACGAATAAAGCATGGATGCGTGAAATGGTCCGCGAAGCGGCTGTTATGCAACCTCGTTTTTTTGCCTGTAATACATTGGAACAATCGCTTAAGGCTGTAAATTTGATTGGCTTGCCGGTTATTGTTAAACCTGTTGATAATCGAGGGGCATTTGGCGTTTCAATTGTACGCACTAATGCTGAGTTAGAAACCGCCTTTCTAGAGGCTTTGATGAATGCGCATTCCCGGCAAGTCATTGTAGAGGCGTTTGTTGAAGGAACGCATATTACGGTAGATGGTATTTGTGACGAAGCCGGATGCCATCACAACTTAGCAATGGCATCTAAAAAAATTCTGCCCGGTGAAAAGCCCGTGATTACAGATGTGGTTTACCCTGCGCGCTTAAGCGAAGAGCTAACGCGCCATGTTTATGATGTGAACCAGAAGGTAGTGGCAGCGTTAGGTATTCATGCAGGTTTTACACACTCGGAATACATTGTTGATGATAAAGGCCGCTGTTTTCTTGTGGAAACCGCAAATCGAGGGGGCGGTGTGCTTACGAGCGCAAAAATACTTCCCTTTTTGGCGGGTGCAGATTTATACCAATATTTAATACGGCGCGCTTTGGGCGAGACGCACAAGCTTGTGTTATCTCCTGTAGACCGACAAGTGTTGTTAACGTTTTTTGTCTTTGAAAACGGCGTTATTGATTCAATTAAGGGTTTTGATGCCGTTCACGCTTTGGATGGAGTGCTGCATGTTCAGCTTTTGGTTAGTGCGGGTCAAACTATTAATCGTCCTAAAAATGGTGCCCAGCGGCATGGTTTTGCCATTTTGTCGGCAGAAAGCGCCGCAGAATTGGAGCAACTGCAGGCATCGGTAAGATCAACATTGCAGGTGCATTATGCCAATAAGTGAGGTCGACATGACTCAAGCAACAGTAAATGCCGATGCCATAAAAAATACCGACGAACAACTAAGGGTGCGGTATTCAAATCGCTTACATTCGTTTGGTTATGATCCGAAAACGCTGGGTTGGGATACTGCCCAGCATCAAAATATTCGATTTAATGCAATATCTAGGGCGCTTCCCAAAAATAAAGCATTTAGTTTGTGTGATATTGGCTGTGGGTTTGGTGATTTGCGCACAGCGCTGGTAAATGCTGGTTTTTTGCTGGAGTATCACGGCATTGATATCAATGCGGATCTTATTCAGGAAGCCAGTCAACGTCATCCGGATTGTGATTTTTCTGTACGAAATATCTTACTCGATGATGACACCGCAACTGTTGCCGATTGGGTTTGTGCATTGGGTGTACTGAATTTTCGTTTTACAGAATTTGATAACGAAGTCTTTGCCCGGCAGTTTATTCGTCGCGCTTTTGCATTGGCGAAACAGGGGCTGGTTGTTGATATGCTCTCTAGCCATATTTGCAGTACTTATCCGCAAGAAGATTTCGTTTATTATTACTCGCCAGAAAAGATGTTGTCTTTTGCGCTAGAGCTAACACCGCATGTACAGCTATTCCACGATTGTGCCCCGATACCTCAGCAGGAGTTTCAATTGGTGTTAAAGCATGAGTCGGAGCATGCTTTATGAAAGTGATTGATAGCTTCTGTTTCCCGTTACTTTCGCGCAATGAGCAATCACTGTTGGACGAGCCGCCCGCTGATCTTGATCGCCTGCGAACATCAATAGCGCTCAAACGCTATTTTTGTTTATTTGGTCGCGATATTCGTTCATGCGAGCCATTTTTAATGGCGGTTTCACAAACACCTAAAGCGGGTGCTTTAGGTTTAATTCCATCAAAGCTTTCGCCAAATGACCCTTGGTGGGATTACCAAAGTCAGTTTTCGGGTTTTGTTTTACACCCCTATTTACAAGATTTAAGTGAGTTGCAAGGGCTGCAGCAATGTATAAGCGCCGGTATTATTGCTGGCCGTCCTGTATTTGTAAGTACTGCAATTGGTAGTCAAAAAATGTACCGCATATTCCCTTTGAAAGTGGCACATGCGGTAGCTCAGTTGTTATCTAGCCCTGTGGTTTTGGCGCATGCTGGCGGTGCTCAAGTCTTAGAGGCATTGCTGATTGCTGATGCTAACCCACATGTATATCTGGAAACGTCATTTTCGTTACATTATTGGCAGGGTAGCTCGGTAGAAAATGATTTAGCTTTTGCGATTAAAAAGCTTGGGGCGCATCGTTGTTTGTACGGTAGCGACGCACCTTTTTGTTCGGAACACGAGGCGCTAGAAGCGCATGTAAACTTCTTTAATAAGCACAATTTTTCTGATAGTTGCGTAAATAGCATAATGCATGAAAATGCACAGCAGCTAATGGGGTAGTTGGAGGGGATATGTTGACAGCGAATAATCCAGGAGCCACACCATTATTATTGGATTGCACATTGCGTGATGGCGGCTATTCAATCCATTTTCAGTTCTCGTTAATGGATACCAAGCGTATTTGTGAAGGTTTAGAAAAGTCGGGTATTGAATATATCGAAGTGGGGCATGGGCTAGGGCTTGGCGCATCGGGTGTTGAGCATGGCGTTGCCTTTGAAAGCGATGAGCATTATATCGTTGCAGCAAAATCTGTTGTAAAAAAAGCAAAGGTCGGAGCGTTTTTTATTCCTGGTGTTGGTTGCTTAAACGATATTGATGTGGCGGCAAAGGCGGGCTTAGACTTTATTCGCATTGGTGTTAATGTGACAGATATTGCGCCGGCGCAAGAGGCTTGTGTAAAAGCAAAATCTTTAGGGTTGGAAGTGTACCTTAACTTGATGAAGACCTATGCGCTGGATATTAAAGAGTTTCATAAGACAATAACACAGCTTGCCACTTGGCCCATTGATTGTGTTTATGTTGTTGATTCTTCTGGTTGTATGTTGCCAAGTGAAGTCAGTGAATATGTGCAAGTTATTGTTAAGCAGGGTATTAGCGCGGGCTTTCATGGCCATAATAATTTGGATTTGGTCAATGCCAATTGTCTTGCCGCGCTGGATGCAGGGGCTTCTATAGTGGATGGAACACTGCGCGGAATGGGGCGAAGTTCTGGCAATGCGCAAACAGAAGTGCTGGCGCATTTATTTAATCGTCAATTAAAGCGTGAAGCGTACGACGTATTTGATTTGTTTTCGACGATTGAGCAATCGGTAGAGCCATTAATGATAAGGTCACAAGGTCAGCCGAGTGTGGATGTTATTACTGGTATTAGTCGCTTTCACTCAGGTTTTTTGCCCCGCTTTAAGCGAGTGCAAAGTGAGTACCCTGTTAACCTTAACCGTTTAATTCTGGCGGTTTCAAAAATAGATTGCGTGGACCCTTCAGAGGCGCTAATTCGATCGGTGGCTAAAGATTTAACGCGTATGGAGGCATAAAAAATGGCTGAGCGGGTTTTATGTATTGCCGCACACCCAGATGACGAGGTGTTAGGTTGTGGTGCTACTTTGGCGTGGCATCGTAATAAAGGCGATGCTGTCGAGGTATTGTTTTGCGCTGACGGTGTCGGAGCCAGAGAAACCGGCTCCAATAAAAAAGAGGGCGCGCAGCACCAAATAAATCAACGCTTAGACATGGCGAAATCTGCATTATCCCATTTAGGTGTGAGCCAGTTGAGTACTTTGGACTTTAGTGATAACTGTTTAGACAATATGCCGTTATTGCAGTTAATTCAGGCCATTGAGGCGGTTGTGCAACGTGTAGACCCGACGATTATTTATACTCATCATGCGGGTGATTTGAATATTGATCATCGGCGTGTTTGTGAAGCGGTGCTAACGGCGTGCCGTCCCTTACCAGATTCACCTGTTAAAACATTATATGCTTTTGAAGTCGTTTCGAGTACCGGTTGGGGAGAGGGCGCGTTGCCTTCTTTTGTTCCAACTGTGTTTGTTGATATTGAAAAAACATTGCCCCTTAAAATGAAAGCGCTTGAGCAGTATGACGCTGAAATGCGGGCCTTTCCTCATGCTAGAAGTTATCAAGCCTTACAAGCTTTAGCGGCTTATCGTGGTAGTTGTGTGGGTTTGCCCGCTGCAGAGGCTTTTGTATTGTTGCGCCAAATATGCAAAGAGTAGACGGGGAGTTATTGGTGCGTAAAGCGGTATTTTCAGATACAGCTTTACTTTTTCAGTGGGCTAATCAGCCGATTGTTCGTTTTCAGGCTTTTGCTCAGCAGCCGATTACTTGGTTTGATCATACTTATTGGTGTCACCGCCGTTTTGTAGGCAAAAATGGTATTTGGGTAGGGGTATTGAATAATCGAGAGGTTGGTCAGGTTCGATTTGATGAGGACCTACAGGCAGCTTGTTGGTTGATCGATATCCATCTGGATGATAGCTACAAAGGTAAAGGTTTAGGCTTGCAGTTGCTAAATCAAGCGATGCAACAGCAAGCAGCTTTGCGGCCTTGCTACTATTTTTGCGCGTTGGCTAAAGTGAGCAACACGGCATCGTGCCGGCTTTTTGAAAAAGCCGGTTTCTCAATGGTTGGGCTCGTTTGTTTGCAGGGGCAATGGTGCTGGCAATACGAGCGATTCTAGGATGCTTCTAGCGCTTTAATTGTTTTTTGTGGCGTCGCTATTACTTTCACTTTCCTCTGCAAGCCTTACGGCATCCTTATCAACAGTGGTGTCGCATAATAAGGGTGTCTTCTCCATAAAGCTAAAAGCGTGTTCAAGTAATCGTTGATATTGCTTGCGGCCTTGTGTGAAGCTTTCTTGAAACTCTTGTTCATTTTTACTGAATAATGTGGACTGCACGACCAATGTGAAGGCGGAGTTAATACTGCCGCGAAATAGCAGCTTGTAAAGTGGTTTACATGCAATGATGGTTTTAAATATTTTTTGCATGGCTCTATGCAGCTCGGCCGAGGTTTTTATGCGGGCGGGCAAGTCCAATTTACTTTTTAGGGCCTTAAGATCTTTTAAGTGGCGCTGTTTAAATTTTTTCTCTGAAATCGTTTTAGGTGTTAGTGATTTTATGTTGTCTCTAAGAAGCTGCTGAATAATTGCTGCTTTGTTAGTGCCGCTAAAAGATGGTAAATCTTCTGCGGCTGTGGGCAGGGTGCCGTCAATGTAAGCTCCTTCGTTTGGGTTGTAGATGGTCAGCTCTATATTTTGTCTTTTGACTTGGGTGATTAGCATTTCCATACTGCTTCTGGTCGCGTGAAGGATGGCGTTTGTAGTGACTTCGCCGCCAAAGTTGCCAGCTATTTTGTAGTTGTTTTTATTGTTATTGCTTTTCTCTGCCTTTTTCTTTTCGATGTCGTAATAAATGCTGAGTGAAGAATGGTGATCTTCGTCATCTTTCATGCCGAGGTCAATACCGACTAGCACCATTGTGCGAAAACCCAACACTAATGCCGCCGAAAGGCCGGCATTAGTTACAGTGGGGTTACAGAGTACAAGCTTTGGTGGTCTGTTATTCGGATAAATATCTTCAATAAATAATGTACCTAAATCGTTAGGTTTTAATGCAAGGCATACATCGTCGAATAGTTCTGTCATTTGTGGTGCTGCGGTGTTTAGGCAAATTAATCGTATGCCTTGGCGGTACTGCTCTGTAGTGCCGTGCTTTATATAAGACGGTGTTGCCGCGCTACGTTCCATTTCGATATGGAAATCAGGTTTTATGCCTGTTTTGGCCAGCGAGCTAAGCGCTGTGCCGCAGGTAATAATAATGGCGTTCTCTTTGTTATTTTTAATGTAATCAATGTGTTTATCTAACGATGGCCCGTTACCAATTAATATTACTGGCGTATCGTGGATGGGTGGCGTATTGCCGTATAGGTAAGGAAAGTGCTGGTTAATGTTGTGTATTGTGTGCGCAAGGCTAATTTGCTCGTCGTCAAAAAAACCAGTGCCTGCCGCTGCCAGGTGAAACTCTTTGCGGTAGGTTTCTAAGAATTCACTTTCTTTTTTGCTATTGAAATGCCTGAATATAAAGGTGTAAACAATATTGAAAAGACCAATTTTATCGGTGAGCAGCTTCATGTCCGTCATTGCATCTTTAGGGTCGACACCGATAAACAATTTTAGCATTCGGCCTTTATTGCACATTTTTTGTAAAATCGGTATCCAGTCTATTGTGTGCAGTGCTGCATAAAAAGAGTCTTTATGTGGATCAAAAATGCAAAGGTTGTAGATGTCTAGTTCGTTTACGCACTTTTCAATATGATAACCAAGCCCGCAGCCTGTAATTATCATAAAGCCAATGGGGACATCGACATGCCGTTTTTGGTTGTTTCGAAGGGGAGCATGTTGATCGATTAAGTTATTGATAACAATAGGGTGTATGTGTTGTTCGTTGGTTATTTTTGTTTTTCCGAAGTGAATATTTGATAAGGTCGGTTGTTTTTTAAAGGCTTGGTACTGTTCCTCGCAGAAAACAGCTGGGTCACCGGTATAGACGGGCTTGTTATTCAGTTTGTAGTTAACAAGGTTTAGAAAACCATCTTCCGTGTATATCAGCCTAAGCTCTTCGGGTTGATAGTCTATAAATTGCTCGTAGATTTGTGGTGCAAGCTGTTTGAATGCTTCCATATTACGCTTAAAGGTAATCTCCAATTTCAATTGAACTTGCTGCATTTCGGCGTGACGCAACATCTGTTGGATATTTGACGTTGTATTCGATTCTGTATGCGTTTCGGTCATTGGAGATGCCTGTTTTCTGACGTATTTATGTTCAAAAGCCTGTTTTGCCGGTAATTTCGGGAAAAAGTAGGCTATTCACACGGGTGTGCTTACTTTGCAAAATGCAGGCCTAATCGCTTTTAAAATAAGTTGGCTTTATATATAGAGCCTGCTTGACCTTAACCGTTTATCGGCTACTGCTGTGGTTAGATAAGCTGTGAACTAAGCTAACGGAAAGGGTCATTTTTTTGTGGTTATTACATGCCAAAAACTCCTCGAAATAAAAGGCACGCAGGTCATGGTGTCCCGTCTAAGGTGGCTGTTGCAGGCGGTAGTTCTGTTGTGCAAAAGCAGGCGGTGAATGACGGTTCAAAGGGTAATGATGTACGTGCTTGCTTGAATTCAGCATTAGCTGGGTTGTTGATGGAGCTGCCGGTTTTTGTGTGCGTGCTCAATAGTCAAGGTGATATTGAATATGTTAATAATAGATTCGATGTCTTCGAAGGTGTCTCTCGGGATTACCGTTACCGTAACGATTTAGTCAGCTTGTTCCCCGCGGGTTATGAGGAACATATAGCCGGTTTGCATGCAGAAGATGATTTTGAAGCGGCAAAAGGGGTAGATTTAAATTTTAGGCATAAAGACCATACTACTCACAATTACCATGTTGTTAAGCTTCGTCATCGCATTGATACAGGTGAAATTTGGTACCTTATTGTAGGCGTTGATGTAACCGCTCATCGGCAGGCGGAGCATTCGTTGCGAGATCATAAATCGCGTTTGGATTATATGGTTTATCACGATCCGCTAACGGGGTTGGCTAATCGTTCGTTGTTCTACGATCGCATTTCTAAAGTGCTCAGTCGCGCCGAGCACACAGGCGATAATTTTGCTTTGGTGTTGATAGATCTCGACCGTTTTAAAAATGTTAACGATAGCCTAGGGCACGATGCTGGTGACGCACTGCTTAAAATCGTAGCTGAAGTACTCAGTGAAGAACTCCGCGAAACCGACTCAGTCGCTCGTTTAGGTGGTGATGAATTTGTAGTGGTTTTAGAGGGCGTGCGAAGTATTTCCGATGTGGAGCTAGTAGCGGGACGCATACTGAACCGCTTGGCATTGCCTACGCGGCTGCAAGGTCACGAGATTACATCTACGGCCAGTATTGGTATTAGCTTTTATCCGCGCGATGGCGATTCGATAGATCAGCTTCTTAAACATGCTGATATTGCAATGTACCGGGCTAAATCAGCAGGCAAAAACCGCTACGAGTTTTTCCTAAAAGAAATGAAAACCACATTGGTGGACTCGCTGCTATTGGAAAATGAGCTGCGCCGCTGCATCGAAAATGAAGAAATGCATTTGCACTACCAGCCGCAAATTGATTTGCGCACGGGGCGTATAGTGGGTTTAGAGGCATTGGTGCGTTGGCAGCATGCAGAGCGCGGAATGATCTCGCCTATGGATTTTATTCCCTTGGCTGAAGACACCGGGCTTATTGAGCCTTTGGGTGAGTGGGTATTAAAGCATGCCTGTGAGCGCTTCCAAGCGTGGCTAATGTCGGGGCTTAATTTTGGCAAAATAGCGGTGAACTTATCGACTAAGCAGTTTCGTTTGCGCCGTTTCGAGCAAACGGTGATGTCGATACTCATGGAGACTCGTTTAGCGCCTCAGTATTTAGAGCTAGAAATTACTGAAAGCTCTGCAATGGAAAACGCCGAAGAGGCCATCCATATGCTCAATTGTTTGAGCAAGTTAGGGTTATCTTTAGCTATTGATGACTTTGGTACAGGCTATTCATCGTTGGCGTATTTACGCCGTTTCCCTATTAATAAGCTCAAGATTGATCGCAGTTTTGTGAATGACATTGACGAAGATGGCAGTGATTCCGCCATTGCCAAATCGATTATTGATTTGGCACATAACCTAAAGCTGGATGTACTGGCCGAAGGGGTTGAACACCTCGATCAGTCGCACTGGCTGCTAAGTAAGGGGTGTAATCAAGTGCAGGGCTTTTATTACTCCAAGCCTTTACCAGAAGCGCAGTTGTTGGCGTTGGTGAATAGTGATCGGGCTGAACGGGATTCTGCTGGCGTGCGCTTACTGCTTTAGCCTGTTTGTGAATAGTTCAACCCTAGTCATTTAGGTGTTAATCGCCAAGCATAAAAAAAGCGGCTGCTGCCGCTTTTAAAATAAATTGGACTTAATGAATTGCGCTTAATAGATAATGCTGCTGTAACTATTCAGCTGGGTGCGAATAATGATCAGTTTGCCGACGTATTTGAACACGGCTGAATAGTTACATGCTGCTTTACAGTTTGCCGAGTAAAAAAAGCATTAATGCTTTTTGTGCATGCAACCGGTTCTCGGCTTCATCCCACACAATTGATACAGAATCATCTTCTATTAATTCTGCGCTTACTTCTTCGCCTCGGTGCGCTGGTAAGCAGTGCATAAAAACAGCATTTTTGTTGGCGTGGCTCATGAGTGAGTGATTCACTTGGAATGCGGCAAACTTTTCTTCGCGCTCTTGCTGCTCGTCTTCCTGCCCCATGCTTGCCCATACGTCAGTTACTACCCAGTCTGCATTGCTTACTGCTTCTGTGGGGTTGTTGGTAACAGTGACGATGTCGGCGTGCTTTGCCGCCAACTCGGCATCGGGCTCGAAGCCTTCTGGGCAAGCAATGTGAAGGGTAAAACCACAAAGCGCCGCGGCATTAATGTAAGAGTGACACATATTATTGCCATCGCCGACCCATGCTACCTTTTTGCCTTTTGGTGAGCCTCTGTGCTCAACGTACGCTTGTATATCGGCAAGCAGTTGGCAGGGGTGGTACATATCGGTAAGGGCATTAATTACCGGCACCTGCGAGTGTGCTGCAAAGCGTTCAACAATGTCGTGACCAAAGGTGCGAATCATGATGATATCGACCATGCGCGAGAGCACGCGGGCTGAATCTTCAATGGGTTCGCCGCGCCCAAGCTGCGTATCGCGTGAGGATAAGAACAGTGCCGAGCCGCCTAGCTGCGTCATACCTGACTCAAAGGATACGCGTGTACGTGTTGATGACTTTTCAAAAATCATCCCAAGTACTTTTTGTTCCAGCTGTTTATTAAGCTCGCCGCGATGGCGTGCCTTTTTTAAATCGATGGCCGCGGTAATGATGGTGTCTAGCTCGGCGCTGGTAATGTCTGTTAAAGATAAAAAATGGCGAATGCTCATGCTTAATTCCTATGCATAGAATTCGTTAATGAGGTCGACAACAGTTGCGATGATATCGTCAGCTTGAGCCTCGGTCAGGGTGAGGGGCGGTAGCAATCGTAGTGTATTGCCCGCAGTAACGTTTATAAGTAGTTGGCGCTGATTTGCTGTTGCCACCAGTTCTGTACAGGGTTTGTCTAACTCTATGCCAAGCATAAGGCCTTTGCCGCGTATGTCAGTGACATGGGTGTTGTTGCCAAGGGCTTCTTTGAAGTGCTTTAGGAAGTAATCTCCAAGCTTGGCGGCTTGGTCGCAAAGGTTTTGTTCGACAATGGTGTTAACCGTTGCAAGGCCGGCGGCGCAGGCAATGGGGTTGCCGCCAAAGGTCGAACCGTGATTGCCGGGCTGTAATACTGTTGCAGCAGCGCCTTGTGCTAAGCAGGCCCCTAAAGGTAAGCCGTTCGCTAAGCCTTTAGCGGTAGTTACTACATCGGGTTTAATTGCCGATTGTTGATACGCAAAAAAGCTACCGGTGCGGCCATTGCCGGTTTGGATTTCGTCGAGTATCAGCAGCCAACCCTTGTTATCACATAGGGCGCGCAAATTATTGAGGTAGTCGGCATCGGGTACGTGTACGCCGCCTTCGCCTTGGATAGGCTCTACCATAACGGCAACCGTGTTAGTGGTTGCAGCGGCTTCAATAGCGGCAATATCATTAAAGGGGACGTGGCTAAAGCCTTCTACAAGGGGTGTAAAGCCGGCTTTAACTTTATCGTTGCCGGTGGCTGTAAGCGTTGCCATGGTGCGGCCATGAAAGCTGCTTTCGGCGGTAATGATGTGTGGTGCGCTAATGCCTTTGTCATTGCCATACTTGCGCGCAATTTTAATCGCCGCTTCATTAGCTTCGGCGCCTGAGTTTGAAAAGAATACGCAATCCATACCCGAAAGCTCAACTAAGCGTTCTGCCAGCTGTACTTGAGGCTCGACTAAATAAAGGTTGGAGACGTGAACCAATGTTTGGGCTTGCTGCGAAACTGCTTCGGTTACAGCGGGGTGACAGTGACCAAGTCCGCAAACGGCAATTCCCGATAAGGCATCCAAATAACGTTTGCCATCGGCATCCCAGACGTAGGCGCCTTCGCCTTTTACCAATGTGGTCGTTCTTTCGCCGTAGGTATTCATTAAGCTCATTTCCGGTTTCCATGCAGTCGGGCTAGATTAAGCACGTTGTTATTGGGTATTTGGCTTTCGCGTTGACCAAAACAAAAAGGCAGCCAAGGCTGCCTGAAGGGAGCGTATTCTAGGGGGTATTTACAAGTTTGTAAATTTTACTGGCTAGGTGCGCAGCAGCAGGGGTGTGAGATTAGCTAGCTTCGCTCTCATCGGGCTTGTTTTCTTGGCTGGGGGCAGGTTTGGGGGCGCTGGGTTGGTCGTCACCGGCTAGTGCCGTTTGGATCTTTTTCTCGAGGATGGCGGCATCAATGGGCTTGATGACATAGTCCGTAATGCCTTCGCCTATCGCTTCTTTGATGCGCGCGGCTTCAGAAACGGCAGTGACCATAATGAAATGAGTGTCTTGTAGGCGAGCAAGGTTGCGGACTTGTCGCTTCACTTCAAGCCCCGTTAGTTCGGGCATGTCCCAGTCGCAAAGCACAATATCGAAGACAGGGGAGGCGTTTTTAAGCATGCTAACGGCTTCTCGGCCATCTTTGGCGCGCTCTATATGCTTTATGCCTAAATCTTCAATAATGCCTTCTAGCAGCATGGCAGAATCGGGGTCGTCTTCGGCAATAAGCACGTGAGCCTCGGCTAAAGCAATGGCGCGCTTTTGTCGCTTCTTAGGCGGGCTTTGCGGTGCTTGTGGGGGGATGGTCTTGGCAGGAGTAATCTTCTCGATTTTTTTGATGGCGCTGCTGAGTACGCGCAACATGGCTTTGTGTTCGGCGAGTGCTTTATCGTCTAGCTTGCCATCGTTAATGGTTTTCGATAACCACGTGCAGCGTTTGCTAACAGTATCAATCAGAAGCTTTTGTTCCAGTGTGTCAAACATAGTTATCTCTGAATGGTGTAACAGTAGAGTTAACTTTAGTTCACACGAAAGGATGTTGCAGGATACTGAGCCAAATTTGGCTCAGTATCGGTATGGTTCAATGCAGATGTGATTCGGTAAAGAGGGCAGTTTGCCCAAAAGTATTATTCGAAATGCTTGGGGTTATCTGATGCTTCGGGCTTAGAGGAAGAAAGGGCCTTTTGCATATAGGCGTAATAATCGTCGCTGAGTGAGCGGCTGACATCACGTCGGTCTTTGCTCTTGCGGCGCTTGCGATGAAACAGGTCAATATCCATGTTTCTGCAAGGATCTGCGTCTTCTCGGCGGTCTGAGCCTTTGCGGCGATCTATAAAAAATATCGGGTGATGCATAAGGAAGTCTCTCATCATTACGGCTTAACGCAACCAACTTTAGCGCGTTGAAGAAAAAAAGCCAGTGCTTTGACGGAGAATATCGCCAATTGGAGGTAAAAACTGCCAAATGGTGCCGTTGAGTGACTTTTCACCATAAAGTGTGAAACCGCGTCAAATAATAGTTATAAATAGTATATGCCGGTGAGTAATAAAGCGGTTGGTGGTACTAGTTAGCTGGCTCGCTAGTGCGTTTGCCAGTTGCAAGGTTAATTGCCGTGAGTTTGCCGCCCCAGACGCAGCCGGTATCGAGTGCGTGAATGTTATTGCGCCCTGTTTCGCCTTCCAGCGCTGCCCAGTGGCCAAATAAAATATCGTGACTTCGAGTAGCGTGGTGTTGAAACCATGGGCTAAAGCCTTGTGGCGCGGAACCGGCCGACTCTTTGACCGTTAAGTTTAGCTCGCCGGTTGCGCTGATAAAACGCATACGGGTGAAATAGTTAGTGATGACTCTTAGGCGGGTGTTTCCTGTGAGGCTGTTGTGCCAGGCTGAAGGCTCGTTGCCATACATTTCAAATAAGAAGCTGCGGTAACGGGCGTTGTCTTTTAAGCAGCAGGCCACTTCTTCGGCCAGTGCAAATGCCCGTTCCGTCGGCCATATATGTGGCAGGCCGGCGTGACTCATCACAAATTGGTTGTTGTGCTGAATAAGGGGCTGTTGGCGTAACCAGTGAAGCAGTTCGTCACTATCATCGGCTGCGATGACATCGTGAAGGGTGTCTTTGGGGGATAGCTTGCGCGCCCCTTCGGCGGTGGCTAAAAGGTGAAGGTCGTGGTTACCAAGCACAACGCGGGCCTGCGGACCTAAGCTCTTAATAAATCGCAAAACGCTGAGGTTGTCGGGACCTCGATTAACCATATCGCCGGCCACCCAAAGAGTGTCTGCGGTGGGGTTGAATTGGATGCGTTCGAGTAGGCGAAAAAATGGCTTTGCGCAGCCTTGAATATCACCTATTGCCCATTCGGTCATAGATCACTTCTTTTTATTAGCAAGGTTGCTTCAGTGTAGTTTACTGGGCTGAATCAGCGTAAATGTCGGGACGACGGCTTCAAAGGTATCTCCGTCAAGTGTTTGCATTTGGTAGCTGCCGGCCATAGTGCCTACTGCGGTCTCCATAACCACGCCGCTGGAATAGGTGTGGCTTAAGCCTGGTTTTATAATGGGCTGCTCGCCAATAACGCCAGGGCCTTTGATTTCTTTAGTTTGGTCTTTCTCATCGGTGATGATCCAGTGGCGGCTAATCAGTTGAGCAGAGGTGTTGCCCTTGTTGGAGATCGTAATGGTGTAGGCGTAAACGTAACGAGACTGCTCGGGCCGAGATTGTTCGCGCAAATAGCGTGTTTTAACTTGCACCTCGATGGTGTCTTTTAGCTCTATATTTTCGTCTACTAGGTCTGTCATGGTAACTCGGCTCGGTATGGGGCTTAAGTCTCAGTGGTTCGGTAATGCGTGTAGCTTACTCGCTACCCGCTAGACTTTGGGTCTATTCTACCGCAGGTCTGTTGAAGACATAATTAGCTAAGGCGGCATAGGTTGCCAGCGGTAGGTTTTCCGGCCTAAGTGACGGGTCGACATTCAGTGCTTCTAATTCATCGCTGCTCATGAGTGTTTTTAGCGTATTGCGCAGGGTTTTTCGGCGCTGGCTAAAAGCTGTGCGAACGAGAGTGTCTAGGGTTTTATGGTCGTCCACGGGGTGGCGCGGTTGCTGTTGTGGTGTTAAGCGTACAATGGCTGAATCCACTTTGGGTTGCGGGTCGAAGCACTCAGGGCCCACATCAAACAGGTATTCCACGTCACAGCTGTACTGCGTCATAATACTTAAACGGCCATAATTATTTTCGCCAGCGGTTGCTGCCATGCGCATTACAACCTCTTTTTGCAGCATAAAGTGCATGTCTTTTACCATATGGCTGTAACTGAGCAGGTGAAAGATGAGCGGCGTTGATATGTTGTAGGGGAGGTTGCCAACAATACGCAGAGGTTTTTCGGCGCTGCCTAGTTGGGCAAAATCAAATTTTAGGGCATCGGCCTCGTTGATGTGAAACGACGGAATGTGGCCAAACTTTTCTTGCAGTATGGGGACAAGATCACGATCAAGTTCAACCACATTGAGCTGTTGGCAGGTGTCTAGAATTAGGCGCGTAATGGCACCTTTGCCCGGGCCAATTTCTACCATATTGTCGGTGGCGGCAGGCCGAATGGAGCGCACAATGTGATTGATGATGCTCTCGTCGTGTAAAAAGTTTTGTCCAAAGCGCTTGCGAGCGCGGTGTTGCTGTTCTGCTCGACTCATGTGCTTGTGGCCTGCTGTGTGTGAGTGGCTTCTATCATTGCTTCTGCGTAGGTAATCGCCGTTTTAAGGCTGCCTAAATCAGCGATGCCTTTACCGGCAAGATCAAGCGCTGTGCCGTGATCAACCGAGGTCCGAATAAACGGTAGCCCTAAGGTAATATTCACGGCGTTGCCAAAGCCCTTGTATTTCAAAACGGGCAGGCCTTGGTCGTGGTACATCGCCAGTACTGCATCGGCCTGCTTGAGGTGTTTGGGTGTAAAAAGGGTGTCTGCGGGCAACGGGCCGGTTAGGTGCCACTGGTATTGACTGCGTAGTTTAGTGAGTAGCGGTTCTATAACATCGATTTCCTCGCGCCCCATATGTCCGCCTTCGCCGGCGTGGGGGTTAAGTCCGCACACAAGAATGCGTGGTTGCGCGATACCAAACTGGCTGACTAAATCGTGATGCAAAATGCTAATGATCGATTCGAGTAATTCGGCGGTGATGGCATTTGGTACATCTTTGAGCGGTAAGTGAGTTGTCGCTAGTGCAACGCGCAGCCCTTCGGTGGCTAGCATCATTACTACGCGCTCACACTGGCTGCGCTCACACAAAAATTCGGTATGGCCGCTAAAGGTTATGCCGGCATCGTTGATCACGCTTTTTTGAACAGGGCCTGTCACCAAGGCCTCGAAAGTGCCATCAAGGCAATAATCGGTGGCGATCTCCAGTGTTCGCAATACATAGTGTGCATTGCTGGCATTTAGCTGTCCCGGTGTCGTAGGTACCGCAAGCGGCACATCTAGGACGTACAATGTTTTCGGTTTGTTTGTAACCGCTTGTGTGGGGTCAAAAGGCTCCAATACTAAGTCTATATCAAGCGCCTGGCAGGTGCTTTCAAGTAATGCTTGGCTGGCTATGGCCACTAAGGGCGTGCTGTTTTCGCTGGCATAGCGACAAACCAACTCGGGGCCAATACCTGCGGGTTCACCGGGGGTTACTGCAATCACTAACCTTGCGCCTCGGTTTTAATTTCAACAAAGGCTTCGTCGCGCAGTTCGCGCAGCCAAACTTGCAATTCGTCTTCAAAGCGGCGGTTGGTCAATATATTGCGGGCTTTGTTGCGAATTACGGCGTCGGTCATGTCTTCGTCGCGCTGCTCTTGTACTTGCAATATGTGCCAGCCAAAGCGGCTGCGAAACGGTTCGGATATTTCACCAAGGGGTGTTTCTGCCATGGCTTTTTCAAAGGCAGGGACAAATTGGCCGGGACTAGACCAGCCCAAATCACCGCCAGCAAGCATTGAGCCGATATCTTCGGAGTGCTCTTTGGCGAGTTTGGCAAAATCGGCTCCGTCTACAATTTGCTGGCGTATTTTGCTGAGCTTCGCCTGCGCCTGTTCGTCGGTAAGGATGGCTGAAGGCTTAATAAGAATATGGCGAGCGAGAGATTGCTTAATAACTTGCGACTCTTCACCGCGTTTTTCATAAAGCTTGATAATGTGAAAGCCGGCCGCACTGCGAGCGGGTTTAGATACCCCACCAATTTTTAGCTCTGGCGCTATTTGCGCGAACAAGCTGGGAAGGTCGCTTGTTTTGCGAAAACCTAGATCGCCGCCTTTAAGGGCGTTTGGACCTTTAGAGTTGGCAATGGCTAGCTCTGCAAAAACAGCGCCTTTGGAGGCTTGCTCATATATAGATTCGGCCTTTTCCTTGGCAGCAAGAATATCGGCATCGTTAGCCGATTGCGGCAATGCAATGAGAATATGGCCTAAATGATATTCCGGCGACAACCAAAATTGCGCTTCGGCCGATTTCAAAAAGTTATCAATCTCTAAATCGGAAACAGTAATGCGCTGTGAAACTAAACCGCGCTGAATGTTTTGAATCATCATGTCGCGCTCTATACGCTCGCGCAAGGTTGCAAGCGTTAAGCCTTCCATCGCAAGTTGGGCGCTGAATTGGGCCTCACTTAGTCCGTTTTCACTCATCATGTTGTTAATGACGTTATTGGTCTCGGCATCGTCAATGGTAACGCCGTAGCGGTAAGCCATTTGAACTTGTAGTTGTTCAACAATTAAGTGCTCAAGTACTTGCTCTTTTAGCGTGGCGATATCTGGAAGCCCCATTTGAGACCCACGTGCGCGCGCGGTAATGATTGCAAGGCGTTCATTGAGGCTGGACTCAAGAATAATTTGGTTGTCGACAATAGCGGCGATGCTATCAATCAATTTTGGTTCGGCTTGCGTGCTGGTAGCGCAAAGTACAAGGGCGCAAAGCAACGTTTTAATGCGGTTTTTCATAATGAATCCAAATGGTTTAGCGATCTTGGTCGTAACCAAAAATACTGTCTTTTAAGAGGTTTTCGATACGTTTGCCAGAGCTACCTAAGCCGAGAAGCTCAATTTCAAAAAAGAGGCCTTGGTCGTAAGGGCGGTCATCTTCGGTTAATGCGAGCTGCGCATCGAGCCAGCGACGGGCAACAGTGCGTATGCGGTAGCAACACGAGTCGTATTCGAAGCCGATAAAGGTCTCAAGTTCCCGTTGCTCATCAATGTCATAAAAACTGCGGCCTAATAGCCGCCATTGATTACCTGCTGGCAAAAAGAACGAGAGGTCGAGTTGGTCGATTTTTTGGCTCAAGTCGCCAGTGGCTAATTGCTGCTCGCGGGCGTAGCGGTAACCCAGATTAAACAGCCAATTATCATTGGTGTAGTGTAAGCCGTAGCTAGCGCGCATCAATTTTTTTGTTTTAGGATTGTACTGCACGCTGCCTAGCGAGCGGATGTTGTCGCTGAGTGAGGCGCTGAATTGACCGGCGATATCGGATTCTTGTGAAGTGTCCGATTCCTCGTTTAAGCCTACACGGCGATCATCAAAATAAAATAGCTGGCCCAGGCTCACATCCCATAAAGGCTCGCCATTACTGCGAAAATAGCGATGGGTTAAACCTAGGGTTAGTTGATTGGCGTCGTCTAGGCGGTCGCCGCCGGTAAAGCGTCGTTTGCGAAAGAGTTGGTCGTAACCAAAGGTAAGCGGCGATGTATCGAAGTTAACGTCTTGGCCGTCATCGGTCACATTAAACAGGGCTTTGTGGTCGGTATATTGCCGAAATAAGTAAAACAGGCGGGGCTCTAATGTTTGTTGCCCATTACTATTTTCGAATACAAGGCCGCTATCTAGGCTGGCGTAGTGAGTCGAGAGGGCAGGTTTATTGTCGGCATCGCTACGCAGCTGATCTTGGTCGAGTTGGTAGCTCATACCTTGAACACCCATACTGGGCCGAATAAAGCCCCAACTGGCATCGCGCTGATAGTTTAGCTGGTAGTCGATGCGTGCCCGTTCACCAGTAATAATGGTGTTGCCATTTAAACGATGTGTATCGCTATGCCCAAAGTGAACATACTCGTGGTACAGGCTTGTGCCGAAGTCACCTAGACGGTAATTGCCTTCGGCCTGAATTTGCGGCAGTCGGCGGTAAGAATCGTCTACATCGACCAGTAGGTTTTGCGCGTTATACACGTTGGCGGATACATGCCAGTTGGTGAAATCGTAGCCAAAGCGGGCTGCTTGAGTTAAGTAGGTTTCGTTGGCCACGTTGAAGCTTGCAGCGGGCAGCTCGCGAAGGAAGTCAATATCGCTGACTTCACCGTAATTAATATCACTATACCAAGGCTGCTGAAAGCCTCCGCGGTGGTCAAACTGCATGAGCCAGCGCGTTTCATCTTTGTGAGAGGTGAGCGTTTCGTCGCCGCTCGCGATGAGAGCCTCGTTGTCTTCGTCGCCGCTATCTTTAGGCAGGGTGGAAAACTGCACGATATTTTCGCTGGTATAGCCTAAATGGCGATATTCTAGCTCTAGCATGGCGCCGCGGCCGGCGACATACCGTGGGGTAATGGTGGCGTCTTGGTTGGGGGCGATATTCCAGTACCATGGCTGGGCAATATCTAAGCCACCATCAACAGTTCCAATGCTTGGCGTCAGTAGGCCGCTTTGGCGGGTATTCCCAATCGGAAAGCGTATATAGGGTGTATAAAGAACTGGCAGGCCACCAACATACACAACAACATCACGGCCATAGCCTTGCAGCGATTCTGGGTCGATGGTGAGGTTTTTGCCCGCTAGCAGCCAAGCCTTGTCGTTGGGCTCGCAGCTGGTAAAAGTGCCATCTTCTAACACAAGCTTGCCCGACGCTTCGTGTGCTAGCCTTCCTGCGGTGCCGCGCATGTGCGTTTCGTGGGCAACAAAACTACCGTTGGTAAATTCAGCTTCATTGCCCACCATATTAACGCTGGCGCTTTCACCGGTAATTAAGCTGCCGGCTTGGCGAATATAAACATCCCCCGTCATAGCCGCTTTTTCGGTGGCCTTGTTAAACAGCATGTGTTCTGCCTGAATAACGCGCGGGCCTTGCTGTACGCGTACCCCCTTGCCAAGCTCAATATGCGTCTCGTTCATATCGGCGCTGCCAGCTTCTATTTCGATTAGCGTATTCGCTGGGTCTGGTGCTGGGCTGTTGTCAAAAGGGTCTACATAGGCTCCGTGACATGCGGGCTTCAAAAGTTGCAGCTGGGCGGGTGTTAGCAGGTTGCGCGGTTGCCAATCCATTTCGGCCGCAGTTTCTGATCGCGCACCACTGCTGTTGCCCACAATTAGTAGCATACTGAGCAGTTTTATGAGTTGACCCCTAGCCGCACGAAAGGGCCTTGCTGGCTGCTGCGCGGGTATTTTAAAGGGCTTTGCGTTGTCGCAAGCATTGGGGTTAGGCATACTGCGGGGTCTTTTGCGGCTCATCTTATTGTCTTGGGCGCAGATTGTAATGGCGCGCACTGCTTAATGAAACAGCAAAAGTGCATAAACCTTGCTTGGTGATAATTTCTTATGTCCATATATGAGTCTTTGGCTGCTTGGGTTAGCCAGCAGCTAGTAAAGCGTTCAATGCCGAATGCCGCGCTGACACCGATAGTCGGCGATGCGGGTTTTCGTGAATACTTCCGTCTAGCCACCGTGCCACCGTTGCTGGCGGTGTATGGTCCGCCTGATGTCGAAAAACACCAAGCCTTTGTGCAAATCAGTGAACACTGGCGTCAATTGGGTGTGCCTGCGCCTGAGGTTATTGCTTATGATTTTGCTCAGGGTTTTTTACTGATTGAAGATTTTGGCGCAACGTCATTAAGTGCAATGTTAGAGGTTCAAGGCGCTAAGCCTGCATGGCTGGATGCTTGTTATACCTCGGTGCTTGCTCAACTACACCGTTTACAGTGCTCTCCAACGCCAGCTTGGTATCCTCGCTACGACAGCGCTGCACTGCAGGCTGAGCTTGATTTATTCATCCCTTGGTTTGTTGAAAAACTCTTAGGTTATGTTTTATCGACCGATGAGCGAGGAATGCTGCAGGAGCTATTTGATGTGTTAATCGCTCGGGCCCAGGCCCAGCCGCAAGTCATTGTGCACCGCGATTTTCATTGCCGTAATATTCATGTTCAAAGTGGTGATCTTAATCAATTAGGTTTTATTGATTTTCAAGATGCCGTTGTGGGGCCGGTGACCTACGACATTGTGTCGCTCTTAAAAGATTGTTATCAGTGTTGGCCTGCAAGTTTTGTTCGTTCGCAAGCCTTGGCGTATCGAAAAGCCCTGCCACCATTGTTGCAAATGAGTTCCGAAAGCGAATTTTTACAGGCGCTCGATATGATGGGCCTACAGCGTCATTTAAAAGTATTGGGGATTTTTTCTCGCTTGCATTTAAGGGACGGTAAAGCGCAGTACTTACAGGATCTACCCCTTGTACTTGCTTATGTGCTGCAAGTGCTAGAAGGCTACCCCGAGGGCAAGCCGGTAGCGCAATGGTTTGAGCAACAATTGATGCCGCTAATAAAACAGCAGCCTTGGTATCGTTCAGTGGAAATTCAGCCGTGAAAGCTATGATCTTAGCCGCTGGTAAAGGCGAAAGAATGCTGCCGCTCACGCGTACTTGTCCGAAGCCTTTGTTGCAGGCTGGTGGCAAACCTTTATTAGAACATTGGTTGCAAAAACTTGAAGCGGCAGGGGTTCGCGACATTGTTATCAATACGGCTTATTTGGGCGAACAAATCGAGGCCTATGTTCGCGCTCGAAAAGGTTTGGCTACGATAACAATCAGCCAAGAAAGCGAACCGCTGGAAACTGGCGGCGCATTACATTTTGCGCTGCCAATACTTGGGCAGGCGCCTTTTTTATTAGTTAATGGCGATGTTTTTTGTGGTGTCGATTTAAGCCGTGTTATTGCGCGGGCACAAGTGGCTGCCGCCGGAGCTTACTTTGTAATGGTGAATAATCCCGAACATAACCCAGAGGGTGATTTTGTTTTAGGGAGCGAAGGTTGCGTTTACGATAAAAAAATGGCGGCAGAGCAGGGTGGAGCATTGACGTTTTCTGGTATTAGCGTCATAAACCCTGAAATGATTCGGCGGTATCCAAGGTGCCGGCAAAAATTTCCGTTGCGTGAAATTTTTAGTTGGGGAATAAAAAATAGAACTATTCGGGGTGAACTTTATTCGGGTTACTGGCTGGATGTAGGAACCCCCGAGCGACTTGCCGAATTAAATCAATATATGAGGGAGACTCTATAGTGGAAGCCTACGAAAGTATTATTGCTACATTGGCGTTAACAATGGGAGCCAGTTGGGCTAGCGGGATTAACCTATATGCGGTGCTACTGGTGTTGGGTTTTGGTAGTGCTACGGGAAATATTGATTTGCCGCCAGACTTACAAATACTCGAGAACCCCCTTGTACTTGCGGCGGCAGGTTTAATGTATTGCGTGGAATTTTTTGCCGATAAGATCCCTGGTGTTGATACTGGCTGGGATGCAATTCATACCTTTGTGCGCATTCCGGCTGGCGCTTTGTTGGCGGCTGGTGCGGTGGGAGATGTGTCTCCAGTTATGGAGCTGGCAGCAGCGATTGTCGGCGGTGGTTTAGCTACAACAAGCCATGCCACAAAAGCTGGCACACGCATGCTTATTAACACTTCGCCGGAACCGCTGTCTAATTGGGGGGCTTCTTTTGCAGAAGACTTAGTGGTGCTCGCAGGATTGTGGGCAGCCTTAAACCATCCGCTGGTATTTTTGGCGTTGTTAATTGTGTTTGTTGCGCTGGCGATATGGTTACTGCCGAAACTGTGGCGACTGTTGAAGTACATTTTGCAAAAAATACGTGCGTTTTTTGGCGGTCAGGCGCCGGAGCCTTTATTGAATGTCCGTTTTGCTGGTGATGTTTTACCCTCGCCCCATGCTGGCGCTAGTGGCGATACAGTTTCTGAACTAGAGCGATTAAAAGCATTGCGAGATAGCGGTGCTATAACTGAAGAAGAGTTTGCGGCGGCAAAGAAAAAGCTATTGGATTAATAGCGCTAGGGTGCTTCTGGCAAAGCGGGGCGACCTAAAATAGTTTGGCCAATAACACAGGCACGGCAGTTTCTACGCGTAAAATGCGATCGCCTAATTGTACCGGGGAAAACTGGTTACTTAAAAAGGTATCGACTTCTTCTTGGGTAAAGCCTCCCTCTGGCCCTATGGCAAGTACAGAGGACTGCGCTGTTAGCGGTGTAGCTTTAGGGTAACTCCCTGGATGGGCAATAATTTTTTGTTGTTGTTGCATTAGGGGTAGTTGGTCTTGAATAAAAGGGCGCCACTTTTTGTGTTGAATAACTTCGGGGATTTGCGTGGCTTTGGCCTGTTCTAGCCCCAGTATTAGTTGTTCCGCAATAGAATCCTCTTTTAATAGTGGCGTTTGCCAAAAACTTTTTTCGACCCGCTGGGTATGGATTAAATGGAGTTTTTTTACTCCCATAGTCGCAATGGTTTGCAGGCTGCGTTGCAGCATGCGTGGCCTAGGTAGCGCTAGAATTAATTCGACATCAATTTGCGCTGGCGGCGGCGCTGTTAATGTTATGTTGCCAAGGGTAACGGTATTGTTCGCAATGGCTAATACTGTGGCGGTGCCCACCATGCCATTAATTGCCCCAATAGTGAGTGTGTGGTTAACGGGAAGTTTTAAAACCTTAATAATATGTTCGGCTCGATAATCATTGAGCACGGTTTGTGCGTTATTAATGACATCACTTTCACGTAGCAACAGTAAATTCATAGTTATTGAGTGTCGTTAGTATAGGTAAGAAGCTTAGGCGACTTAGCTTGGTTTGCGTCAACAATATAAAAGGTGGGGTGAGCGGTTAAAAGGCTGCGAGCGACAATTATTGGCTAGGTCGACTGTGATGTTTTGCGCGGATAAAATCGCCATGGGCAACATGAATTAAGTCTGCAACTTTGCGAATTACATACTCTTCATATTTGTCGAGTTCGCCATCAGCATATGCAATGCGCCACATGCCAACAATTAAATCGAACTTATCTTGTGGCGAACAGTGTAGGTTGATTTGCTGTGTAAACTGGTACATGGATGTAGATTCCATGCATTCGTTTTGTGCAAGGGTAATAAGTTCGGCACTTTGGTTTTTGGGGATATCAAAACTGTCTTCAAGTACGCGTTGTAAACAGGCGAGTTCTTTTGCATCAAACTCGTTATCAACAATGGCGACTTCAATAAGCAGCGCCGCACAGGCAAGGCGTTTTTGCTCCTCGCTGAGTGCGGCGTTAGTTTCAGGCCGCATTTCGGCCTGAAAAATGTCGAGTATTTTCGACAGCATAGGTAACGTCTTAGCCCTTTTTAGAGGCTAAGAAGTTTTCTAGGTTAACCATGTCAACAACAAAGCGACGGATGCCGTCTGCAAGTTTGTCGGTGGCCATTGCATCTTCGTTGTTGCTGAAGCGGAATTGTGCTTCGGTCTCAACGATTTTCTCGCCGCCAGACTTACCTTCAGCGCTTAAAGCTTGCTCTAAGGTGCCTTCGTCTTTTTGCAGTTGATCTAATAATGCTGGACCAATGGTTAAACGGTCACAACCGGCAAGGGCTTCGATCTCGCCGATGTTACGGAAGCTTGCGCCCATAACAACAGTATTGTAACCGCAAGATTTGTAGTAATCGTAAATTTTAGTAACGGACTGAACGCCTGGATCTTCAAAAGGGGCGTACTCTTTTTGATCGGTATTCGCTTTGTACCAATCTAAGATGCGACCTACAAATGGAGAGATCAAAAACGCACCGGCATCGGCACAAGCAGCTGCTTGGCTAAAGCTGAACAATAAGGTTAGGTTACAGTTGATGCCTTCTTTTTGAAGAACTTCAGCAGCTTTAATACCTTCCCAAGTCGAGGCAAGCTTAATTAAAACGCGGTCTTTGCTAATGCCAGCTTGCTCGTAAAGCTCAATTAAACGATGTGCTTTAGCGATAGATGCTTGAGTATCGAAAGATAAGCGAGCATCAACTTCTGTTGAAATTTTGCCTGGAACAATCTTGAGGATTTCACAACCAATAGCAACAGCCAAGATGTCACCAGCGTCTGCGATATCTTTACCGCGTGCTAGGGCGTCTTGTACCAAAGGAGCGTACTGCTCTAATTGAGCGGCGCTGTACAACAACGATGGGTTAGTGGTGGCATCTACGGGTTTGTACAGTTTAATAGCTTCGATGTCACCCGTGTCGGCAACAACGTCTGAGAATTTTTTAAGTTGTTCTAGCTTGTTAGTCATGGAGGTCCCCCTATTACATGAGGCGCGTATTATGGGCATAGCAGAGCATTTTCGCAATCTGAACGGAAGTACCAGTTTTATGTTTTGGCTTTGGAGGCTTGGAGGTAAGCCTCTCGCTTGGCTTGCAGGGCGATCATCTCGTCCAGCGCTTCTTGTAAAACAGCGGGTGTAGCGTCTTTTGGGCTGGCGTTATCGCTTAAAAAACGCCGGAACAAACGCCCGCCGTGTTGTGCGGTGTAAATACCTAATATGTGCCGCGACATATGATGCAATCTCACTCCCTTTTTATGTTGCTGCCAGCAGTAAGTCATAAACTCGGCCAGTATATCTTCACGACTAGCCGGTGCTGTGCCGTTAAATAGCAGGGCGTCTACGTGTGCGAAGCTATAAGGGTTGTGGTACATCTCTCGGCCGACCATGACTCCATCCAGCGGGCCCAGCTGTTGCTGGCATTGCTCTAGGGTATTCAACCCCCCATTAAGTACAAAGGTATGCTGCGGGTATAAGGTTTTGAGGGCGTAAACGGCCTCATATTGCAGTGGTGGAATTTCTCGGTTCTCTTTAGGGCTTAAGCCCTTTAGCCACGCTTTGCGCGCGTGCACAATAAAAACTTCGCATCCGGCAGTACTTAAGGTGCGAACGAAGTGTTGCAGGTGTTCTACGCTATCTTGATCATCAATACCTATGCGGTGCTTTACCGTGACGGGGATATCAACGGCATTTTTCATGGCTTGAATACAATCGCCGACCAGCTCTGGCTCCGCCATTAGGCAAGCGCCAATTTTATTTTCCTGTACGCGGTCGCTCGGGCAGCCGCAGTTAAGGTTAACCTCGTCAAAGCCCGCGTCTTCTGCCATCTTGGCGCATTCGGCAAGCTCCTGCGGGTTGCTGCCGCCGAGCTGCAAGGCAATGGGGTGCTCTTCTTTGTTGAATGCTAAAAAGCGCGCGCGGTTGCCGTGAATTAGGGCTGGCGTAGTGACCATTTCTGTATAAAGGCGGGCTTCTTTTGTGATAAGTCGCCAAAAAAAACGGCAGTGAGCGTCGCTCCACTCCATCATCGGGGCAGTGCAGAAGCGCCAAGGGTTATGGGGGGCGTTGGTCGGCGATGTGGTGTCAGAAGGTGAAGGCATAAAAACAACTGCGTAAAAAAGTCGCTCAGTATACGCTTGCAGGCCTTTGGGTTTAAGGGAAATTATTCGATTAGGCTTCGCCTAAGGTTCCGCGGGAGTTTTGGTTGTGTTTAGCGCCTTTGCCGTTATAAAGCGGGCTGTTATTGCCTTGGCCACGCAGAATATTCAATAGCCTTTCGTGTGTGGATTGGCTGCGCATCATCACTTTGCCGTTAACTTCGTTGGCATCTTGGCAGGCTTTAAAAAGTTGCTGCAGTTTTTGCCATTGTTCTGCCAAGCCGTTTTCGATGGCGTACTGGCTAAAGACTTGCTCGGCGCTAGAGGCGGTGCTTTGCTGTGCTTCTGATTGATATTGGCTTGTCCACTGCGTGCGCGTAAGTGCGCTTTGATGTAGTTGGTTAAGGAGTTTTGATTTTGCTTCGATGAGGGCGTCCAGGCTGTCTATTTCGCGTTTCTTTAGATGCTCACGCTCTTGCTCTAAAAGGGCTAGTAAGTTTTGGCAAGCGTTAATATCGTTGCTAATGCTTTTCGCTAGCCGGTCGTTATTCAGAGGGTGTGCAAAACTCATTGGAGTATTCTCTTAGTCAAACAAATGTCGCTTTTGCGGCTGTGTTAAGCGCCATGCAGGTTTTAAGCCTAGTTCTACATAATATGGGTTACAGAGCAGACGACTTGCCGGCTGTAATTAGCTAGAAACAAGCTAGAAACAAGATGGTGCGGTTTGTTTGGGTGGGAGGTCGATGCTATAGCGCTGGGCTTAGAGTGCTTTATAGAGGGAGGTGCTGCCTAAAAATCAGACAGCATCTTATCGGCAATGGCGGAAGGGTTAGGGCTAAAGCTTCCATTCGCAATAGATTGTTTGATTGCAGCGACTTTAGCTGTGTCTACTTCGGGGCTGCTTTGCACTTTACTTTCAAGGCGGCTCATAGCTTGGCCGGCGCCGCTTAACGAAACATTATCGCCGCTTGAGGCTTGCGCCGCATTTGCAGAGTTACTGGCATTATCCGCAGAGGGGCCACGTGTTTTGCCGGTATCTTGAGTTGGGGCATGAAGGCGGTTTTTGCCGACGCCGCCGGTGTCAATAACCATGTTGTATGCCTCTTTATCACATTAAGGGCTGATGCTTTGTGCTTAAATTCAGCCGGTTCACAGAGCTTGTCGGCCGCAATGGCTTTTACTTTAGAAGTTTTTTACTTTTTTTATAGTTTTTTAGTATTCGCGTCTTAATTAACTGAGTATTGATCTAAAGGTTAGCAACTGCGCGCCCAGGGGCAACTACAAATGCCTCGATAACGCGTTTGGATTGGGCATTCTTTACTCGTATTTGCTCGCCGATCTTGCCGTCGGACATCGCAATAGCTGAGGTCGCAACAGATAAGCCACCATTGCCGGCCTCTAAGGTGATTTTGTCGCCGCGGGTGATTGCGATGGGTTCACTCACATGCTTCAAACGTATTACGCCACCAGAGCTAATATTACGCGTTATGGCATTGCCTATGAGTGCGGTGGTGCTTTTGGCGTAACCGAAGCCGAGATTACTGGTATTGCGTACCGTCAATGATAGATCGTCGGCTTTAAGGATGGTGCCTTTATAAATGTCCCGTGTAGCGGTGACAACTTCTTGCAAAACGTCTATGCGGGCAGGAACAAAAATGCTCCATGGCGATTCCCCGTTACAGCTAACCCTAACAGAGATATTGGCTGTTTTGGTTTGGTTGCCGTTTACTTTAATGTTCTTACTTTCAGAGCACTTGGCGAGTTTTAGCCGCGGATCAAGGCGGGACACTTTAATGTCTAGTTGGGCGTCTTGAATTACAGAACTGTAGTGCTTGCTAAGAATGTCCTTTACCTGTGTGCGCATAGCGTCAATATCTTCGTAGTTTGCGCCACTCGACGCATCGCTGTGCGCTGCTATAGCGTGCATGAAGATGGAAAAAAATAGGCCGAAAGCAGCTAATTTCTTATCTATGTGGTTCAAGATTCACCTCCTGTATGAAAATTTTTGTAGCTGTAAGCTATGTCAAAAGTATGACAGGTTTATGTGTCTTTGGTAATTACTTGCTGTTTGTGCAAGTCTCGAGCCGATTAGTAAGCAGTCTAAAAGGAGTGGAAGGTATTGGGGCAAACGCTGTAGAGCGGAAGTGTGAGTTAGGTCTTTTTTGTATGAATTACTGACATACCGGTTAGGTTTTGCTTTTGGTTTGGCTTGCTTGCTGATCTTTTGACGCTCTGCGAGGGCATACTGTGCCGGAAAATCTACCGTTTGAACTTTTGCGGTATTTAGTTCGCCAAAACAAGAAATCACCGACTAGAGTTAGAGTATGTATGGGCGCCATTCTTTGGATATGCCTGTTTGATTGGTTGCAAGCTTTGGGCGCGAATTGTGAATTTCGCTCTGAACGGAGATTTTTATGGCTGGCGTTTTAGATAGTGTCAACCAGCGCACACAACTGGTAGGGCAGAATCGACTCGAGTTATTGTTGTTTAGCTTGGGCGGCTCTCAACAATATGGAATTAATGTTTTTAAGGTTAAAGAGGTACTGCAATGCCCGTACCTTAACGAAATCCCTAAACGTCATCCTGTTGTGCGCGGTGTTGCGCACATTCGTGGGGGCACTATTCCTATTATGGATATGCGCCAAGCGACTGGCAGCATGCCACTAGATAATATTTCTCAGTGCTTTGTAATTATTACTGAATATAACGGGTCTACTCAGGGCTTTTTGGTAAAGTCTGTGGAGCGTATTGTTAATATGAATTGGGGCGCGATTCACCCGCCACCCAAAGGCGCCGGCAGAGACAATTACTTAACAGCGGTGACGCAAGTTGATAATAAATTGGTCGAAATCATCGATGTAGAGAAGATATTAGCTGAAGTATCGCCCCTGCCTGAAGATGTGAGCCCAGAGGTTATCGAAGATTCTAAAGGCGATACGTTAGTCAATAAACACGTGCTTATCGTGGATGATTCGACGATTGCCCGTAAGCAAATACAAAAGGTTGTGCAGTCGTTAGGAATGACCACGACTGTGCGCAAAGATGGGCGCGAAGCACTGGACTATTTAGAGGGGTTAATCGGTGAGGGTAAAGACCCAGCGCATGAATTGTTGATGATTATCTCCGATATCGAAATGCCAGAAATGGACGGCTATACCTTTACCGCGGAAGTAAGAGCTAACCCGCAGTTGAGTAACATGCATATTATTTTGCATACATCGTTAAGTGGTGTGTTTAACGAGGCGATGGTTAAAAAAGTAGGGGCAAACGACTTTTTGGCCAAGTTCCACCCTGACGAACTGGCTAAACGTGTTAACTCGAGGGTGAAGGAAATGACAGGGAAAGGGATTGATGAAGCGTAGTCTAATTGTCTTGCAGTACACTTTACAGTTATAGGTAATCATGTGACTGCTCGCACGCCGCCGCCAACCCCTAAGGGTATTTGCTTTACTGATGTTGAGTATCAGGAGTTTCGCCTGTTTTTACAACAAGCGTGCGGCATTGATCTAGGGGCGGGCAAAGAATACCTCGTTGCCACGCGGGTTCGTCGTATTTTGGCGCAAGAGCATATTAGTTCGGTAACCAAGCTCTTAGAGCTACTGCGCAACCCTAGCCAGCGTGCGTTAAGGCAGGAGGTTGTCGATGCGATGACAACCAACGAAACGCTGTGGTTTCGCGACAATTACCCCTTCGAATATGCGAAAAACACACTGTTTCCTGCGTTGGTCGACGCCGGCGTGCAAAACATTCGCGTTTGGTGTGCAGCGTGCTCGTCTGGGCAAGAGCCTTATTCCTTGAGTATGACGTTAAATGAATTCAATCGGCAGCGTTTAGGTCGCTTGCCGCTTAATAGCCGCATAGTTGCGACAGATATCTCGAGCGAAATATTGGCAAGTGCCAAGGCTGGGTTATACGACAGGTTGTCGATTGCCCGGGGTTTGAGTCAAGAACGCCTGCAAACGTTTTTTTCTTCTACACCGGATGGCCGCTGGCAAATCAATGCCAACGTGCGTCAGTGTGTAGAATTTAAACCGCTTAATCTGCAGAGTGATTCGTACGGTTTTGAAAAATATCACATTGTGTTTTGCCGTAACGTTTTGATTTATTTTAATGCCGAGTTAAAAAGGCGCATTCTTCGAAATATTCACGGCGTTTTAGCGCCCAATGCCATTCTATTTTTGGGGGCCTCAGAAAGTATTAGTGGCGCAGAAGATTTATTTGAAGTGATTAATTGCAAGCCCGGTATCGCATTCAAAAAGAAATCTTAGTGCTCTTTTCGTAAAGGGCCCTCTTAGTTTATTGCAGCCGTTTGGCTTTTCCTTCGCCTAGTATTGCCTCCCTTTTGTCACATATTCCTACCGTTAATACAGTGACTTATTGATATATTGTCTGGCTGACAAAATCGCTCGTTTAATGCTTTGAAGCCATATGCTGCTCGTCGGTTTTAGCCAAGAAAAGGCAACAATGATTTGGGCGACTGCTAGGCTGAATAAAAGAGCAAGGGAAATGATTCTTGCTTAGATGTTGAGTGGTAGGCCCTTGGCGTAACCGCCTGAGGCAGTAGGGGCAATAATGATTAAAACCATATTGTATGCGAGTGATTTAGGCGTGTTAAGTGCTTATTCGCTAGTTTATGTGGAGCAGTTAGCTAGGCAGTTCAATGCCAAAATCGTTGTATTGCACGTAGTGCCTCCCATTGATGCTTTGGCGGCTGCGGTGGTGAATAGCCGCTGTTCTGAGCAAACCAAAAACGAAGTCCTGAGTAATGCGCATATCGATGGATTGCTAGAAAACATTCGAGAGCAAGCTTTTGAGCGTTTATTAGATGATGAATTTGGTGTGGAATTCAGTCGTTATTTAAGTGATATCGTCGTGAAAACGGGCGCGCCTGCAAAAACCATTATTGAATACGCCAAAGAAAATGCTTCGGACATTATTGTTATCGGCAATTGCAGCGATACTGACGGCGAGGCACCTGTGCTTGGGTCTGTTGCGAGCAAAGTTCTGCAGTTGGCTCAAATTCCCGTGTTTATGGTTCCTCTTAGTGCGGTTTCTGCGCTGCCCGCGCGCTATGCTTTGAACCCCAGCTCTTAATAGCGCTGCTGCGTGCAGGCATGTTACTGGGGTGTTTTCCTTATCGATTTGCCGATTTTTTACTGCCTGTTTGGCGCTAAGCCTTTCGGCTGTTGTGCCTCTAGGCGTTAAAACTTACAATTGCGCCCCTTTCTTAATGCCTCGGTGTCGGTATTGCTGCAGTCTTTGTGGCTAATCGGGCGCTAGTGGCTTACCAGTTGGTGGTGTAAAGCAAAATTATGTCTGAATTTGTACAGGGGCAGCGTTGGGTTGTCGATTCTGAGCCAGAGCTAGGTTTAGGGATTGTGGTATCGGTTGAAGCTCGCTCCGTGTCGATTTTTTTCCCGTTAGCAAATTGCGAGCGCATGTATGCCTTAGGGCAGGCGCCTCTTACGCGCATTGTCTTTGCTCAAGACGATGAAATCACTTTAGCTGATGGCGAAAAGCGCCGTGTTTTAGAGGTTAAAGATCATCAAGGTTTGATGATCTACGATGTTGGGACCGAAGGCTTGGTACCCGAAACGCAGGTGAGTGCTGAAATTCAATTGAACCAGCCGTTTATGCGTTTAATGACCGGCCAGCTGGATAAGGCGAAGTGGTTCTACTTTCGCCGTGAGCTAGATGCCGCCATGGCGAAAGTGTGGGGCTCTCGCTTAAATGGCTTGTTAGGCGTGCGCGCAAGCTTAATTGCGCATCAGCTTTATGTGGCACATACCGCTTGCGATCGGGATCGCGTTCGCGTTTTATTGGCTGATGAGGTTGGCTTGGGTAAAACCTTAGAGGCGGGAATGATTTTAAGCCGCTTGCTTAAGCTTGAGCGAGCCAAGCGTGCGCTGATTATTGTGCCTGACGCTTTGCAGGTCCAGTGGCTGGTTGAGTTAATCCGCCGTTTTAGTTTAACGCCTGGGGTTTACGATGGCCCAGGCTACGATTTTGAGCAAGGCCAAATTCATATCCTTAAGCAGTCTGCATTGGTAGAAGAAACCGAAAGCCTGTTAACGGCCGAGTTTGATGTGGTTATTGCCGACGAGGCGCATCACATTCAGCCAAATACGCCAGGCTTTGAGGTGCTGCAAGCGCTGTCTGATTTGTGCTTGCATATGGTATTGGTTACTGCAACGCCCGAGCAGCTAGGCTTTGAAAGCCATTTTGCGCGTTTGCAGTTGCTCGACCCCGATAAGTACACAAGCTTAGAAACGCTTGCCCAGGAGGAATCGGGGTACGCAGAGCTAAATGCTCTTATTCGCGACTTACCGGCTACCCGCGACGAGCTAGTTGCACGCTTTGACTTGGATGCGTCGTTAAGCGACGACGCCTTGCTCGATCAAGTACTTGATTGCCACGGTGTAGGCCGGGTGATGTTCCGCAATGTGCGCGCCTCGGTAAAAGGGTTTCCTGGCCGTTCGCCTCAAGCGCACGAAGTAGAAAGCGCTGACTGGAAGGATCGCTACGAATGGCTAGCGCGATTCTTAAAAGCTAACCCCGATGAAAAGGTGCTAGTTATTTGCCACGAAAAAATGCAGGTTATCGACTGCGAAAATTACTTGTGGCAAAAACACGGCATTGATCCGGCGCTGTTCCATGAAGATATGGACTTAATCGAGCGAGATCGCGCCGCGGCTTACTTTGCCGATTTTGAAAAGGGGGCTCAGGTTTTACTGTGTTCAGAAATTGGTAGCGAAGGCCGTAACTTTCAGTTTAGTCGCCATTTAGTCTGCCTCGATTTACCTGAAAACCCCGACATGCTGGAGCAGCGCATTGGCCGCTTAGATCGTATTGGTCAGGCAAATGATGTCAATGTGCACGCTCTTATTAGCACCAATGAAAACGGCGAGCCAGATGAGAACGCCTTGCGCTGGCATTGGTACCACGAAGTGCTCGATTGCGTTGGGCGCCAAAACCCTGCCGCCGGTAGCGTGCATGAACAGTGCTTCCCCGGTGAGTTTTCAGATTTAACTGAGGCTATTAAGCAAGAAGCTAAAACACAAGTAGCCATGCTGGAAGCTAAAATTCGAGATGGCCGGGATGCCTTGTTAGAGCGCAACAGTTGCCGCCAGCCGTTAGCAGGTGAATTGGTTGAGCGCATAACAGGCTTCGAAGAGTCTACGCCTGCAGCGTTGGTTGAAATGGCTAGCGAGCTTTTAAATTTCCACTTCGAGGATCTCGGTAATGGAACTTATTCGCTAATTCCGGCGGACAATATGTTACTGCCTTCACTGCCGGGCATCCCCCCTGAGGGTTTTGAGGTAGCGTTTGAGCGCAGTATTGCGTGTGTTCGTGAAGATGTTGTCTTTATGACTTGGGACTCGCCTTTTATTAGTGGTTTGTGGGAGTTACTGCATCACAGTGAGCTAGGCTCTGCGTGCGTGGCATTGTTGCCCAGTAAGCAGTTGCCAGCGGGTAAATGCCTGCTAGAGGCTTGTTTTGATGTTGTTGTGCAGTCAGAGCATGCCAGCGAGTGTTTGCCGTTTTTAGAGAGTTACTCTGTGCGGACCTTAACACTTGATATTAGCGATAAGGACTTGGCGGCCGTATTAGGAGAAAGCCAATTGCAGCAATCGTTGACTCATGTCGATAAGAAGTTGGCTCGCAAGATTATTCAAAGCAAAAAAGCCGAAATGCCCGCTTGGTATGCCAAGGCTGAAGCCTTTTCTGAGGTGCACAAGGTTAACCTTATCGAGGCGGCCAGTGCAAAAATCACATCGTTTTTCTCGCAAGAGAAAAACCGCTTAACGCAGTTGGCCAAAAAGAACCCAGCCATCGATATGGACGAGGTGCATAACCTTGCTGAAAAAGAGCGCCAGTTGCTGCACGCGTTAACGGCCCAAACTCACTTGCAGTTATCAGCTATTCGCTTAATCGTCACAACCGAGCCCAAAGCGCTTTAGTTGCAGGCTTAAAAAATCGGATAACCCTACATATAGGCATGAAATAGCCCCCACATTTATTTTCACCTTGACTACACTTTAATAGGTGACAGAAATAGGGGGCTCAATGGGCGGTTTTGCGTACGGAAATTTGCGGTTTTTGGTCGTGGACGACTTTAGCAGTTTCCGTACGACAATTAATGGCATGCTAAATTCGTTGGGCGTTATGAGTATCATGACGGCCAGCAATGGTATGGAAGCCCTCGAGATCTGCAAAAGCAAAAAATTCGATGTTATTTTATGCGATTACGACCTCGGCGTTGGCAAGAACGGCCAGCGCGTATTGGAGGCGCTGCGTCATCAAAAGCTCATAGATCGAGAGTCTTTATTTGTTCTGATTTCCGCCGATGTTTCTAAGCAGGCAGTGATGGCTGCTTACGACTGTACCCCCGATGATTACCTAGCAAAACCTATAAATACGCAAATGCTGGAGCGGCGAATAGGGCGCTTACTCGAACAGCGCGAGGCAATGCGCCCAGCGTATCGCGCTTTAGATAAAGGGGATTCTGAGCAGGCAATGGCCATATTAACGCGCATTGCGTTAAGTGGTGGCCGTGTTGCCTTGCCTGCGCAAAAGTTTTTGGGCGAGTTGTTTGTTGAGTTTGACGAGCTGACAAAAGCGGAAAAGCTCTACCAAAAAGTGCTTGAAACAAAGCCGCTAGATTGGGCTCGCCTGGGCTTGGCGTATGTGCATCAGGCAAAGGGGCAGCTAGAAGAAGCTGGTGCTGCTTTTTGCGAGCTAACCAGTGAGAATCCACTTTATTTGCCGGCTTACGATGGTATGGCAAGCAATTGGTTTTTACGTGACGATACGGCAAAGCTGCAAGATGCTATTGCGCAATCTGTGCAGGTCTCGCCAATGTCGATTCTTCGGCAAAAAAACCTCGCGAACATAGCAGAAAAAAATGGCGATTATCCTACGGCGTTAAAAGCGTTGCGCGAGTGTGTTCGGTTAGGGCGAGAAAGCTGCCATGGCTCGTGGGATGATGCTTATCACTTTGGTATGGCTACGGCATCGGCGCCAGAACAAGTTATTGAAAACAACAGAAAGCTTCCACAGGAAGCGTTGGAAATGCTGTCTGACGCTACCAATCACTACGACGTAAGCCCCGATCAGCTATTGCGCCTGCAATTCTTACAGGGCCGGCTGCAGTTTTTGGCCAAGCACTCCTTGGCAGGGCGTCAAGCAGTAGAAAAAGCCGAGCAAAGCTATGCTAAACAACCGCAAGACATAGAAACAGACATTGCCCGCGTAAAGGCGCTGCAAACTATTGGCGATGCAGAGCGCGCCGATGAGCTGGTGCACAGCTTAATTCAGCACTATACCTACGACCAAGAGGCGTTAGAGCGCCTTGATGAGCTATTGAATGAGCCGGTGAGCGAGGCAAACCGAGCACTAGTGGCGCAAATTAACCGCGAAGGTATCGAGCTATACAATGGTTCGTTGTTTGATGATGCCATTACGTGTTTTGAGCGGGCACAGGTTTTATTCCCTCGGCATGTCGGCATTCAGTTGAATATTGTTCAGGCGCTAATTGGCAAAATGAAAAGTGGCGACAACGATGCGCGCATAAAAATGGCAGTCGATAGTGCGCTTAAGGCAATTGGCGAGTCTGTCGATGACGAGCATTCGCAATATTCACGCTATAAGAAACTCAACGCTATGTTTAATGGTTAGTTTTTAAACTGAGCGCTTCAAATACTCGGCAAGCTGCTTTTGTCGCAAAGTCACTAGATGGGAGGAGGTTATGATAGAGCCGAACGATATCGACTTTTCAACGGTATTAGCGTCTAGCGTGCATGATATGAAAAACTCCGTAAGCATGCTGATAGCCTCTTTGCAGGAGGTGCTTGAGAGTATGCCTGTTGAAAATACCGAGCAATCGCAGCAGATGAACACCCTGCATTACGAAGCTTCTCGCATTAATAACGAACTAGTGCAGTTGTTGTCGATTTACCGCTTACAGCAAAAACGCTTGCCAATGCATGTGGATCAGCACTTTGTCGTGGATGTGCTAGAAGACCAGATTGCGCGAAACCACCCGCTAATTGATAGTCGTAATGTAGAGCTCATTCTTGATTGCGACGCTGACTTGGAAGCCTATTTTGATGCTGACTTAGTCGGCAGTGTTATTCAGAATGTTTTGGTTAATGGTTGTCGTTATACAAAAAGTAAAATCGTACTGGCTGCTAAATGCGATAAAAACGTTCTTTGTTTGACGGTGGCAGATGATGGCGATGGTTTTCCTGCGGGTATGCTGGACTACCCCGAGCAACTTCGCTCCGGCGAGGGTGACAGTACGCAGCTGGGGTTGTATTTTGCGAGTATTATCGCCTCCATGCATCAATCTAAGCATGGCGTGGGCCGCATTTCACTACGCAATGGACAGCCTCTTGGTGGTGGCGTTTTTGAACTGTTTATACCCAATTGAAAGGTTAAAAAAATAGCCTAATTGATTGAATTATATGCATATTTTGTTGTTTTCAGTTTTTTTACAAAAAAGGTTTGACATGCCATGCGCAAACTGTAAAATGCGCGTCACTCCTCGGGTGGTTAGCTCAGTTGGTAGAGCGGCGCCCTTACAAGGCGTAGGTCACAGGTTCGACCCCTGTACCACCCACCAAGACTTTTTAATCGGTATAATCAACGCCGGTTAAGCTAAAAAGTTTTAGGTGCTAACGTTAAGTTAGTGTCCTGAGTAGTCTACCGCGGACTGGTAGTTCAGTTGGTTAGAATACCGGCCTGTCACGCCGGGGGTCGCGGGTTCGAGTCCCGTCCAGTCCGCCACTTATCTAAAAAGCCGCACAAGAAATTGTGCGGCTTTTTACGTTCAAGGTCTTGTTGTTTTCCTTTTTCGAATTCTCTGCTACAGTTTTGTTGTGATGTTAATGTCTTTGCGACTTTTTGAATGTCTTCGTCGTTTTGTATTTGTAGTGTTTGTGTTGTCATCACACTGCAATATATATCTAAGACACTAACCTCACTTGCTAACTAAACCTATATGGAGGAGAGATTATGCAAGATTATTTGGAGGAGTTGTTGGAAGCTCCTGATGATGTTTTGAGTGATGATGATTTTGAATATGTGGATGATTATTCCGAACTATAAAATGGCAGCTTAGGCTGCCATTTTTATTTGCCTTTCTCTTGTTCCCTTCCTGTAACAAAGAACAAACTTCTACTGTTTTTGCTTGGTTTGGCTTTTTAGTCGCGCCTTAACTTTTCGCTGACAGCGATAGGGTTGGGGAAGCAAAAAATCACGATATAGCTCGATACCAAAAAAGTCACAATTGCAGCGCTTTGGATGACGACGGTTACCTTTTCGCTAATGATGTCGTTGGTGCTGGCTACAAGGGTTAAAAGTAGCGAAAACTCACTGATTTGCCCTAATCGAAAGCCTATATCCCACGCCAACCCCTTGCGTTCGCTCTTTCTGCACAGTAGCCCGTAAAAAACAACGGGCTTGACGATAAGTACAACGGCGGAAACGGCAATGATCGGAAGAAATAGGGTGGGTAGCAGGCTAATGTTGAGTTGTGCGCCAAGTGCGAAAAAGAACAGTATCAGGAAGAAGTCTCGCAAGGGTTTAAGGTTAAGTGCAATAAATTGCGATATGGGGCTGGTCGCAAGGGTGATGCCCGCAATAAAGGCGCCGATTTCCGCAGATAAATGCATAAATTCGGCAAGTTTGGCTAGGCCGAGGCACCAGCCGATTGCCAGCAAAAAAATGTATTCGTGGAAGCGATCAAAGCGTGAAATAAGGTGTAAAAGTACATACTTAACAAATGCAAACGCAATGACGCCAAGTGCGGGTAGGGCGGCAAACGCCATGCCGAGTTCTGGCAGGTTTAGCTCGCCAGGCGTCCCGCTGGCAAGGATGAGCAAGCATATGATGGCTAGAAAATCTTGAAACAACAGTAGGCCAACCATTAGCTCGCCGGTGTGTTTGTGGTGTAGTACGGTGGTGGGTAGCAGCTTTATGCCTATGATGGTGCTCGAAAATATGAGCGCCATGCCGAGCACGACAGATTCTGTTTGGTTAAAGCCAAAGGAGAGTCCCAGCAAATAACCAAGCCCCGCGAAAAGCGTGGAGCTGGCGATGGCGACTATGGATATTTCTTTAAAAACGCTTTTAAGCGCCTTGGGCTGCATGTCTAACCCAAGTAAGAAAAGTAAAAAAACGATACCTATATGGGATATATCGCTCACGATATTGAGGTCTGGAACGATTTTTAAGCCGAAGGGGCCAAATAACATGCCAATGGCAACATAGGCCACCAGTAAAGGTTGGCGTGAATATAGTGCAACCGAGGCAACAATGGCGGAGCCGGTGAAGATCAAAAAGAATGCATCAAAGAGGTGCCCGGTCATATCGCTCTATTCTTGTGGTGTTAGCTAATTTTAGATCAAAAAAAGGGGCTTATTTAGCCCCTTTCCTATATGTGCGACGGTACGGCTGTTATCGGCGCCTAAAAAGCGGCCGAGGTTCGTCGTGCGAAGCTTGGTAGTTGTTTGTGAAATCTTGCAAGCTAGCGAGCATGGAGTCAATATTTGCGTCGTCGGGAACGGCGAAAGCGTCAAAGCCGCAGCGCTTAAGGTAATACAGTTGGTCTTGCATGTATTCACCTGTAGCTTGAAGTTCGCCGCTAAAATCGCAGTCTTCTCGCAGGATGCGCGCTAGGGAAAAACCGCGTCCATCAGCAAATGCCGAGAACTCAATGGCGATAGCTGGTGCGCTTTTTAGCTGTTGGGTAAGCAGGCTTGGGTTGGTGTCGCCGTTTAGCCATACGCCGATATTGGCGTTGTGCAGCTCGGTGTTTTGTTGCCACAATTCCAGCGGCACAAGGTATTTCCCGTTGGCGAGATCTGCTTTGGCCAAACCTTCTTGGTCTGCAATTGTTACCCAGCTGTTATCTTGGGCGGCATTATTTTTAATTAGCTTTGGCATATACGCGCTCCTTAAAGGGGGCTAAACCTAGGCGGTTGTAGGTTTCAAGGAAGGTCTCTTCGTTTTCGCGCTTATCGACGTAGGTGTTGAGTATCGTCTTTACGGCGTTGGTGACTTCGGCTCGGGAGAAGGCTGGGCCCAGTACTTTGCCAAGCGCGGCATCGTTTTTAGAGTTGCCGCCAAGCTGGACTTGGTAGAACTCTTCACCTTTCTTGTCGACACCCAAAATGCCGATGTGGCCAATATGGTGGTGGCCGCAGGCATTCATGCAGCCTGAAATGTTAAGGTCTAGTGGCCCTAAGTCGTAAAGGTAATCGAGGTCGTCAAATTCGCGTTGCAGTGCTTCGGCAACGGGGATGGACTTAGCGTTTGCTAGCGAGCAAAAGTCACCGCCTGGGCAGCAAATCATGTCGGTTAGGGTGCCCACGTTGGGTGTGGCGAAGCCGTTTTCGCACAGTTTTTGCCACAACTCGAAAAGCTTGTTAGCTCTAACGTCGCCAAGCACCATGTTTTGAAGGTGTGTTGCGCGGATTTCGCCAAGAGAGTATTCGTCGGCAAAGTCGGCAATGGCTTCTAGTTGCGAGTCGGTGATGTCACCGGGCGCAATGCCGGTTGGCTTTAGCGATAACGTGACGGCGCGGTAGCCTGCCACGCGATGGCTGTGTACATTGTGGCTAAGCCAATGTCCAAAGGCGGCGTTCTCGCTGCGTAGAGCGTTGATCTCGGCAGTTTCGCTAAGGTCGTCTAGTTGGGCGTAGTCGGGCTCGGTGAAAAAACTCTTGGCGCGCTTAATCTCTTTGTCGGTAAGGCGTGTTGGGCTATCTTGTAGTTTTTCCCAAGTGCTTTCGACGGCTTGCGTAAAGGCCTCGACGCCCATTGCGTTAACTAAAATCTTAATGCGCGCTTTGTATTTGTTGTCGCGGCGGCCATTGAGGTTGTATACCCGCAAAATGGCTTCGAGGTAGGTTAGTACGTCGTGCTCGGGTAGGAATTCGCGAATAACTTTGCCGATAACGGGTGTTCGCCCAAGGCCACCGCCAACAAGGACGGTAAAGCCAATTTCGCCTTCGCTGTTTTTAACGAGCTGCAGGCCGATGTCGTGAAAGCGGATTGCGGCGCGATCTTCTTCTGTGCCCGAAACGGCAATTTTGAACTTCCTGGGCAGGAAGGCGTATTCGGGGTGGAAGGTAGACCACTGGCGAATAATTTCGCAGTAAGGACGCGGGTCGATAAGCTCGTCGGTAGCAATGCCTGCGAAATGGTCGGAGGTTACATTGCGAATACAGTTGCCGCTCGTTTGCACTGCGTGCATTTCAACAGAGGCTAGCTCTTCAAGGATGTCTGGCACCTCTTCGAGTAGGGGCCAGTTGAGCTGGATGTTTTGGCGCGTTGTAACGTGCACGTAGCCTTTGTCGTAATGGCGGCTAATGTGTGCCAGTTTGCGCAGCTGCTTGCTGTTAAGTAGCCCGTAAGGCACAGCAATGCGCAGCATTGGCGCTAGGCGCTGAACATAGAGGCCGTTTTGTAGGCGCAGTGGTAAAAATTGTTCTGGGGCAAGAGTGCCCTCTAAGTAGCGCTCGGTTTGGCGGCGAAATTGCGCCACGCGCTCTAAGATCAGCTGTCGATCATGTTCGTCGTAAACGTACATGGGGTTTGGTTACCTTTTCCGAGTCTATCGATGGGAGTGGCTTGGCGCTGCAGGTAGCGCTTGGGGTAGCCACAAGCGCATTGCAGTTGGTTGACTGGTCTTTAGAGGCAAAGTGACTTTTTGAGCAAAAGCAGAACTTTAAGCTCAAAAGGTGTCGCTCGCTAAAAGGCCTTTGCAACCCAGCGCGTAAGCGGACGCGCAGCATACAGCAAAAGCGCTAATGCCGCGAGTGACGTATGTGATCTTTGATTGGCGCATTGGTGTAAAACGCGGCGCCTCAATTGGAGTTTTTAACTAGTTGTAGCTGGCAAGCGTGCTGTCGCTGGTAGATAGTTTTTGTTTGGCGATGACATCTTTGGCTTCGCGATACAGAGTATTCGCTTCGCTAAGCTCGCCAACGCAGCGGCGGCGTTGCTCGTAGGTGCCAATTGCGCAAGATTCACGCAGCTCGCGGTATTCTTGAATCACGTCAAAAGCCTCAGCAAGCTCCATGCTTTGATCGGCTGTATCGCTGTTGCCTGCATTGGCGGTCATTGCTAAGGGGGCAGCACATAAGGCGAAATAAAGAGAAGGGAGAATCTTTTTCATGAGGATACCCAAGGGTAGTTAAACACGCTGTTACTTGCCGCGCATTCTAGCAACTCTAAAGTGTGTATAAAAGAAACATCTTTGCCTGAACTTGTCTTTTTTTAACTTTTTTTAGTCTTTTTGACTATTAAGGCGCCACACAGTGGTTGCGCATGCATTGATTCGCCTATTTTTTGATCTGTTAGGTTTGTGCGGCAGAGGTAGCGCTGCGTGAAGAAGAGTAACGTTTAGCGCATCTAGTGACTAACCGGTAGAGTGAAGCTGGCGATGAAGGTCTCGGGTGATTCATCTATGGCTAACGAGCTATCGTGCGCTTTTAATACTTCTTGAACAATGTCGAGGCCGAAACCAACACTTCCATAGACCTGCCCATCAAGTCTTCGGCCTTGTTGTGTTTCGGGGGACGTTGGGTTTTTTATCTGTATTTGAGTGCCGCCTTCAAGGGGAGTTGCAGAACATTGAATAAGAGAGTTCTCCGGCGAGTATTTAATCGCGTTAATCAGTAGGTTGGTTAGGGTTTGATGCAGGCGATGCTTGTCACACAGCAGCGCAGCCTGATCAGGAGCATCCAGCGTTATTGTAATGTTTGACTCGGCTGCAAAGTGTTCCACGGCATCCTGGGCCTCTTCGATTAACTGCTTGGCATTAACTTGGGTTTTGCTCAGCGCAATTTTGCCGGTGCTTAGCGCGGCGTTCTCTAAAATGGTATTCACAAATTCGAGAGCGTTTTCAGCCGGGCGTGCAATCTTTTGCGCTATTTGTTGGATTCTTTCGGGCGAGGCGTTGGGTTTTGTTGCCATTTTAGTTAGCCCGATAATAGTGCCTAGCGGGTTGCGTAAATCGTGCGCTACGTAGCCAACAAAGCGTTTCATTTTTTGGTTAAGGGCCAGCAGGTGATCCTCTTTGTTGCGCAAAAGAATGAAGGCGCCAATGGCGTTGGCCATTAACACAATAAGGTTTCTTTCGTGTGTGGAGAAGCCGTTTTCGCGCGCCGATACAGAGGTGAAATTTAGTGTGCCAAACAGTTCGTCAGCCACAAAAATAGGCGCTGACAAATAGGATTCTAACTTAAGGTTTTCGTATACCGGGTGGCACCGCATATATTCTAAAGCCCCCACTTGTGGAAAGCCTAAAACCTGTTGGCTTTTAATGACTTCGCGGCAGTAAGTGTCTTCCAGCCCAAATTCCTGTCCTTTTTCGAGTACGTCTAGTGGGCTTATCACATCACATACTGTGTAGCTGTTGCCAACAATGCGGCTAACAATACCTGTTTCTAACCCAAACACCTCTATACCAGAGACTAAATATTCGTGAATCAGGTCGTCAAAATTTTCAAATCGGCTAGCGGTTAGTAAATGGATGCGCGTTAGGTTGCTTAGCATGGCGCGTAGTTGTTCGTTTTCGCTGGCGGATGCATCCATGCTGATGTAAGTCGTATCTTCTATAAAAGAGGGGTAGTCCATGGCGAATCCAAGTTTGTAGTGTTGGCTATGTAGCCAATTATAGTCAACGCTTGCGGGTTTTGTGATGTGAGGATAAGTAGCTTTATTGGGTAGCTTTTTGTCGCTTGAAATTTATCGTATCCCTCGGTGTTTAAGTTTCTGGCCTGCTTTGTGCTCTTGTGTGTAGTAAGGGTAAAAACGCCAAACCTTTGGCAGGGTAGAACAATGACAGATCGTGTTGACATTAATCGTTTATTGACAGAGATGCGCTCCATTAAATCGCAAACGCAGGCTTTTGGCGGCGTGGAGGGCGCTAATGGCATTCGCCCTGGCGGAATCAACCCTGTTGAAAATAAAAATCGCGTTGATTTTGGTGATGTTTTTAGTCAAGCAATTAATAAGGTGAATAATATTCAACAAGAATCTGGCGCGGTTTCAAAAGCTTATATTCAAGGTGACCCCAATGTGAGTATCAGCCAAGTAATGATCGCATCGCAAAAATCCAGCGTTGCTTTTCAAGCGGCGACCCAAGTCCGAAATAAGCTTGTTGAGGCTTATAAAGACGTCATGAATATGCCAATTTAATGGTGTGAGGTAGCGTTAAATGGCAACGGCAGAAGCAGCAGGTGAAACAGTACAGGTTAAATCCAGTGGTGTTAAAAGCGATTTAATTGAAGGCTTTAATAATCTGAATTTGGTTCGGCAAGCTGGCTTAATGGTTGGCATTGCAGCCAGTGTGGCTATTGGTTTTGCTGTGGTGCTATGGACGCAGGGCGACGATTACAAACCCTTGTATGGCAGCTTGGACCGCCTTGATAGTAGCGAAGTGGGTGAAATCCTCGATTTTAATGATATCGCTTACAAGGTCGACCCGAAAACGGGCGCGCTGTTGGTCTCTGCCGATAAAGTGCATCAGGCGCGCTTAAAATTAGCGGAACGAGGAATTCCGGGGAATCAATCAATTGGCTTTGAGCTGCTTGATCAGGAGCAGCCGCTTGGAACCAGCCAGTTTATGGAGTCGGCGCGTTATAAAAGAAGCTTAGAGGGAGAGCTTTCGCGCACTATTTCTAGTATTAACTCAATTCGAGGTGCAAGGGTGCACCTCGCCATTCCTAAAGCTTCTGTATTTGTGCGTGATGGGCGCGAGCCGTCGGCCTCTGTATTTTTAGATTTATTCCCTGGGCGCAATATCGAAACGCGCCAAGTTAAGGGTATTGCCAATTTAGTGGCCTCAAGCATTCCCGAATTAAAAATTGAAAACGTCACGGTGGTCGACCAGAAAGGCAACTTGTTATCTGTTGGGGTAGAGGACGAGAGGCTGGTAATTGCTGCTCAGCATTTGGATTACACCAAAAAAGTAGAAAACGATATTATTTTGCGGGTTCGCCGCTTGTTAACCCCCATTATTGGCGATGGAAAATTTAAAACAGAAATTGCTGCTGATTTAGATTTTACCGAGGTTGAGCAAGCCGAAGAATCTTTCAATCCAGACTTACCGGCAATACGCAGCGAGCAAACGGTAGAAGAGTTGCGCAAGGGCGCAGGCGGCCCAATGGGGATTCCTGGGGCGTTAACGAATCAGCCACCGGATGGAGGCAATGCCCCTGAAGTTGCCAACGGACAAGATGGCGAAGGCGGTGGTGCAAGCCCGTCTAATTCACGCAAGCAAGCTGTCCGCAACTATGAACTGGATCGTACGGTTAGTTATACCAAGCATGAAAAAGGGCGCGTGCGGCGGTTATCTGTGGCGGTAGTTGTCGACGATAAAATGCAACCAAACCCAGAAACTGGCGAGCTAGTTCGCACGCGCTGGACTGATGCAGAGTTAGAGCGCATAGCCATATTAGTGCGCGATGCGGTTGGTTTTTCGGCGGCGCGTGGTGATAGCGTCAATATTCTGAATGAATCCTTTATCAATGATTTAAATACCCTCGACTACACCATGCCGTGGTATCAAACGGCGTGGTTTAAAACGCTGGCCAAGCAATTGGCTGGGGTATTTATTATTGGCTTATTAATTATTGGTTTGTTGCGCCCGGTACTTAAAAGTTTGGCGCAATCGGGCTTAAAAGCGCGAGCAGAAGATGAAGCAAAAGAGCTAGCGGCATTGCAAGCGGCAGGTGTGGATTCGTTCGACTCACTAAGTGATGAAACCGTTACCTTAACCGGTGGTGATGCCATGGCCTTGCCCAGCCCAGAAGAAAGCTACGAGCAGCAATTAAATGCTGTAAAAGGTTTAGTTGCAGAGGACCCAGGCCGTGTAGCGCAAGTAATAAAACGTTGGATTAACGAAGAATAATGCCGAGGATTAATAATGCCTAATAACCCGCCGGCACAGGAAGAAGCCAAAAAAGTTAATTTGCCCAAGCTGGATCAGGCTGCGATTTTGTTAATGTCGTTGGGTGAGTCCACCGCGGCAGAAGTGCTTAAACATATGGGGCCAAAAGAGGTTCAGCGTTTGGGTACGGCGATGAGCCAGCTAAAAAACGTACAGCAGTACGAAGTGGAAGTGGTGATTGCCAATTTTATGGATGAAGTGCGCACCCAAACGGGCTTGGGTATGGGGGCAGATAACTATATTCGCAATATGTTGGTAACGGCATTAGGGTCGGATAAGGCCAATGGCTTAATCGATCGCATTTTAATGGGTGGCAATACCACCGGGTTGGATACGCTTAAATGGATGGAAGCGCGTTCTATTGCCGACATTATTCGCAACGAACACCCGCAAATTCAAGCCATTGTATTGGCGTATTTGGATGCTGATCAGTCTGCAGAAATTTTGGCTTACTTCCCTGAAAAAGTGCGTTTAGATGTAATGATGCGCGTTGCATCGCTCGATACAGTGCAGCCGAGCGCCTTACAAGAGTTGAACGATATTCTTGAGAAGCAATTCTCTGGTAACGCCGGTTCGCAGACTAAAGATATTGGCGGCTTTAAAACGGCGGCTGAAATTGTCAATAATTTGGATAGCTCTATTGCTAATGAGTTAATGGAGTCGATTAAAGAAGTTGACGAAGATATGGGTACGCAAATTTCCGATTTGATGTTCGTCTTCGAGAATTTAAAAGATGTAGACGACCGCGGTATACAGGCTATTTTGCGCGAGGTGTCTTCAGAACTATTAATTACTGCCTTAAAAGGTGCCGACGAAGATCTACAAGAAAAAGTATTTGGCAATATGTCTAAGCGTGCTGCCGAATTAATGCGCGATGATTTGGAAGCTAAAGGACCGGTTAAATTATCTGAAGTGGAAACGGCGCAGCGAGAAATCTTGGCAATATGCCGCCGCATGGCCGATGCGGGTGATATTTCGCTCGGCGGCGGTGGTGAGGCAATGGTTTAATGAGTGCTCAGCCCCCAGGACGCATTCCTTTTGAGGATATCGCAAGTGCTAAATCGTGGCTGTTGCCTGAAGTTAATGGCAAGGTTATTAATGGCGACGAGCAGCGCAAGCGCAAAACCCAAGCGGGCAAAAATAAGGCACAGCAAAATAAGCGCTCGGCACCAGAATCGCCTGTTGTTAGTGAAGATGTTGATCCTCCGGAGCCCGAGCAGGTTAAAGGGGTAACCGCTCAGCAGCTAGAAGAAATTACACAAGCGGCAGAGCAAGATGGTTTTGATAAAGGTTATGCCGAAGGTTTAGAACAAGGCAAGCTGGATGGCCGAAAAGCCGGCTACAGCGAGGGCATAAAAGCAGGCACTGAGCAGGCAGAAAGTGAGCATGGCCAGTGGCTAAAAGAGCAAGGGCAGCACTTGCAGCAGTTATGCGAAGCGTTATTTTCGCCGCTTGAGCATCAGCAGCAAGCACTCGCAGATACCACGTTGGATTTAGCGTTGGGGCTGGCAAAGCATATTCTTCAACAAGAGTTGCAATTAGATTCGCGCAAGATCATTGCCGTTGTCGATCGTGCTCTAGAGGCCTTACCGCCTGTCGAAAAAAATATTGCCCTGTACCTTCACCCTGATGACGCCAATGCCTACCGCGATTACGCACCGCAACCGATAGCTGCCGATGTGATTCACGAGGATGCCTCGCTTACGCGTGGCAGTTGCAGTGTAAAAAGCGAGCATAGCTATATTGATTACTCGGTAGCTGCGCGGCTTGATGAGTTTGTCGCTGCGTTGGCTGATAAACCCTTTGATAGCAGCGCTGCAACAAGCGAGGTGCCATCGTTCGAGCGGGAGCCTGTTTCCCAGCCAATTTCCCAGCCAAAAGAGCCGCAAGCAGCTATTGCCGCAGAGGTTCCCCAGCAAGCGCAGGCAGAGGCCTCCACGCTTTCGCCTCAGCCAGAAAATAAAGGGGCAGAGGGTGAGGGGGGCGATGATGGCCGCGATGATTGGAGAGATGGTGAGGGCCCCGAGGTAAATAAAAAAGAAGGTGTAACCGGTGGCGGGTCAGACACTGAGGCACAGGAAGAATTACTTAAGGCGCCGCTAGAAAAACAAGCGGATCAAGCCCAAGGGCCAGTAAGGCCTGAATCACAAGCGCCAGCAGGCGAAGGGCGTGCAGTAGATGATTGACCTTCCTATCAGCGCTAGCGAACGCTTAGCCGGCAAGCGGCAATATGCCAGTTTCGAGCGCTTACCTCTAGCGGCCGGGCGGCTAACGCGAATGGTGGGCTTAACATTAGAGGCTGTGGGACTAAGTGTGCCGGTGGGCACCTATTGTGAAATTATTCGGCCCGGGCGCTCGCCTGTAGAGGCGGAAATTGTCGGTTTTAGTGATAGCACGACTTACCTTATGCCTATTCGAGCGGCAGAAGGGCTAAAGCCGGGCTTGGTGGTAAAACCGGTTAATGGCGCTGACCGCATACGCATAGGTGAGGCAAGCTTAGGGCGAATTATCAACGGTTTGGGGCACCCTTTAGACGGTAAGGGGCCGCTAGAGGGCGATGCCACGCTCGATATTAAACCGCAAACTATTAACCCAATGGATCGCGAGCCGGTTGTTACTCCGCTAGATGTGGGTATTCGGGCAATTAATGCGCTGCTTACGGTGGGCGAGGGCCAGCGCTTGGGGCTATTTGCCGGTAGTGGTGTCGGTAAAAGTGTACTTTTAGGCATGATGACAAAGTTCACCGAAGCGGATGTTGTGGTTGTGGGTTTGATTGGTGAGCGCGGCCGTGAGGTAAAGGAATTTATCGAGCATATTTTAGGTGAGGAGGGCCTTAAGCGCTCGGTGGTCGTAGCGGCCCCCGCCGACGAAGCGCCCTTAATGCGTTTGCGGGCTTCCTATTTGGCAACTCGCATAGCCGAACACTTTCGCGACGAAGGCAAAAAAGTGCTGCTGTTAATGGATTCGCTTACCCGCTTCGCGCAAGCGCAACGCGAAATATCCTTAGCCATCGGCGAGCCGCCGGCCACAAAAGGGTATCCGCCCTCGGTGTTTGCACGCTTACCCGAATTGGTGGAGCGCGCCGGCAATGGCGCCAAAGGGCAGGGCTCGGTTACAGCCTTTTATACCGTGCTGACCGAAGGCGACGATTTACAAGACCCGATAGCGGATTCTGCGAGGGCTATTCTGGATGGTCATATCGTATTGTCGCGGCAATTGGCCGAGGAGGGGGTGTACCCCGCAATCAACATAGAGGCCTCGATCAGCCGTGTAATGCCCAATATCGTGCCGCCAGAGCAGCTTAAAATGATGCAAAACTTCAAGCAGCTATTGGCTGCTCATCGTCAAAACAAAGATTTAATTTCAGTGGGGGCCTATGTACCTGGCGCCGATGCAACCATTGATCGGGCCATCGAGCGGCACCCGCACCTTATCCAGTTTATTAGCCAGGGGCTTACTCAAAAGGCGCAGTATGCCGAGAGTGCCGCTCATCTTAAAAATGTTATCGCCGGTCCAGTTCAGGCCAAAAGTTAGGGGTAGGGCGCGTATCTTTGTGTGACGGAGCTGTAATTTAAGTTGCACGCAGGTAGGCGTTGCTAATCTCGCAGGAGAGTACGCATGTCAGATAAAACAAAGCGAATGAGTTTGATTCTAGAGCTTGCAGAAAAAGACGTAGAGTCCGCGGCAAATACCTTCGCCGATGCCAAAGCGCGGCTCGCTTCAGAGCGACATAAACTCGATGATATTCTCAATTACTTAAACGATTACGCAGCCGCGAACGAAGCCGGTAATTTGCGGCTATCATCAGAGCAGCTAATGCGTCAGCGTGCTTTTGTAGGCCAGTTATCACAAGCGCAATCACAGCAGCGGTTACTCATCGCGCAAAACGAGCGCGACGTCGAGCATAAGAAATCACTCTGGCAAAAAGCCCACCTCAAACAGCGCGCCATGCAAGATTTGGTTAAGCGCATGAGTGACGAAGCCCAAGCCCAAGCCGATAAAAAAGAAGAAAAGCTACTGGACGAGTGGGCGCAGCAACAATTTGTCCGTTCGGAGTCCCACGCTAAGCTGCATTAACCTTAGTGCTAAAGGTTGCCGGCTAGGTGCTTGCTATGTTTAGGGCAAATCAAGTCGGAATAAATGCTTGCAAATTCAAATGATTGGCGTAATATTCGCGCCCAGATCAAGGCGGCAACCTTGCGGTCGACAGACTTGGTCTTTGGGTAGTTATACCAATCTCGGGGCATAGCGCAGTCTGGTAGCGCACCACACTGGGGGTGTGGGGGTCGTAGGTTCAAATCCTGCTGTCCCGACCAAACACTTAGTGTTCACGGTTGGTGATCACTAACTGGGGAAAAACTATTTCCGCAAGTGGGGAAAAACTCCAGTCACGTTCAAAAAAGGCTCGCTTCGGCGGGCCTTTTTTGTGTCCGGAGAAAAATCTCTCTACCGATTAAGTTCCAGCTGAGATGAAGCACCGACTCAAAGTCTGCGTTGCTACTAGAGTAGAGTTTGGGCGAGGGTATTTTGTTGTGAACCTTGCCGGAAACTGGCGAGTTTCAATGCTGGCGCATTATCGTCGGACAATCAACTTCGCGACTCTCCTGTAGCAGACACGGAAGTCGTGTTTAAGATGGAAGGGTTTGGAGGTCTCTACATGTTGTTAAGGGGCGGGCACGGAATAAGTTGCTGGAATTTGGGTTTGTGGGTACTTGCTTGGCAAGGTGAAAATATGGCGTAATAGCTGGCTATTGCAAATATTTCCAACGAAGGCAAGCGTGCACCCAGGAAGTCAAAAATGGCAAGTTATTTAGTGCCCGCCCCTAAGTAGTGTATCGGGTGTCTCTTAATGCTGGCAGGCTCGTAGCTTGCCAGCGGATCGGATTCAGCTGAATCTTCCATCTAGCATCTCAGGTGTGAACACCACCGCAACCTCCTCATAAGGTAGGTCGTGATTAGCCTGATACAGTGCTGTCATTGCCGAGTTGCCGTGCGCCATGGCGTGTTGAATGGTTGAAATGTCAATACCCGCTTTGCTGGCCATGGCGTCGCTAAGCGAACGAATCTCATGGAATGTAGGTGGATTCGGGTGAGTTGACCATAGCCCTGCAGCGCTTCTCGCATCCCTAAATTGCTCGCCTAATCGCTCTTTTGTGAGTTGAGCGTGATGCTTTTTGTTACGGCTTTTATAAATTTTCTTCGGCATATGGCTCACCAGATAAGGGCAGTTGCCATTGCGCAGCGCAGACGTTTTGGCCTTTTCCAATAGCGGCTTTAGCAACACGTGCGTTTCAATATGCCATTGAAGTCTCGATGCGCGTGCGAAGCCTCTTTGAGCTTCCGATTTGCTTATGGTGCGTTGCAGAAACCCGTCGTTACAATGTTCATCAAAGCGCAACGACAGAATATCTTGCTCTCGCATAAAAGTGACAAGCGAAAGGCCCATGGCAACCTGAAGCCCTTCGTAGCCAAGTTCGCCAGCGGCGGTATAGATTGCCCAAAACCCTTTAATGTCGAGCCGCGCGCGTTTACGTTTTGGTCGAGATTTGGCATATAAGCGTGGGCGCTCGTCAGAGGTTGTAAATGGGTTGTAAGCCAATTTGGGCGTTAAGTTATTACCCATTAAAAAGTTAAAAAACTTCCTAAACTCGGCGTGCCGTAATTTCTGCTCGAAATGGCTGAGTGTATCCCACCACTGCTGGATTTCTCCGCGGGTAAGGTCTCTGGGAGGCTTGCTAAAGCCTCTGGCAAATTTGTGCAATGCGTAGCAGCGATTTTCCCAACTCCGAATGAGCTTCAGGTCAGGATCTATTTGTTCTCGGTACGCGATGAAATCGGCGGCTTTGTGGCCGAGCGGTGTGAGTGCTTGGAGGTTTTTCTTGGGCCGATAGGTTTCGCGTCGACTATTTGCGTTGCTAGCATATTCATTCGCCAGATTAACAGAGTCGCACTGAAATATTTTTTTCTTGCCGTTGGGTAATAGGTAACACCAATAACCTTGTCGTCGTTTGTTATCACGATATAGGTTATCAGCAAGCTGAACACCCTCGAAAAACCGAGGTTTTCTAGGTCTGGCCATAATACTCTTCTCACGTGAAACATTTTTTATGCGAGAAGATCAATAAATTCAAAATTAGGTGTTACTTCTTTTTCGGCTAAATTTTTATCTAAATCTTGTCGAGATAAAAATTCATCCTCATCAATATAAACAATTCCGTCCAGTATCAATCCATTGATTGCGCTGCGTTCTACGGCGTCTCGCCATGCTTTCTTGGCGGGACGGCTTCCTGTTGCAAAATAACGTGCATTTAGCACGGTATGCTTTAGTAGTTTCATTTTAGCGGCTCCCGCAAAGGTAAAAGCTGGCCGCTATTGGTCGGTAAAAACGTAATCATCATTATTATTTTTATGGTTTGATTTGTACGCTATGGTTAAATTGTATCGTGCAAAAAACGAACGACGCAACAGTTTTTATGATTATTTAGCACTTTTTTAATGCGCATACCCTTAATGGGTTTATTTTTCAGATTTTTTATTTCGTGGCGACTAAATAACTGGTGTGTAACTTAAATGATGATCAGAATGTTTGCAGATTTAAATTTATTAGGAATAAATAGCCTAAGGAAATTCTTTATTTAATTTTCGTTTTCTTTAAGATAGGTAATGAAAGTTATCAAAGGGTAAAAAAAGTTATGGTTATTCTTGTGGCAATTATTTTCTTTGGGGTACCTTGGTTTCAGGTTCAGTGCGGCGAAGCGTTACTTGAGCTAGGGCGTTATTTAGGTTGGTATTCAATCATCGAATTAGGTTACGACCTTAGAGCGGGTGACGTTATGCTAGAGGCAATTTTTTCTACCCCTTTCATTCCCCTGATGCTATTTATGCTCCGTATAGCGTGGTCGACCGGGGAGGTACATTTTTGGTCGCGGGCATTGAACCAGCGTTAGAGGTACCCATTAGTTAAAGGTGATTTTACCAATCGATGTGAGGTGAGTATGAGTCAGCAATACGATTTTGAAGAGCTGAATGGTCAAGAATATTTTCACGCGCCTTTACCTAAGTGGCGAAAACTGCTTCGGTGTATTGGCTGGGTTTCGGTTTGGTTCGTAATGGCTTTTATCTGGCGAGCGTTTCTAGATTACTCCCTTTAAGGCGTCTATTTTTATTAAGGCGCGCTCTAGCAATCGCTACGAGCGGTCCTTAGTGAATGCGCTAAATTTCGTTTATTGCTGCGAGAAAATCTTATGCTTTACCTATTTCTTGATATTGATGGCGTGCTGCGGCCCGATTCTAAGCCCAATAATTATGTTTTGTCCAATCACCTTTTAGGCAGCCTTTACCAAGTCGTTGCTTTAACTGACGGTAACCTCAAAATCGTTGTTACCTCTAGCTGGCGCCTGGTGATGGATCGCGCCTCAATCGCTAAAAAGCTCAAGTTGCCTGCTAATATGGTTGAGGTTATGCCGGTACTGGATGATGAGAATGCTCGAGGTGGTGGGGTGATCGCTTACATGGCTAAAGTATATGCCGAGAAGGGCGAAACACCTTTTATGGCGCTAGATGATCAGCCGGATCTGTACGAGGGGTTTTGGGATGGAGTGTTGTTCCCTTGTGAGCCGGATTCAGGATTCGATGATGGTGTTCTGGCGCTGCTCAAGAGTCGGCTCTCTCAAAAAACTGCGTTGTTCAAAGCCTGCGCTAGCCTAATGTTGTAGTGCTGAGTGACGGCTTCCATATTAAGGTGCGCTATAAAAAAGGAGCGCTTTTTAATTTTGATGTTTATTTAAAGGCTTTTTTATCGTACATCTACTCACAAGTTTTATTAATTAAATAAGAAATTTCCGTTAAGTTTTTGATACTACCACCTGCAGTTGGTGAGGTACGGTTTAAATGCAAAGCCGAAAATCCAAATTCGATGGGTCCCGTATAGTCTGCATCTACGGTATCGCCAACAAACAAAACCTCATCGCGTGAAGCTGATGTTAAGCTAATAACGTGATCATAAATCTTAAATTCCGGCTTAACGGCGCCCACCTCGCAGCTCAAAGAAAGATCAAAACTAAAATTGGCTAAATGACGATCGATTACGGCGCTATAGGGAGTGGCCAAATTTGAGCAAAGAGCCAGGTCAATTCCGAGTGCTTTAATATTTTCGAGTGTGCTCTCAACATCATTGTAAAGAGATGTGCATTCAACCTCTTTGACGATATCGTTACTTATTTCCTCAATAAGTGACTGGGGGACTGTGATGCCCAGTGCGCTAGCGATGTCGTCAATAGATCCCGGCGTAGTCATTATCGTGCGAGCGTCCGACGATGTTGGCCGGCGACCGTTATTGCGAGCCCATATAAGGAGTTTACGAAAAGGGTGGCGATAAATGCCTGGACAAATTAGCGTTCCAAACAGGTCAAAAACCATCAATTTAGGTTTTATCGTTAAAGGTGGGGTGTTCATGGGGTGGGGTGTCCTGGCGAAAGTAGCGTTGCTATTTTAAGCCTATTTTCTGCCGGCTGTGCGCAATGTTTTATTGATTCTGATGACTGGTTGAATGGCTTGAGTTGCCGCGCGACCATACTTCGGTTTTGTTTCCTGCTCCCAGCGAAAAATAGTTTCGCTGCGCGAAGCATTACCATGATGTATGCAGATTCACGGCTCTGAATGCATGCGTCATTTTGTATGGGGCAGGCGAAGCGCTAGCGTGTTTGTTTGTGCGTCCCTATTTATGCGCCACTAGGTTGCCCTTGGTGTTTCTGGGGGCCAAATAGGGCTAGTCAGTAGCTTGTCGTTGGGTATACTTCATAAAAATAATTACCGATAAGCAAATAATTTTATGTCCTCGATTCTTGTTTCATGGGTGGGTAAGGCGGATTGCGACTGTGCCGGCACCCCCGGTTCGCCTGGGCCGTTGCACCGTATTTTACAAGCCGAATTTTTTGAAGAGGTCCACCTGTTATCTGGCTACCCCAAGCGCGATACAGAAGCGCTTCTGCGCGTAATAGAGGGCGTTGTCGATAACATCGTGCTTCACTCAGTTAAGCTGAAAAGCCCGATTCATTTTGGCGATATCTATCACGCGCTCGATGGCGTGCTTAGTGAGCTGAGTCAAAAACACCAGCACGCTCAGTTCACCATTCAATTAACGTCTGGCACGCCGGCTATGTCTGCCGTCTCCATTCTGGTGGGTAAAACCAAGTACGCTGCGCGTTTTGTGCAAGCCTCTCGAGAGCAGGGTGTCCAGATCGAAGATATCCCTTTCGATATCGCCGCCGACTTCCTGCCTGCCATTTCAAAACGCCAGGATCAAAAACTGGAGGGCCTGTTCGCGGGCCTCGCACCTAATACCGCGGCTTTTGACGATATCCTTTCGCAAAGTGCGGTAATGGCAACGCTTAAGCAAAAAGCTGCCATCTTGGCCCAGCGCGATGTGCCGGTACTTATTTACGGCGAAACGGGTACCGGTAAAGAGCTGTTCGCCAAGGCTATTCACAATGCCAGTGCGCGTGCCGCCAAACCGATGCTTGTACTCAACTGCGGCGCTATTCCGAAAGATCTTATTGATGCAACGCTGTTTGGTTATACCAAGGGGGCTTTTACTGGTGCAATTAAGGACGCCTCAGGCTTTTTTGGTGATGCCAATGGCGGCACGTTGTTTCTCGATGAATTCGGCGAGTTGCCGCTGGATGCTCAAGTTCGCTTGTTAAGGGTGTTGCAAGAGGGTACCTATACTCAGGTTGGCTCAACGGTAGCAAAATTTACTGACGTGCGAATTATCGCGGCGACTAATAAAACCTTAATGGATGAAGTGGCCGCAGGGCGGTTTCGCGAAGATCTGTTCTACCGGGTGGCCATTGGTGTGCTTCACTTGCCACCGCTTCGTGAGCGTTCTGGCGATTTACTGCTACTTGTTAACAATATCTTAGGTAAAATCGCCAGCGAGACTAACGCCAGTGCTAAAAAAGATAAAGCGCAAAGCAAAGGCGAAAAACATAAGAAAATTTCCGTTAAAGCAAGAAAACTTATTCAAGGTCACCCTTGGCCAGGCAATGTAAGAGAGCTACAAGCGACTTTACTGCGCGCCACCCTATGGCACAGTGGTGATACCTTGTCGGATGAAGATATTCGAGGGGCGTTGATAAGCACTACGCCGCACAAGGCGGGAATACTCGATATGGATGTGTCTCAAGGTATTGATTTAAATGAACTTTGTGATGATGTGGTACGGCATTACGTGCCCCTGGCACTGGACGCTGCACAAGGTAAAAAGAGCAAAGCGGCGGAGTTGCTAGGCTTGAATAACTACCAAACGCTAGAGAATAAAATGAAGAAGTTGAATCTTATTTAAGAATTGGCACAGCCTTCGCTATTAGGTTGTTATGGATAGAATAATTTTTATGAAATCAGTTAACTTTGAGTTTTTGCGCCCCGACAATGATCTGCTCGCCAATTTGGGTGGGCTTTCAGAGGCCGTACTTTATGTCGACCCCGGTAGTGCATTAACGCGCTTACGCAGCTTTGCAGAGGAACTGACCAAAGCTATTTATAAAGAGGAAGTCCTACCGCGCATGCCGCAGTCCTCTTTTTACGAGCTGGTTAAAAACGCCGTATTCGAAAACTGCGTTAGCAAGTCACTGATCCATCAAATCAACTTTTTGCGCGTCCAAGGTAACGAAACGGCCCACGGTTGCGAAGGTGAACTGCGTAATGCGCTAATGGCACTGGGTACTGCGCACCAGCTCGCCATGTACATGGCCATTAAATATTACGGCAAAACAAAAGATCAGATTCCAGCCTTTGAGGATGTCAAAGACCCAACGGCAACGCTCAACCAATTGCAAAAATCTGTATCCATCTATCAAAAAGAGCTGCAAAAGCAACAAGAAGAATTGCAGCAGGTCATGGATCAGTTGGAGCGCGAGCGCACTAAAAATATCGAAAAACTCGATCCACCCGCTGGGCCGGATCAACAAAAGCGCAAGCAGCAAAGTCAGCAAGTTGCCAGCAGCTTGCAGTGGAACGAAGCCAAAACACGGGCACTGTTAATCGACGCCATGCTACTAAAAGCCGGGTGGGATATTAATACTACCGACGAAGTCGGCCAAGAGGTCGAGGTTGATTTCCCAAACAATCCCTCGGGTAAAGGTTTTGTCGATTACGTGCTCTGGGGCACAAACGGTCAACCCCTAGCTGTTATAGAGGCTAAAAAATCCAGCGCCACCAATTTACAGGCCGGCCGTGAACAAGCGCGCCTCTACGCCGATGCCTTAGAGCGTATGGGTTATCAGCGCCCCGTTATTTTTTATTCAAACGGTTACGAAACCTTTATTTGGGATGATCACCAATACAACACATACCGCCCCGTTTATGGTTTTTACAGCAAAGACAGTCTCGAATACCTGATTTACCAGCGCCATTATCGCGCTGCCGAGCTAGAGCGCCACAATCCAGAGCTAAGCATTGCCGATCGGCCCTATCAAATTGAGGCCATTAAAACGGTTGCTGCGCACTTTCAAAGTCAGCGTCGCAAGGCATTAATTATTCAAGCTACGGGTACCGGCAAAACCCGGGTGGCCATTGCATTGGCCGAGCTACTATTACGCACTGGTTGGGCCAAGCGGGTGTTGTTTTTATGCGATCGCAAAGAGCTGCGTATTCAAGCGGACGAGGCCTTTAAGCACAACCTACCCTCAGAGCCCCGCTGCGTAATTGGCGAGGCCAATAAAATCGACGAAACGGCACGCGTTTATATTTCTACCTACCCCGGCATGATGAACCGCTTCGCTCAGCTCGATGTGGGCTTTTTTGATTTAATCATTGCCGATGAATCGCATCGCAGTATTTACAATAAATACCGCGACTTATTCGACTACTTCGATGCACTTCAAATAGGCTTAACGGCCACACCGGTAAAATTTATTAGTCGCAATACATTTACTATTTTTGATTGCGAAACCACGGACCCAACCTTTGAGTTTGGCCTAGATGCCGCTATCAACAACGAGCCGCCATACCTCGTCCCATTTCGCGTCAAAGACTTAACCACTGACTTCCTGCGCGACGGTATTCACTACAACGATTTAACTGCAGAGCAGCAACGCCAGCTCGATGAAGACCTCGGCCGAGAAGAGGCGCAAAACACCACCATTGCCGGTAAAGATATTGGCCGCAAAATTTTTAGTGAAGATACCGACCGTATCATTCTCGAAAATCTCATTAATAACGGGATCAAAGACGATACCGGCTCCCTCGTGGGTAAAACCATTGTTTTTGCTCAGCGCCAAGATCACGCCGAACACCTCGAAAAACTCTTTTGCAAACTCTACCCGCAGTACGGCACCAAAGTCTGCAAGGTGATTCACAACGGTATTCCCCATGTCGAAAGCTTAATTAAAGAATTTAAAAAAGCCGATAACGAATTCCGCATCGCCATATCGGTAGATATGCTCGATACCGGCATAGATGTGCCCGAAGTCGTCAATCTGGTGTTTGCTAAGCCCGTTAAATCGATGGTTAAATTTTGGCAAATGATTGGCCGTGGCACGCGCTTGTGCCTCAACCTGTTTGGCCAGGGCAAGCACAAAAGTGAATTTTTAATTTTCGATCATTACGGCAATTTCGATTTTTTTGAGCAAAAATATCAAGAGCCAGAAGACACCGGCAGTAAATCCCTATTGCAAACCACCTTTGAGGCTCGCCTGCAGCTAGCGCAAGCAGCTTTACAGCGTAACCATGCCCAAGCCTTTGATGCATCAATCGCGCTTTTACTGGCCGATATTAACGATCTGCCCGATACCAGTATTGCCGTTAAGCGCGAACTGCGCGTAGTGCATCAGCTTCAACAAACCGATTTACTGCAAACATTGGATGCCCGAACGCAGCATCTGCTGGCCAATACCCTCGCGCCGCTCATGTCGGCAAGGGTACTGCGCGACAAACACGCCACCGCCTTCGACAAGTTAATCGCCACCATCCAGTGTTGCTTAGTAGAGCAAGCCAGCTGTTTTGATGATGGCCGCGATCAGCTGCTGTTGGAGGTCGATAAACTCGCCATTAATATTCAGGCCGTTCGCCAAAAGGATGCCGTCATAGCCGAACTGCGCAGCGCCGTTTTTTGGCAAAACCCCAGCATCCAAAAGCTAGAGCATGTACGCAAAGAATTGCGCGGTATCATGAAGTACCGGCAATCGGCTGCGGGTGGCATTTATGCCATGCCGGCCACCAAAGCGGGCGATACGGGGGTGCAAGAGAGCGAGCGCGAAGTTAAAATTGCCGGCGCAAACGAGGCCATGCTTTACCGGCGCCGGTTAAAAGATATTCTCGATCAAATGATCGATGCCAATCCAATCCTACAAAAAATTCGCCAAGGCCAAGCCATTGCCGAGCCAGAGCTAAAAACCCTTACCTCTATTATTCTTACCAGCCACCCGGGCGTAAGCCTAGAGGTATTAAACGACTTTTATGGCCGCACGGCAGATCAGCTTCACATAACAGTGCGGGAGCTAATAGGGTTAAACCCACAAATATTAGAGGCCCACTTTCAAGCCTTTTTACATGCCCACCCCAGCCTTACCGCTCAGCAAGTGCGCTTTATGAACTTGCTAAAAAACTACATTGCCCAGCATGGCTCCATCGTTATTGACAAACTTTACGACGCGCCCTTTACCTCCGTTTCCCACGAAGGCATAGATGGTGTATTCAATGCCGATGACGTCAACGAGCTGGTCTCTGTGCTCAAGCCCTATTTAAAACAGGACATGCAGCATGACAGTTAAAAGCCTATTTCGGTCAACCTGTGCAGGGAGGACGCGTGCTGGTTGCTTTGCGCGGCGCTATCGGCAGACAGGGTCAGCAAGCAGGCCGAGCTATCCACGGTACATATATACCAATAGGTGTTTTATATGTACCAAGTGATGGTTTATATTAACCACCTATTGGTACATTTGGTTGACTAACGGGGTTGAGTAACCGGATCGAGTAACGGAGTTGGGTATGTTTGTGCTTAAAGGGCTGCTGCGAGCCGAATCGCAGGAAAACGCGTTGGTGTATCTTATGTTGCGCGGCGAAGGGTACGCCCGTGCCATAGCCGCCTTTTACGATATGCCGGTCAACCCTATGCAAAAGCAATTAGCAAAGCTGGAAGAAGACAGCGTTATTGTGAGTGAATTAATTGGCCGTGTGCGCAACTATCGCTTAAACCCGCGTTACCCCTTTACCGAGCAACTCACCGCGCTGTTAAAAGCCGCCGTGGCTGCGTACCCGGTGGAGCTAAAAAACCGCTTATTGGTGCAGCGCACCCGCCCGCGCCAGGCGGGTAAACCCTTGGTTAAGGCGCAACGCTCTAAAAGTGAAGGCGAATAATGGATTTTAGTCGCACCAATATGACGGAGCTGGCGGGCATTATTGCTAACCACCTAGCCGAGCATAAAATAGCCGTAGTACTGGTGGGCGGCCTTGCGGTAGAAATCTACAGCCAAAACCTCTACCTCACCAAAGACATCGACATGGTCAACACCAGTTACACCCCCGCCAAAACCTTGCAACTCGCTATGGCCAAACTCGGCTTCAGTAAGCAGGGGCGTGTATTCGTCAACAGTACCACCGAGGTCACTATCGAATTTCCGAGTGCGCCACTGTCAGTGGGGGACGAGTTGATTACGCAGACCACTACCATCCCTACAAGCCATGGTGATATACCCATTCTCACCGTTGAAGATGTCGCCAAAGACCGTTTAGCGGCCTTTATCCATTGGCAAGACATGCAATCAATGGTGCAGGCCACCGCTGTTATGCTCAAACACCAGCTTAAGCCAGACTATTTTCGTGCCTTTATCAAGCGTGAAGGCAACACAAAGCACTACACAATACTGCAATTGCTGTTCGCTGCCGGCAAACAGGGCGATGTCACCATGCAAGCGCTGGAAACCAGTTTGGCAGACATACTGCTGCAACAATATTAACAAGAGAACCCTATGCTAACAGGCCAAATACGTAACGATATCGACAAGCTCTGGGAGAAGTTCTGGACTGGCGGCATCACAAACCCCTTAACCGTTATCGAGCAAATCAGCTACCTTATGTTTGCCCGCATGCTGGATATGCAAGAAGACAACGCCGAGCGCAAAGCCGCGCGCAGCAAAAAAAGCGACTTCGACCGCGTATTCCCCAATACCTCAAAAGGCCAACTACTGCGCTGGAAGAACTTTAAAAACCTCAGCGGTAAAGAGCTACATAAACACCTTAAAAACGAGGTATACCCCTTTTTTGCAACCCTGGGTCATAAGTCGGAACAAAAAGACGGCCTAGGCGGCAAGGGCAGTGCTATCGAGGCCCTGGGCCATATTGGCGAATACATGCAGGATGCCGACCTAGAGATTAAAAACGAATCGGTACTGGTTAGCGCAGTAGAGATGGTCGAAAACCTGCCACTCACCCAAAGCGATGTAAAGGGCGATATTTACGAATACCTGCTGAGCAAGCTCACAACCGCCGGTATTAACGGCCAGTTTCGCACCCCCCGCCATATTATTGATGCCATGATCGAACTCATCGATCCACAGCCCACCGAAAGCATTTGCGACCCAGCCTGCGGTACCGCAGGTTTTCTTGCTCGCACCATGGAATACCTCAATAAAACTTATTCCAGCGAGGCCGGTATTTTTGCCGACGAAGAGGGCAATAAACACTTTACCGGCGATTTATTAGAGCCTTACCGCAAGCACATCAATACCCAGATGTTTTGGGGTTTTGATTTTGATACCACCATGCTGCGCGTTAGCAGTATGAACATGGCCCTGCACGGCGTAAATGGCGCCAATATTCTCTATCAGGATTCCCTCAGTAAATCCATTAAAGAGAACTTTCCCCAACAAGAGCAAAACTTTTTTGATGTCATCCTCGCTAACCCGCCGTTTAAAGGCAGCCTAGACGAAACCAATACCAACCCCGATGTATTAGGTTTGGTTAAAACTAAAAAGACCGAGTTGTTATTTATTGCTCATATTTTACGAGCATTAAAACTCGGCGGCCGCGCCGCCGTTATCGTGCCGGATGGCGTGTTGTTCGGCTCCTCCAAAGCACACCAGCAATTACGTTCGGAGCTTATAGAGAATAATCAGTTAGAGGGCATTGTCAGCCTCCCCAGTGGGGTATTTAAACCTTATGCGGGTGTGAGTACAGCTATTTTGATTTTTACCAAAGGCGGCACAACGGAAAGAGTTTGGTTTTACGATTTAATGGCGGATGGGTTTTCCTTAGATGATAAGCGGGTACCGCTTAAGCCTTCAGTAAAAGATGATGACGTACAAGGAGGCACTAATACCGCAGGCGCAAGGAACGCTGGAGCGGTAAAGCGTGCACATGCCTTAGAAGGAGTCAATGACCTGCCGGATGCCATTGCCCAGTGGAAGAAGTACCGAACATTGATTGATAAAAATTCTCGTGCTGCGACCATTGATAAGCAGTTTGGCGACAAAGCGCAAAAAGCCTTTGTGGTCGATGCGGCAGATATCAAAGCCAATAAATATGACTTATCGATTAACCGCTATAAAGAAGTGGTGTACGAAGAAGAAACCTACGAGCCGCCTAAGAAGATATTGAAAAAGTTGAAAAAACTTGAGTTGGATATACTCAAGGATTTAGACGAGCTAGAGGCCATGCTGTAATGAATAAACCCTCAGCAAAAAAAATAGCCCTAGCGCATAACGACGATTATAAGGGCTGGTTAAGCACCCTTAAAAAACGCTTTATGCAAACACGCGTGCAAGCAGCCGTTAAGGTAAACCAAGAGCTGTTGCAATTTTATTGGCAGTTGGGCGAGCAAATCGTAGAAAAGCAGAAAAACAGTACTTGGGGCGACGGTTTCTTAACCCAGCTCAGTCAAGACTTGATGCACGAATTCCCCGACATCAAGGGTTTTTCGTTGCGTAATCTTAAGTACATTCGCCAATGGGTTCAGTTTTGGCAGGGCGCACCGGAAATTGGGCAACAAGCTGTTGCCCAATTATGCCAAATCCCCTGGGGGCACAATATAGCCATTATGAGTAAGTGCCCAAGCGTTACCGAGGCCCACTTTTATCTTGCCAGCACCTTGCAATACGGCTGGAGCCGAAATGTGCTCATCCACCAGATCGAAAGTGGCTTGTACCAGCGCGAGGGCAAAGCCATCACTAATTTCGAGCAAACCTTGCCGCCGCTGCAATCAGACTTGGCGCAACAAAGCTTAAAAGACCCTTATGTTTTTGACTTTTTGAGCCTTACGGATAATTACAACGAGCGGGAGCTGGAAAAGAGCTTGGTTAAGCATATTACCCAGTTTTTATTAGAGTTAGGCGCAGGGTTCGCCTATATGGGCCAGCAGGTACCTGTACCCGTGGGTGATAAAGACTTTTACTTAGACTTGTTGTTTTACCACACTAGGCTGAGTTGCTATGTGGTGATAGAGCTGAAAACAATAGACTTTGAGCCAGAGCATGCCGGTAAGCTTAATTTTTACATTAACGCTGTGGATGCGCAGCTCAAAAAAGACAGCGATCAACCCACCGTTGGCCTGTTGTTATGCCGCAAAAAAGATAAGTTGGTCGCCGAGTATGCATTAAAGGGGATAGAGACGCCTATAGGGGTTTCGGAATATCAACTGACTCAGGCCTTGCCGGATAACTTAAAGGCCAGCTTGCCGAGTATTGAGGAGATTGAAGCCGAGTTTGCTAAAGATGTGGCGAATGAGTTGGGGGAAGGGAATGAGTAGTTTGAATAGCGTAAGTGGGCACGGTGCAGGGGAGCCACTGCCAAGGCAATTGCTGGGCACGCTGGGCCTACAGGTAAGTGCTAATCCTGAAAATGCAGGAGTATTCTTGCAGGATAAAACACAAAAAGCCTTTGTGGTGGATGCGGCGGATATCAAAGCCAATAAATACGACTTGTCGATTAACCGATATAAAGAAGTGGTGTACGAAGAGGAGGTGTATGAAGCCCCTAAGGTAATACTGAAAAAGTTAAAGGATCTGGAGAAAGAGATTCTCCAAGATTTAGACGAGTTGGAGGCAATGCTATGAGCATGAACTTCGACTTGATTTGGATGATGACGTGCACGACTGCATGGATGCAGGAGGTAGAGCAACGTCTGGAACGGTTGCCGATGGATGCACTAATGTCGCGATTGAATGGAATCAATGGAGCGACGCTGGAGGGGATGCTCTGATGGTGGCTCTAGCTGACTTGGTAGATATTCGAGGGGGAGGAACCCCGAGTAAAAAAGTAGCAGAGTATTGGGGCGGATCGATTCCTTGGGCTTCTGTTAAAGACTTTAAATCATCTGAACTTTCTATTACTCAAGATTGTATAACCGAGTTGGGAGTTAAAAATTCAGCGACTAATGTCCTTCCTGCCGGGACTATCGTAGTTCCAACGAGGATGGCGTTAGGTAAGGTCGCTGTAACAGCCACCAATATGGCAATAAACCAAGACTTAAAAGCGCTATTAGTTAAAGATGAAAGAGTATTAGATAAGCGCTATTTGTTACGTTTTTTGGAGTCTAAATCTGATGAAATTGCTAAACAAGGGAAAGGAGCGACTGTAAAAGGTATCACTCTTGATGTTTTACGTGAGCTGGATGTATACCTTCCATTTCCTAATAATGCCGAGAAAAGCCTAAAAGAACAAAAACGCATCGCCGCGATCCTAGACAAAGCCGACGCCATCCGCCGCAAACGCCAAGAAGCCATCCAACTCGCCGATGATTTTTTACGGTCTGTGTTTTTGGATATGTTTGGTGATCCGGTTAGCGTAGATAAAGTTTCCTTTGGTGATGTTGTCGCAATTGATGCGAAGATGGTGGACCCTAGAGAAGATGCATATATTGATTTAGTCCATATTGGTCCAGATAGGATTGAAAAAGAAACTGGTATGTTTTTACCTGCCTTAACCGCGCGGGAGGAAGGGCTGATTAGTAAAAAATTCCTTTTCGACGAACGACACGTGCTTTATTCGAAAATCCGACCATATCTTCGAAAGTGTGCCTTGGCAAATAATGTTGGTCTGTGCTCCGCTGATATGTATCCCATACGAGCGATTGATGGAAAAACAACGCGTGAATTTATATGGATGCTTTTACTATCTGAACAGTTCTCTCATTATACGGAAACTCTGCCTGATCGTGCGAGCATCCCTAAGCTTAATCGCACCGAGCTGGCATTGTTTGAGTTCTCACTACCAAAATATGAAAGTCAGGTTAAGTTTTCAAAAGTGGTTAACTCAGTTTTATCGATGAAAAGTAGGTATGCAATTGAAGTAAGTAAAGAGAACCTACTGTTTGGTAGCTTAAGCCAAAAAGCCTTTTCAGGAAAACTATAAGTAAGGATATATCAATATGAGCCAACATTCCTTCAAAGTCGATACACGCTTGGCCTTATTGTTAAGCGAAAATTACCGCTCACCCGAAAAGGCTCTGAAGGAGTTAGTTGATAACGCATGGGATGCCGAAGCAGACGAAGTGCGTATTACATTGCCGGGTATTGTCAGTAAAGAATCTATCGTCGTTGAAGATAGCGGCACAGGCATGACTTTGGCTGAGCTACAAAGTGAATATTTGAACATCGCCAGAAACCGCCGCGACCGCAGTGGTGACTTTACTCCAAGCAAACGTAGAAAAGTAAAAGGTAGAAAAGGAATTGGCAAGTTCTCAGGCTTAATGATCGCCTCGGCTATGACGCTGGAGACTTGGGCTAGAGGGAGTCGTTCGGAGTTTCGTTTAGACAAAGCACTTTTGGATAGCCACGAAGGCTTGCCCGAAATGCCGCTTGAAATTACAGAAACTGCGAGCACAGAGTTGGCTCAGGGCACACGTATAACGTTAAGCGATTTACATCAAAACATACGCTTTCCTGATGAAACTCGCCTTAAGCAGGTTTTGATTGCAGATTATGGCAGAGAAGATGGTTTTAATATTATCATCAATGGAAAGCCACTGGGGGTTGATGACCTTCAAGGTGAATACGTAGAGCAGCCCCTTAATTTGAATGAGGGTGAAGGCATTCTTCGCTGCACTGTTAGCGAGCAAAAACGCAAGCTAAGAAAGCCTGGTATATCCATACGTATTGATGGGAAAGTTGTGGGTGACCCATGCTTCTTTGGTTTGGATCAAGCTGATGATATACCAAGAAAGTTACTCGATAAGTGCTTTGGTGAAATTGAGTTAACCGGGCGATCTAATGACGTGACGGCAGATTGGGGTGCGTTGATAGAAGGCAGTAAAACAGAACTAGATCTGCTTGAGTGTGTTCAGCCTATATTGCGTGAGCAACTGAAAAGCGTGTACGGCCAAGAAATGCATTTGGCGCAAGCTCGCCTGCGAAAAAAGGCAAAAGAAAGAATTGCCAAACTCCCAGAAAATAGACGCGACTTTGCTGAGCTAGCTATTAAAAAAATACTCGATAAATTTTATCAAGAACCAGAATCTAAACTAGAGCCTATCGTTAGTGTTTTGTTAGATGCCCTTGAGCGAAGCGATTATAGAGTTGTACTCGAATTTATTAACGATGCTCGTCATTCCGAGGTGGCTAAATTTGCGGAGGCGTTGGAAGAGTTTGGCCTTGTGGAGTTAGCACTAGTTGCAGAGCAGGCTACCCATCGATTACGTTTTTTAGATTACCTAGAAGAGATTTGTTCCAAGAAAGAGACACTAGAAAAACATGTTCACCGAGCAATAGAAAAGAATCTGTGGTTGTTTAGCCCGGAGTACAGTTTGTTTAGCTCGGATATCACACTTAAGCGACAAGTAGAAGAATATCTAGGGCGCAAGTATACCGGCGATAGAGCCGATAAAAGGCCTGACCTATTTTTGACTCAAAATTTGAACGGCGAAAGGCTGCTTATTGAATTTAAGCGCCCAAATCACTCGCTACGATTCGAAGACTACCAACAAGCGACAGCTTATCGAAATGACTTTCACCAAAATGGTATTGATCAACAAATTAATGTGATCTTGATAGGTGGGAAGCGAGGTAATGACTTGTCAGTACAAAACCTGCGTGAACCCAATGTAAAAATCATAATCTTTGACGACCTTATCTGTGCTGCGCGACGGCAGTATCAGTGGCTACTTGAAAAGTAGACGAACTTACCGTTGTGAGTGTAAGTATCCATATAATATAAAAATGATTAGGAGGGCATGATGCACTCACCGAATAGAAATGACGTGTTTAACGTATTTGAAAAATATGAAATTAGCGTTAAACAAAGGTTATGTAAATCTGATGTTCCATATTTGGGTTTGATTGACGGCCTGTTAGATGATGCGACGGCTTCGTTTATACAAAAAGCCTTAGTCCAATCTGGTGGGAAGTTGATCAACTTCGAAAAAGGCTTACGGATTTCCCCTTGTCTTTTTGTTGGGTATTTGGTGCGTACTATTAAGGCGAATCTAGGAAGTGATAATGCAGGTAGCGCCGTTTATGGTTGCATTAACTTGGCGATGGGGCGAAAGAAAGATGCGCCGCAAAATAATGAAGAGCGAAAGCAACTTTGGAAGGCTTTTTGCCACGCCTGTAAAAAGTTAGAGCTACCTCTTTCTAACCGACTTTATGGCGCAAACTATATGGTTGATGCTTACTTGGGTCAGGTGGGCGTAGCGGAGGCCTATATCGGCGATGTATATAATCGAATGGAAAAATACGCCCGCGAAAACGGATTGCCAGATGTAGACGATTTTGGTGCGCAACTGGAGTGGTACGATAGTTTTAAAAAATCCCCCAAAAATCGGTTTGGCAAAAGGACGCAGCGCGCCTTAATGATTGATAACCAAGGTTATTATTTATCTCAGTTTATAAATATGATCACGGGAGCCAAATCTGAAGATACAGTGCATGACCCTTCGAAGGTTAACGTGCAAAGTTTAGATAGTTACAAAATATGCGTACCTCCGGCCTTTATTTTTGATGGTGAAGAACTCTCTATAATACTGCCCTTTGAAGAGGGAGAGTCTTTATGGCAAGTCGAGATTAATGGTCAACTAGAAGAAGTGGATGTTAGGGGGCATGATAAAAATATTGCCCTAGATGATTTTGATATACGCGAAATAGTTTTGAGCCTGCCGAAATCGCAAAAAGTGAATATCGCATTATGGACGAGTGATATTAATAATCAGTTCGCGATTTTCAATTGTGATTCTAGTGCCTTTGTTGGGCGGTTTGATTTATCCGAAGATGGGGTTTCACTCTCTCCGGGCCAATATCGAGTATTAAGTCGCTTTGCGGTAAGTAACAATTGGCTATCGCTTGAGGAGGCTTACCAAGATGGTTTTTTTGTTGGCGAGTTTGAGTTAAAAGCGGGGCAAACTTGCGAGCTTAAGCGCGGCCCAGTATCGTTTAATATATGTGCGCACAGTGAAGCTAGAATGACCTTCGAGGGTGGTGAGGTTGTACCCTATTCGGGTAAGTCGTTTTATGCGTCGAAGAATCTCATATTGATGATCGAGCTGCCTACAGAGTGGATGCGGTCTCAGAGTGAATACGAATTAGAACTAAGTGCTGGGAGTTTAGGAGAGCGCCGGACGTTACCGGTATCTGTTGGCGGTGACGGGAAGATTATAAGTGATCTCTGCTTTGAACAGTTAGGCTGGTCCCCCGGTATGGCCCGTGTTAGGGCGGTCTTGCGCAAAAAAAATGAACGTCGAGAATTAGTTAAGAAAAGTGCATTGGTGTGGCTTGGCCTGGAATCTTTAGACCACGGTTTCAATTTGGATGTCAGTGCGACGCCTACCAATATCAACGCCGACTATTCAAAGAATGTACGTAAAGAGAATGAAAAATTAGTACCGGTCGATCGAGACGTTCAATTTGTCGAGTTATCATTTGATATAGCCGCAAAGCGTAGCCAGCGATTTACTTTTGCACTGCTAGGAACGTTTGTGTATTTGAGTGATTTGGAGGAGGGCTTTCGAAAGGAGACACTCTTACCATTGGGGAGCACGCTTTCATCCAATTACACTGATACTCGACGGGTGCGAATATTTTCAACTGAAGAGGGTTGCTTAGAAATTGGTGGTCATACAGTCCACGAAAGTTTTTCAAGAAAACCTTGGTGTAAGCCAAGTATCGCTGCGTTGTTAGATAAAATTGAAAGCGATGCAAATACATTAGTCTTGAAAACTCCTAATTATACCCTTCCTATTTTAAAGCTTGTTGCTCCTCATTACGTGGACCAATGGTCAATAGTCGTTAAATCGAGAGGCTTGGATGTATCGTTTAGATCTCCAGCTGGTATTGATTCGTTCGTTGTCGATGCAACTAACTTAATAACCTTGAGTCAGCATAAGCAAATATTGTCTACACATAGCGGAGAGTGCATAGGCCGTAAGGGCGAAATTGCTGGGCTATTAGTTAATCAAGACAGTGGTGACCACTCCCAATTGCTTACCTTAAATGTTGATGAATTGGACGATGGAGCTTGGTTTATTCGGTTTGATTCTTCCATTAAGGGTAAGTGGGGGAGTATTACAAATACACGTAAAGATCACTATGGTCTGGGTGTTGTTGTAGAACGTGGACGTATCGTTAGCTTTAGTTCAAGCCTTTTTTCGGATATTCGTGATCTAACTCAGGTGAAAAAACGAGAGTTATTTCTTTTTGTCAATTCAGAACTAAAAAAATGCTACGAGCATAGCTGTTGGAACACTCTGGACTGGATTAAAGGGATTTGGTGTTACTTGATTCGGGATAAAGATGTTGTAAATGATGAAAAAGTTAGTCAAATACTTTCACACGCGGAGTTTATTCCTAGCGATGTTGATTCTTCTTCCTGGGTTCCCCAGGTACATATGGGAGCGTTTAACTTAGATCTCTATACTCGACAATCAAACTATTACAGACAGGTAGATGTTAAGAATTCGGTTAGCTTACGTTGTTTAAAGTTAATGGGTGAAGCGAAAAAGACGCTTTCTCTATGTTTGAAAAGTGAATTGATTGCTGATTCGGTGGTAGTGGCCTTCGAGAATCGAAAAGCGGTAATGGAGGATGGCGCTGAGCCTAAGGCACTCGATGTAGGGATTTTGGCTATCATGCTTCCTTCGGTGTTCAACGATACAATTTGGGGCGATATTTGTTCGGGCGAATTTATTCCTGCATTCGGTGATATGTTGGGCGGTGCGCATCTAGCGTACAGTCAGTATATGTTTGTAGCTAATGCTAGACGGGCGCAAGGTGGCAATGAATTTAACCGCCCGGCGCATAATAATATGATTTTTCGGTTTGCTGGTGATAAAAAAGATGCCTTGCCGTTATTAGTGCCTGATAGTTTTTTTGAAAGTGAAACAGAGAAAGAGTTGCTGGAATCGATTTGTTACTTTAGTTCTGTATTAGCACAGTCTTGTAGAGCCTCAGCGTGGACTGGAGAGGAGTTTACGTCGCTTCTTGCACAATTAAGCGAAAATCTATTAGGGGACAATACAAAGCTAGAAGGTATATTAAGTTATTACTTCGGTGTGGGTGGTGATTTGTTTCATTACTATTTGTTGCTGTGGGATGTGCATTTTTTATCGAGAGTTAGCGTTAATAATAAAGAGGGAGTCTGTGTAGATGTCTGAAGCCAATCCGTTAGTGTTAAAGGGTAATCTAGAAGATACATTACGCCGATACATAGCAACTACTGTACCTATACATTCTCGCTATTCGGGTTTGTCAGAGTCTTTTTGGCAGGCTTTAGGGGCCGAGTCGTTAGTTAAAGGCCCATATATTGAAACCATGCCGGATTTTGAAAAAGGTAGGCCGTTAGCTGAGCTTTTGAAGTGTAATGGCGGGTTTATGCATGATGGCTTGGCTGGAGTGGGCGAAAAGATACTTGATCGTAAATTACACCTTCATCAAGATTTGGCGCTTACCGAGGCGTGTTTGAATAAGGAAAATCTCGTTGTAGCGACAGGTACAGGCTCCGGTAAAACAGAAACATTTTTATACCCTCTGGTTGATCTTCTTTTGAATGATCCGAATTTTGATGATCCTGGGGTTAGAGCTATTCTAGTGTACCCAATGAATGCATTGGCGAACGATCAATTGTATTTTCGTATAGCTCCGTTGCTAGGTAAGGATCTAAAGGATCACCAAATTCCTTTTGGTAGATTTACTGGCCAAACAAAGAAAGGTGTATCTCGGGAGCTAGTGGAAAATGAAATGCTAGAAAACTCTAAGCTCTACGATGAGTTTGGGGAAACTGGTATTCCGCGAAATTGGTTGTTGACCAGAGAAGAGATGCTAGATAAACCACCAAAGGTTTTAGTGACAAACTACGCGATGCTAGAGCATTTACTTTTACTGCCGAGTAATTCCGGCCTGTTTAGGGGGAGTAATTTACAAGCATTGGTTTTAGACGAAGTCCATACATATAACGGCGCTCAAGCAACAGAAGTTGCGATGTTGTTACGTAAGCTTAAAAATCGTGTCGGTGTTGATGGCTCAGTTCAGTATTTCGCCACCAGTGCTAGTTTAGGGAGTTCCCCTGAATCTGAAGTTAAGCTCAAAGAATTTGCATCGAATCTCTTTGGTGAAAAATCGCCTAAAGTGATCCGTGGTAAACGAGAAGCTCACGCAGATCTAATGACTCGGGCGGGGAGTAAGTTTTCTTTGGATTGTGAACAGTGGAAGTCGCTTGGCGAAGCAATGCACTTGTTCTTGCAAGAAAATAAATTATCTGAAGATCAGATTGGTTTTAATTTTTCGGATTGTATAGAAAGGTGCGGTGTTAATCTACAGTCTGTTTTGCCTGAAGATACACTGAATGAAATATGTGATTCTGGCTCCAAGAAGGAATTGGAAAAATGTATTTTTAAATGTTTTATAGATAATGCTGAGTTATGTAAAGCCGCAGATACTTTACAGCAAGGCGTTATACATTTTGAACATTTGGCTGAAGCTATCTTTCCTCAAAGTATTTTAACCGATCGGATTAGTGCGTTAACGGGAATAGTTCAAATAGGCATGTTTGCCAAGTCTGATGTAAACGGGTTTCCGTTATTACCTTGTCGTCATCATATTATGGCTGGGGCGATTGAGGGAGCATGTGTATTACCTGCAAATTCAAGTGAAGGCTACTCTGATTTGAAGTTGCGAACACATAAAGAAACTTCGGCAGGGGTCTTTTATCCTCTGCTAACGTGCCGGCAGTGTGGGCAACCCTATCTTGAAGGTTATGTACATAACGGCAAGTTGCACAATAGATACCCAACGATACAAGGGGCTGCACAGCGCAGAGTTTACTGGCTGGGTCAACCGACAAGCGGGTTTGTCTATGACGAAGATGACGAAGCAGATCATGGAGGTAATATTAAATGGAAGAGCATTCGCATTGATCCTTTAACCGGATTGTTACTTGACGAGGGTGGTGTTGAGCTGTTTGAGGTTGATACCAATGAGGATGAGCATGACAGAAAGCACTATTTGAAAAATTGTGCCGCGTGTAATGCTCACGCATCGGGTGCAAACGCTGAAATCATCAGTCGTTTTTACCCTGGAAATGAATCTCTATCTAGCGTTATTACACAAAAAGTTCTTGAGGCACTTCCCGCGCAAACGGTTGACCAACGTCCGGCTTCAGGTCGAAAGTTATTGACGTTTTCTGACAATCGCCAAGACGCTGCTTTTTTTGCGCCCTATTTTGAACGAACAGGAAATGATTTCGCACATAGGTCAGCCGTGATTGAGGCTTTGAGTGAAGATGATATAGCACTTCCATTTGACACTGTAGCAAATAAAGTTCGTGCTATTTGGCAAAAGCGCAATAGCTTCTCTTATCCCGATTCAAATGGCGAGTCACGTGAATATTATGAAGATGTAAAGGATTTATTGACGGGACGTATAGTCGCAGAGTTTTGCACTCCACCCGGACGCCGAGTATCCATTGAATCACTGGGCTTGGTTGCGGTTACGTACAAGGAGAGGCCTCTAGCGGCTATTGTTAGAGCTCTTACAAAACAGTTTTCGAGTATAGCTAGTAAAGACGAGTTAAATTCTATTTGTCATATATTTCTTGAGCACATAAGGCGTAGTAAGTGTATTACCAATATCCCGAATGATCCTGACCCCAATAGTACGCTTATCTGGGGGGAGCGTTATACGGGTATAAAGGTGTTTGAATTCGAGCGGTCGGGCGCTGGTTCAAAGGCAGATTTTTCCTGGGTCACAAAATTGGGCTCTAAACGATTCAATAGGCGAACATGGTACCTAACAAAACAGTTGGGTTGGGCTCCTGATGTTTGCGCCGAATTTATGCAGGAATTTTGGAGCCTGTTACTTAAAACGAAATTGTTGTTGAATGCCGGTTCGGGCCGAGCGCTTGATGCGTCAGCAATTGTTATCAAAAACTCAGCAATGGAAACGATCTATAAGTGTTCATCATGCGGACTTAAGCAGCATTATGTTGTTAAAGACAAATGTACCGCATTTGGGTGTATTGGAGATGTTACCCCATGTAATTCCGAAGATAGGAGCCCGAATAGAAATCATTATATTCATTCTTATACTTTGGCGGAATCAAATATAGTTAGTGCGAGGGAGCATACAGCGTCTCTTTCTACGGATCTTCGTGAAAAAATAGAATCACATTTTTTCGATTCAAAAGTTAACGTCTTAAGTTGTACAACAACAATGGAGGTAGGGGTTGATCTTGGGGAGCTAGAGGCAGTTGTTAATTTGAACGTGCCGCCCGGTGTTGCGAATTATCAGCAGAGGACTGGACGTGCAGGGCGCAGAGCGCAAGCTGCGCCTTTTTGCGTGACAATCGCAAGAAATTCACATTACGATAGAGTTGTATTTTCAAATTTTAAGTCTTATCTAGCGAAGCAGGCAACGGACCCTGTTGTGTGTTTAACAAACGCTACGATAATTCAGAGGCATCAATTGTCAATTTTGTTAGCTGGTTTTTTAGAGGAATCTATTACACTAGATCGATTGCGAGCTCCAACATTATTTGATTTGTTTGGCGAAGATATTGTTGATGGTTTTTCTTTTGCTTTTAGGAAAAAGGTGCAGCATTGGTTGGAATCTGAATCCGGTAAGGAGTCATTGGGTGAAGCGGAAAGGCTCATTAACATGATTCCCGAAAATGACAGGGCGAGCGTTAAGCCTCAGTTACAGCCAATTATTGATTTGTTTGTCGAGGAAATGACTCTGTTCGCTGGTTTAAGTGAAGAGCGCTGTGTTAAGTATCAACAAAAAATGGCAATCGCGAGAAAAGAATTTGATGAGGGGAATGAAAACTCCATTAAAGTGTATTCCCGATGGAAGGAGCAAAAAGATAACTATTTGGGGCAGTTTTTAGTTTCGAAACTTTCTGAAAAAGGGCTTATCCCTACCTATAGCTTTCCAATTCACTCGTTAACATTGGAAGTTACTAAGGAGACTAAAAAGTTCGGTAATCAATACTTAAAGTCTGATATCGAACTTGTTCGTGACGCTTCGATGGGGATTTCTGAATATGCGCCAGGTTCTGAAGTTATAGCGAATGGTCGAATATGGCGCAGTGCTGGGTTAGCATACTCTCCTCGTGATTTTATGCCTACGCAAGTCGTTTCAATATGTAGAAATTGTTCACATGCCAATATAGCCGACGATAGGGAAGATCAAGCTGTTGAATGTGAAAATTGTAAACACAGAATTACCGAATCTGCTGTTTCTTTTTTAAAGCCCAAGGGCTTTGTGACAGCCTTTAAAGAATCTAAGGGGAAGGATCCTTCCACGACAAGGAAAAGATCTGTACAAGCGGATGAGGCGAAGCTGATAGTTATCCCGCCATTTGAACGCTACGTTGATACCGATCACTCATTGGTAAAGAAAACCTTTATGGCGGCTTACGCGGATGACGAGATTGACGGTAGACTTTTTGTGTTGAACCAAGGGGTTGGCAAGTTGGGATATTGGCGTTGCTCTTATTGTAACCATATGGAGCAGGCTGAATCAACTAGGCCGCCGCGTGAGCATGAAATGCCAGATAGTGGCCGAAAATGTAATCAGAGGCTAGAAAAAACCGCTTTAGCTCACGAGTTTAATACGGATGTTCTATTGTACCGTTTAAATCAACGTATAGAGTTACCCCCAAATATTTCGGCTGATGAGGCTTTGGAGCTTCGCAATGGTGTGGCTACTACACTGGCAGAAGTACTTAGGATGGCTATTGTAAAAACGTTAGAAATCCCTCCGTCGGAAATCCGGAGTTCTCACCGAACAGAGGGTGGTTATTTAACGCTTATTGCATATGACGGTGTTCCTGGTGGCGCTGGTTATGTACGACGTATTTTTGAGGGCACAACATTTAACGCACTGTTAAATCAAATGCTTGAAGACCTTACCTGCGCAAAGGATTGTGATAGTGGATGTATAAATTGTATATGTGATTATTCTAATCAACGACATTGGGATAGTTTTAAACGATGTGAAGCAATTCTTTTCGTTAAAAAACTGCTGGCAGACACTGATTTAAAGCACCCCATTCAAAAAGTTGGGGGTATATATTCAGCACAGGTAAGTATGGCCTCGTTGATTGAACAGTGGTCAAAGTACGAGAGTGTCTTGTTTTCACTTCCTCACTTAGTTGATGATAAATTTGAGAACTCAATTCAAGTCGGGTGGCTATTAAACCTTCTTAGCAGTAATGTGAAGGTGTCCATATTATTGTTGAATAAATTGCCAGATAAATTTGATAAAACACCTTCTTTTTTACGTAAAGTTTTGGAACTTCTTCGGCCATATGTTGAACAAGGAAATCTCAGGATTTCTTTTGTATCTGAAGGGATAGATGAGTCAGACTTGTCATGTGTCCCTTTTGCTATGGGAAATTATGAATCACCTGAAGAAGGCTGCTTGTGGTTTGGTAGTGGGGGGTTCTCATGTTTGAATGTTGTTGAGTATTCTGATTCTGTATTTACTTTAAAACCAAATCAGTTTTCTACTGTTGT